>DDII01000046.1:1715-8517 GCA_002338445.1 Cellvibrionales bacterium UBA1854 | reverse complement strand
TGGTATTTATCGAAGCGGTGTCAGTCGTCTCTGCTGACACAAAGCTGATCGTCTCCAACGAAAGATCCAATAGTTTTACTGTATTAACGGGCGATGGTGCTTTGATCCAATCAGTGGATACCTGTGGACGGCCTAGGGGCATGCATTTTGCGAAGGACAAGAGTAGTTTTTTCGTGGGCTGTGCGGATGATGATTTGATACTTGAATATGATGTTAAGACTTTTGAGGTGTTAAAACGTTACACAAGTATTTGGGCCCCAGAAACTTTCGATCTTCATCCCGATGGGGAAACCCTTTATATTTCCAACGAAGAGGATTCGGTCGCGACTGCTTTGGATCTCAGAAGCGGTGAAATTATCGGTGAATTTGAAACAGGAGAAGAGCCCGAGGGAGTTCAATTCACGCTCGATGGCAGCTTGGTGTTCGTGGCATCCGAGGTCGCTGACCTAGTTCATGTCATTGACACCGTTAAACGAGAAGTAATCAAAGATATTATTGTAGACACCCGGCCAAGACGCTTCGCTTTGACGCCCAGTGAAAATGAGTTGTGGGTTTCTGCTGAGCTGGCCAGCGTGATTAACATAATTGATATGGCAGAATTAGAGGTCAGTCACACGATAATTTTTGATCCTCCGGGATTCAGGAAAGAGCAGGTAACCCCGGTTGATATTTTAATTAATAATGAGGGGACCAAAGCTTTCGTGGCTTTAGGGCGTGCCAATCACGTAGCGTTTGTTGATATTGGTACAAGAGAAATTACAGACTACGTGTTGGTCGGAAAACGAGCTTGGGGACTAGCTCTCAGCACCGACGAGTCCAGACTTTATGTTGCGAATGGTCTGTCCGACGATCTTACGATAGTCGATACGAACCGAGCCAAGGCAATTAAGACAGTGAAAACCGGTGAAATCCCCTATGGTATTTTGGTTGTTGATTAGACGGTACAGCGGATTAATAGGTTTAATATTAATTGCCAATTCAGCGATCGCAGCAGACATTAATGTTGTGTGGCTTCATTCTGATGCCGACAAGTTTTACGAAAAAATTGAGAGCTATACAGGCTATACATTGGTCGAAAACAAGCGTCCACATAGAGCACTTTTAGCCGCGCTCAAAGAAACAAAGACTCGAGCCAGGGCCTCCGGTGTGCGCCTGAAATTGAAGACATTAAAAATCGACACGGGGACTCAGCTGGCAGAAACTATTAACGGAAAGATTCTTCAAAACGATTTGGTAATTTTAGATCTTCCCTTGCCGATGACAATCAAGGTAGCCCAAATGCTGCGTTCAAGGCCGGTCGTTCTGATCAATGCCCGTCACAGGACTGAGATTTTACGAAGCGAGTATTGTCAATCAAACCTTTTCCATACAATTCCCTCTGAAAGAATGTATGCGGACGCACTCTCTCAATGGATTAAAGCCGAGGGCTGGACTCACATTCTTGCTGTGACCGGGACAACTGACGAGGATAAAAGCAAGTTGGCAGCCTTTACGTCAAGTGCTGAACGCCTTAATTTAGACATCAAAGCAGTCCGAACGTTTTCCACGTCAAATAACCCGGAGTTCAGGCAACAAAACCACATAAAATTCTTAACAGGAAACTTAGACTACGATTTGGTGGTGGTTTTTGACTCAGATAAGGACTTTTCGAGATCTATTCCCTATCAAACAAGACTACCTAGGCCAGTTGTCGGTGACCAGGGACTTATCCCGAAATCGTGGCATCACGCTGCAGAGCGATTCGGCGCTCCTCAGCTGAACCAGCGATTTAATAGGGCATCAATATTAAACCACGTTGAAGATGACCAACACCCTAGACCTATGACTGACGAGGACTTCGCTGCCTGGGCCGCCGTAAAGTTCTTAGCTAATAATTTGCCGAAAAAGAAAACTGAGTCAATAGATTTGCTAAAAATTTTTAGGGCCTACCGGACCAGCACAGTCGATCTCTACAAGGGAATGAAAGGGTCATTTCGGCCTTGGAATAATCAACTGCGACAACCACTATTTTTAGCGACTGAAAATAAGGTCGTCGAAATCGCTCCAATCAAAGGATATTTGCACGCGGTGAATTATGCGGACACGCTGGGTGTCGATCAGCCTGAAAGTAATTGTAAGTTCGAATAATGTGGAGAAACCGATGAAAATGTTGTTTGCGATTCTGATAGCATCAGCTGTCTTTGTATCACCTGTTTACGCAGAGCCGGTTCTCAAACGAGCCACCCGATTACCCGAAATTATGATCAATGGAACAGATGGATTCTCAGTTGACGCTATTAAGCTAGAGGCGGGTCAATTCTATCGGTTAAAAATGACGAGTGATGGGCGTGATGAGTATCTAGTTCATTCGATGGACGGATTTTTTAAATCTTTGTTCGTGGATCAAGTGGTCATCAACGATTTGGAAGTGAAAACTTCTACGATCTGGGGCCTTGAATACGACGACGATGGATCGATCGAGATCTATTTCGTGCCAATGAGAGTGGGTTTATTCTCTATAGAGGCTAGAGGGCTTGCGATGGACGGTTTTAAAACAGTAGTGGTCGTCGAGTAGATCAGAAAAATTTACAAAATACCTAGATGAAATGTAGAAATTTTTTCAGCCACCTCCGCGGGATTATCGAGCTGCAACTGATGGCCTCCCTCGATTATGATGATTTCTCCTCCCGATCGTTGAGCTAAATCGGTCTGCAAACTCAGCCAAACGTCTTCCATCAGACCGTCAGTTGCGTGCGCGTCCCAGTCCCTTCTCCCGTGGACGAGGACTAGCGACGGCAAGAGATCCCATTTCATATTCCGAATGGCATTCATAGACTCCTTGATATTCCGCAGTTCGTTGTAAAGAGTTGATCGTACCTTATCTTTCCTCGAGATCTGATACGCAATTTTCGCATCCTCTTTTCGCAGACCGTAACTAATAACTTCGGGGCTCGAAAATATAATTGCCCGGTTCGGATTGGTGGGTACATCAACACCAGCATCGGTCTTAAATCGTTCATATTGATCCGGATGCATTGAATCCAAAAAGATCAATCCGTCGATCGGTTTGCTCGGTTGATTAGAAAGCGCTATCCCAATAAGGCCCCCATAAGAATGCCCGACGAAACTTATCGGCCGAGGAATTTCCATCCTTTGCATAAGAGTTACTAACTCAGCCGCAGTTTTATCAGCAATCCTCGGTTTGTTCCCCATCGATGACCATCCGTATCCCGCTCTGTCATAGCTACAAACAGTCACTTGATCACTTGAGAGCAGAGGTTGAAGTAATGACCAGTCTAAATAGTTGCCCCCCAGGCCAGATTCTAGAATAATCGAACTGGAACCTGACCCCGTGCAAAGAACATGGTAATCAACATCACCGACCGGGATAATCTTGCCGGGGGCATTAGATATCTCGAGGGCGGCTACCTGTAACGGGCCGGTTAATACTAACAGACAACAACCGATGATCAGCTTGGGAAGACCGACCTTGTTTAAGCACATACTCATTTATATTACCGTAACTCTTTTCCTTACTAGTATCTCGGTGATATCGACAGATGTCGAGGCCGGCGCTCACAATAAAGAATCTGAGAACAAACTTGTTTGTGATCGAGTGCGGGACAAGCGGGTCGCATTAGGGAACGATTCTTTGGTGCGTGAATACTCAATGTTACTCCTAGAAGCCAGCGAAAAAGGCTGCCTAACGGAAGCAAAATCGCTATTAGATCAGGGCGCACTGATTAACGTTAAAGATCGTCAAGCGAACACTCCTGTAATTAGGGCCGCCGCCGCTGGACAGCTGGAAATGCTGAAATATTTACGAAATTCCGGGGGCGAGCTCGATCGACCAAATCTCAGAGGCGCCACCGCTTTGATGAAAGCTGTGCAGAACAATAGACGAAAAGTAACAAAATGGTTACTCAAGCAGGGTGTGCAGGTGAACGTCCTGACACTAGATAACGAGATGCCATTATCACAAGCAGCCTTCGATGGAAATATTCGGCTTCTCAAACAACTGATCAGCGCCGGCGCAGACCCAACGAAAAAAGACAATACCAACAAATCAGCTTTAATTTACGCAAGTGCGAAAGGTTTCCATCCTATTGTATCTGTATTGTTAGAGGCCGGCGCGGACCCAAACGAGATTTTTATAAATAAGACGACCGCGTTGATGTGGGCGTCTGGTCACACGACTGACACGCCAACTGAGGACGCTGTGAAAACTGTTTCGCTTTTGCTAGATTCTGGGGCGGATGCTGACCTCAGAGATAATCGCGGATACTCCGCACTCGATTACGCGAATCAACGCGATAACCAAGAAGTCATCGATTTATTAGCACAATGAGGTAGTCATAGGCTGCCTGAAATCAAACGTAACCGCGCCCGCGGGTATGCAATTTACTGAGTAGATATGTAACTCGCCAAGGCGTCGATATCTGAATCAGTGACATCCTTAAACAGTGTATTTTTGGTGGCCGCGTTAAGACGCGTTTTATTTTTAAATGCGAGCATAGTCGCACGCAGATATGAGGCTTTTTGCCCGGCTAATCTTGGGGTTCCGTTTAATCCGATTAGATTTGAATGACATTTAAGACAGGAATTTCGCCCCCCGGCCTCTAGAATTTCAGATGCTCTCGAGTCGTTTGAGCCATCAATTTCGGCTGTAACCTTATCCCAGGGTTTTTCAGCATAATGCATAGCCAGTGCTTTCATCTCTGCCTTTGTTAATTGTTGAGCGATAGTGCTCATAACGTTATGCGAGCGCCTCCCAGCTTTATAGTCCTTAAGCTGCGTGTAAAGATAAAAAAAGTGCTGTCCACTTATATTTGGTATTGACGGATCTCCCTGCAATGCGGCCTTGGCGTGGCATCCATTACACCCAGTGACCAGTGCAGACGATTGATCGGCCCACGTGATTTGTCCAAGTAAGCTGACGATAAAGACGACGATACAAAATTTCTTAAACATTCGGTAGATCTCTATTGGTTGGCTAAGAAATTAGCGATAGCTGCGATTTCTGCATCAGCCATTGTCGCGAAGAGGGCTGACTTCGCTCCAGCATTCATTCGCTCTTTTTGCTTAAACGCGCGCATGGTTTCCTCAAGGTAACTAGCCTTCTGACCAGCCAGTCGAGGGATACCATTGAGTCCTTTATAATTACCATGACACTGCGTACACTGCCCCGCGGTCATTGCATTTGATGCCACTGATTCATCTATCGTTTCTTCCGGCGCTCTGCTGACCCATTTTTGCTCAGAGTAATATTGCGCCAGACTTTTCATCATTTTCTTATCCAACCCGGCGGACATAAGAGTCATTACTTGGTGCGAACGACGGTTCGCTTTGTAGTCTTTGAGCTGGGTATAGATATAAAAAAAATGTTGACCTTGAATTTCAGGAACCTTTGGGTCGTTTGTCACTGTGTTGGTGCCGTGACATCCCTCACACACACTCACCTGTGCATCCAGTTGACCATCAGCGCTCGTCAAGGAGCAAAAAATTGCAACATAGCAAACTATAAAAGACGCCCATATCTTACGAGCCATAATAACCTCCTTGTACTTATTCTTCAGTACCCTGCGTGTGCTCTGCCAATATTAGAGTAGTGATCTCGCCAGCTATCATCATGCACACCCGAGTCTAGGCAACAGGCAGTAACAGGGTAGGCATCTTGTATATCGGCTGTGAGTCGATCGTCTGTCTCGCTTTGTTGCACGAACATAACACAATCGATTCCATGAATAATCCCATTATCGGCGGACATGTCTTTGTCTTTCACAACCATATCTTTAACGTACATGTCTTGGTCACGATACAGTTGGATGGGTTTTTGACTGACGGTTAAAGAGAGAGTTTTGTTATTGCCCTCTAAGGATCCTGATTGAATATCACCCACAAGCAGGTGATCTATAAGTAAATTCTTCAGGAGCTGTTTGTCGCCCTCGAACCCTTTACGCATGTCACTATTCAGATTTTCAAAAGCGCCGTTCGTAGGTGCAAAGATTGTCCACTTCCAGGCTAGCGGCAACTCCAGACTTTCGTCTAAACCCGACACTTTTAAGTATCTTACGAATGTCGAGTAATCAGGCTGTTGCTCAAGAACATCCATAACGCTGATCTCACCAGAAAATGACAAGGGTGACCAGGCAATGGAGGTGGCCGCTACCACTCCGAAAAACAATTTTCGCATTTCTAACTCTCGTCGCATGGAAATCTCAAAAAAACTAACGCCCTCTAGCTGGGAGGCTAGAGGGCGTCATCTTAGGGATTAATTACCTGCTAGTTTGAAAGCAATAATATTATTCCCGTATTTATAGCCCAGCTGAGCGTTACCGCCTGCAGCAACTACGATGTACTGATCGCCATCAACAGTGAATGATGATGGTGGTGCATTTACTCCCGCACCGGCTTGGAAGTTCCATAGCATGGCTCCGGTTTCAGAGTCATATGCCTTGAATTGTCCATTACCCTCACCAGCAAAAACTAGACCGCCCGCTGTCGCAAGAATTCCGCCAATCATGGGTTGCTCAGTCTTCACTTTCCAACGGATTTTACCGGTGTGGTAATCCATCGCAGTAATGTTACCCCACTGCTCTTCGCCTGGAATCACCTTAAATGCACCGCCAAGCCATAATTTGCCAGCCGGATACGGCGTGCTTTCTACGTGGTAAGTCATTGGTTGGTGGAGATTAATTGCGTAGCTCAGACCCAAGTTTGGATCGATTGCCAGCGGAGACCATTCTACGCCGCCATTTGCACCAGGAAGCATCCGGGCTCCTTCGGCTGTTGGAAGAGTCCACATATCTTCTTGTGGAACCAT
>DDII01000046.1:0-1354 GCA_002338445.1 Cellvibrionales bacterium UBA1854 | reverse complement strand
GTCTTTCCACCATGTAAAATCCCTTTGACCATCTTTCCGTCATTATTTTTGACAGGGGTAATCACTGGGGGAGACACGGCATCCAGATCCCAAACGTCATGCGCTATGTATTGGTAGTGGCAGATGTACTTACCGCTATCTAAATCCACAGAGACAAGAGAGTTTGTGTACAGATTATCACCTGGGCGGAGTGAGCCATCCAAATCTGGGGATGGATTTCCGACCACGAAATAAACGCGATTGGTTTCGAGATCAACCGCCGGGTTCTGCCAGACGCCGCCGCCCAGAGTTTCGTAGGGATCGCCCAGCTCTTTCAACGCAGCCTTTTCAGCTTTGATATCGCGCAGCATGTCGCGGCCGGTCGCGTCGTGTGTTTCCCAGGTACCTATCGAGTTCTCGGCTGTCGTGTGGAACGTCCACAGAACCTCTCCGCTATCCGTGTCTAACGCCTTTACAAAACCGCGGATACCATACTCACCGCCGTTGGTTCCGATCAGGACTTTATTACCGACCACGGTTGGCGCCATTGTCTCCGAATAACCAAGTTCTGGATCTGCCAGCTCTGTTTCCCAGATTTGACGACCTGTTTTCGCATCCAAGGCCACCATCTTGGCGTCAAGGGTGGCCATGAACACTTTGTCCCCAGATACAGCCACGCCGCGATTATTCGGTCCGCAGCAGTAGGTGGTAATTGGTCCAAGCTTCTGCTTGTAGTGCCAGAGTTGTTCTCCGGTCTTTGCGTCAAGTGCGTAGACGTGGTTGTATGAGGTTGTAACGTACATCACACCGTCGACGATGATTGGAGTTGTCTCCAATGAATCCACGATCTCAGTTTGGAAGATCCAAGCAGGAGCCAGGGTGTTTACGTTAGACGTGTTTATCTGCTTATTCGGATAATAACGGGTTTGCTCGTAATTTCCGTTCGTGTGTAGGAAGTTGTTACCGTCAGACGCTGCCCTGTCGAGCATGTCTTGGGTGACCGTTTTCATGTCTCCGTACTTCGTATCTGCAGTTAGGCCTGCACTTACAACGAGTGCCGTGACAATAACAGCTAATTTTTTCATTTTCGCTTCTCCGTGAGCTTTTATTGTTATCAAGGGTTGACGTTTCAGTGACACTGGTCAACCACCTTGATCCAGAAGTTACCACTCAGCACAAAAAATACAAGTGTAATCTTATGGCTCTAAAAACCGGTAAATTTTTACTCAAAGTTGAGACACAGCCAGCAAAGCAGTCTTGTGAGACTTTCTACGCGTTAAGAATTCTGTAGCGACACTTTACGGACCTCTGCAGGAACTTGCGAAATGCAGACAATGATGGGGCGCGAGTCATAGTGTAAGGCCCTCGAAGTATT
>DDII01000013.1 GCA_002338445.1 Cellvibrionales bacterium UBA1854 | reverse complement strand
TTTTTACCCCTTCCATTTTCGGTATCATTTTTTTTCATTTTTTTTTCAACATTATCAGCTCTTACCCCATTAGCACAGGATAGTGATAGGATACACACAATTTCATATACTAAAGAATATAATTGTGACTGATTTATCGTCAAATCGACCGAATACGAACCGGCGATCATTTGCCAATCGTTTGCTATCTAAGAAGGCACCCTTTCGTCGTCCCGAAATAAAAACTGTTGTTGGAAGTAGGTTACGAAACCTACTTTCTAACGCTGGGCAGAATTTTAGGGCCATGTTGTCGGGAGCGGACGCGAATTACCAAGAGTTATTAGACGATATCGAAATATCCTTGCTTCAGGCCGATGTGGGTATTGACACTACGCGAAAAATCCTCAAAAAGATAAATTTAAATCTAACACTTGCCGAGCTGTCTGACGAGGGTAGGCTGAGGAAGGAATTACGGACAATCTTGGTTGACTTACTGGCCGGATGTGACAGACCGATACTGGCGATTAGCTCAGACAACCCGGCTGTTATTCTGGTGGTGGGAGTAAATGGTGTCGGCAAAACTACCACTATCGGTAAGTTAGCTGTCCGATTTAAAGATGAGGGCATTTCGGTTCTGCTCGCCGCAGGCGATACCTTCAGAGCAGCTGCTATCGAGCAGCTACAAGCTTGGGGTAACCGATATGCCATCCCAGTGTTGGCTCAAAAAACGGGATCCGACAGCGCATCGGTTATTTTTGATGCACTACACTCGGCCCAAGCTAAAGAAATTGACCTCGTCATTGCTGATACAGCGGGTCGTCTTCATAACAAAACTAGTTTGATGGATGAGCTCGCTAAAATAACTCGAGTGGTTAAAAAATTAGATTCTCAAGCTCCCCATGAAGTGTTATTAGTTTTAGACGCTTCCACTGGACAAAATGCCCTCGCTCAAGTAAGGAAATTTTGTGCTGCGGTCGACGTCACTGGGATTATCTTGACAAAACTTGATGGCACGGCAAAGGGCGGAATTATATTTGCTTTAGCAGACCAATTCGGGATCCCAATAAGATTTATTGGTGTCGGAGAAAGGGTAGAGGACTTACATGAATTCTCTATTTCGGAATTTGTCGATGCCCTTTTAAATATTGAAGATGGCGAAAAAAGCCGATGATTGAATTCGACGACTTGGGTAAGCGCTACGATACTGGATATGAGGCTCTCCGAAAAATTACCTTCCATATGGATGCAGGTGAAATGGCCTTTTTGACAGGACGTTCCGGTGCGGGAAAGAGTACCTTGCTTAAGCTGCTGATGTTGATGGAGCGGCCTACGTCAGGAAACATCTTGATTAATGGCACGAACCTCAATCTTCTTCGTAGGCAACAAGTTCCTACCTACAGACGTCAACTCGGCGTGGTGTTTCAGAACCACCGTCTTCTCATGGACCGGTCCCTTTATGAAAATGTTGCTCTCCCGCTTCAGGTGTCCGGTTACCCAAGGGATGAAATGGCTCGCAGAGTGCGTGCTGCTCTTGACAGTGTTGGTTTACTAGACCGAGAACAATTTAAGCCTGCAGAACTTTCTGGTGGAGAGCAACAACGGGTGGGGATTGCAAGGGCAATTGTGCACAAGCCAAAGATACTTTTGGCAGACGAACCAACTGGAAATTTAGATCCGCAACTTTCTGCCGAAATAATGGCACTTTTTCGCAGATTCCAGACAGTTGGAGTTACCGTCTTGATTGCAACACATGATGTTTCTTTAATTAACCGTATGCGTTTAAGAATTTTGAGACTTGATGGAGGTAATTTAGCTGAGGATAGTGGTAAGAGTGAGCAAGAAAAATAATAGGGAGTCAAAAAAAAATCGTTTGGATAGTGGCAACGCTACATTGACTGCCGTGGACCGGTTTAGAGGTGAAATTACCAATCATCGAGTGACCTTGGTTCAGTCCTTGCAAGATATGGTATTGGAGCCACTCCAAACGGCTATGACCGTTCTTGTGATAGCAATCGCGCTTGCGCTTCCTGGAGCCCTTTTTCTTGCTGTGGAAAATCTTGAGCGATTGAGTGGTAACGTGAAGGCATCCACTCAACTGACCGTATTTTTGGAAGTCGGGGTAGAAGAAAAAACTATGGCGATACTGGAGAGCCAGCTACAGACTCTGGTCGGTGTATCGAGCATCTCTTATATTTCGCCGGAACAGGCGCTGACAGAATTCCAGGCGTTGTCCGGATTTGGGAGTGCTCTGGATTATTTAGCAGAGAGTCCGTTGCCGGCAGTTTTTGTAGTGCAACCTGATAGCGTTAAATTGGACCGGGCTGGAGAGATAGCCGATCAAATTTCAAAATTATCGGGGGTTGATCAAGTACAAATTGATATGCAATGGCTTCAACGTTTGAGATCTATGCTGGAGATCGGAGAAAAATTAATTACCGCTCTTAGCATCACACTCGGCCTCGGAGTCCTGCTTGCGGTAGCAAACACAATACGAATGGCGATTCAAAGCCGAACAGATGAAATAATAGTAATTCGTCTTGTCGGTGGGACAGATGGTTATGTTCGTCGCCCATTTCTATATACGGGACTTATCTTTGGTCTATCGGGAGGATTTGTATCAGTTTTGCTTCTGTGGGGTTCAGTTAACTGGTTAAATAGCTCAATCGAGGTATTAGCCAGCCTGTATGAGAGCCGATTTGTGCTTCATGGTTTGAGTATCTGGAGTCTTCTGAGTATTTTGGGCGGTGGAGCGTTGTTGGGATTGCTGGGTGCGTGGGTAGCTGTTCGACGTCATCTCAGGGGCATTGAACCTTAATCAATTTTTGTACGTAGTCTATTTGAACCTATTTTATTTTACTATTATAATTGCAGACCCTATCTGTAAAATTGGTGTTATTACTGGAGTTTTGATGAGTAACTCAGTTATGTCAATGGAGTGGATGACTCCTGGCGCGAATCTTAATGCATATATTCAGGGTGCATCTTCTGTTCCAATCCTTACTGCAGAAGAGGAGCGTCATTTGGGAGAGCGGCTCTATTACGATGATGATCTTGATGCCGCTCGCCGACTCGTTTTGGCCCATCTAAGGTTTGTCGTGCACATCGCTCGTTCATACAGTGGATATGGACTACCCCTTGCAGACTTAGTTCAAGAGGGAAATGTTGGTTTGATGAAAGCTGTTCGACGCTTTAATCCTGAGAAGGGAGTCAGGATGGTTTCTTTCGCTGTTCACTGGATCAAGGCAGAAATTCACGAGTATATTTTACGTAACTGGAGAATAGTTAAAGTAGCAACAACTAAGGCACAGAGAAAACTGTTTTTTAATCTGCGGGGTGCAAAGAAAAGTCTTCACTGGTTAAATCAAGGCGAGGCGGATGCAGTGGCGAAGGACTTAGGAGTTGAGGTAAAAGATGTCCTGGAAATGGAGATGCGCCTTGGCGCCCGTGATTCAGCTTTCGATATCACGTCAGATGACGACGATGATGGGGCTGTGGTCACCCCTGCATATTATTTATCAGATTCTTCGGCTGACCCTGAGACAATAGTAGAGAATCGTGAGTGCCAATCTAACAACAAAGAGCGCCTCGCAAGAGCAGTTTCCAGCCTTGATGAGAGAAGTAGGGACATATTGCAACGTCGATGGTTAGATGATGTAAAAACGACGTTACATGATCTAGCGGCACAGTACGGCGTCTCGGCAGAGCGAATTAGACAGTTAGAAAAAAATGCAATGCAACGTCTGAAGATGTCAATGGAGAAATGAAGCAAGGTTTATGACGGGTCTAAATACCCCTTCGCCCTTGATAGATTACTTTTTTCATGACGAATACTCAAAATATTCTCAATCGATAATTTGTTTATCAAACTAAGTATAAGCTTTAATTGAAATAGTTCCGCCACGGATCATGTTTTTTATACTGTGGTATAACGATGATTAAAACCTGCGTAATATCGTTCGAGTTTTAAAGAATATGATTGCTTTGATTTCTAATCAGGGGTGCAGTTCGAGGGTTATTCGTAGTTATGTGATACGAAGAGCACGTTTTACCAAGGGTCAGCGTCGCGCTTTTGCTCAGGGGTGGGAGAAATATGGTTTGGATATGAGATCCGGACTCTTAAATACGGAACTCGAGTTTGGTAGATTAGCCCCACTTATTGTCGAAATAGGATTTGGTATGGGTGATTCGTTGTTTGAAATGGCGCAAAAAAACCCCGAAAGTCATTTTATTGGTATTGAAGTCTATGCTCCTGGTGTAGGCAGATTGATAAATCGTGCCTATTGCGCAGGTTTAACTAACTTGCGCATATATTTCTCTGACGCGAAAGATGTTCTTAAGAATTGTATCGGCCCGGGAAGCATAGATCGTTTACAGCTCTATTTCCCTGATCCTTGGCATAAGAAAAAGCATCATAAAAGACGCTTAGTGCAAGTAGAATTTGTAGAGCTCGTTCGGAGCAGGCTCCGTTTGGGTGGAATTTTTCATATGGCTACTGATTGGAAGCCTTATGCCGAACATATCCTGGATGTTATGAATCTTTCCGAGGGATTTGAAAATTGTGGCAACGGGATGGGAGGATATTCGTCTAAACCAAAGTATCGTCCGTCTACAAAGTTTGAAGAACGTGGACGGGAACTTGGTCATGGTACATGGGATTTGTTATTTTCTCGGCAGATCTGAGCATTGCTAAAAACCTCCTTTTTGTGTCAATAAATCACACACTCTTGTGAGTCGAAACTGGAACGTAAATGACATACACTTACATTTCCGTAGTTTTGTGTCAAAGATATTTCTATAGCCTAAGTGCATTCGTGTTTAAAATTTATCAGAGTAATAGGAGCTACAAATGTATAAATTTAGTCTTATTTCTTTCGGAGGACTCCTCCTGCTTGGCGCATGTGATCAAGTTAATACACAGACCGCGCAAGACTCTGTTACTCAGGATCTTGTGAATCAAACACAAAAAATCAGCTACTTGTATGGTATGGACAGTGCAAGAAATATCGAATCAATGGGTATAGAGTTTGACGCTAAAGCTTTTCAGAGTGGTTTTAATGACGGCATTAATGGTGTCAAACCTAGGCTGAGTGAGGCGCAAATTTCTGATGTAATGCGGATTTTTCAAGCGGAAATCTCTGCAAAACGGGAGGCTCAACAAAAATTGGCGGATGAATCAACTGCTTTACAATCAGAAAGTAATAGGAAAGAAGGCAACGATTTTTTAATTGCTAATAAACAGAAATCGGGTGTGATGACCACTGATAGCGGTTTGCAGTACAGAGTCATTAGATCTGGCGCAGGAGTCAGACCAAACGCAAAAAGTACTGTGGAAGTGCATTACGTTGGAAGACTCTTAGATGGTACTGAATTTGATAGTTCGTTAAAACGTGGAGTGCCAGCTCAGTTTGGGGTAACCCAAGTCATACCCGGCTGGACAGAAGCACTTCAGCTAATGCGCGAGGGGGCAAAATGGGAATTGTTTATCCCCGCAGATTTAGCCTATGGCCCTGCGGGTCAGGGACCAATAGGTCCCAATGAGACTCTGGTGTTTGAGGTGGAGCTGTTAAAAGCAGATATTTGAAAACGGCAAGTAATTATTTTTAGGGTCTAAGGTTGTGAGGACTTCATTGGGCCGATCTATGAAAAAAAGTGTAAGTATATAAGCTAGCTTATAAGCTGTGGTTCCACCTCTTTTGACTTGCGAATCAGTCCAATAACTTGATCTTCGAGCTCAAAACGTTGGGCTAACTCTTCTCCTAGCGCGGAGAGATCAGATGCCAGCGTCTCAAGGTCATCAAGGGCGAGGTACTTGTCGTTAAAATCAAGAAGGTTGTCCGTTGTTGTTTGGATGCCGCGCATCAGATTCATGGCCTCTTGCTTGTATTCAGCTCGAGAAAAAACATTTTCTTGGGAAATTTGTTCGAACACTTCGAAGTGGACAAGTGATAGGTAATCTACCATGGACTGGCAGAATTCCTGCACCAAGGCACCATGAAGCGTGTTATCTGGATTAAAAGTTTTGATAATGGCCAACTCACCGTACTGTGATAAAAGAACTTTACGTTGGTTTATCCAGTGGCCAAGGATACCCTCCAAGCGTTCCCACATGGACTTATGATCTGCTCTAACGCCCATTTCGCAACTCTTTGTCCGAAGATTTACACAGAGAATATTATATTGCTGTCTGGCTTGCAACTCAGTGTGAATCTTAATCTCAAAATATAAACACTCATAACAGGGGTGTAACTAATGGACTGTATCGGGTTAGTTACAATGCTGGTAAGTCAAAATGCAATATTATTCTGGGTCTGTTAATCTAGAACAAAATATTTTTTATTTAACCTTGCTATTGTTCTCGAAGCATTTGATAAAGGGAGGCCGTTAGGAGACTAACAGAGCTAATTAATACCCAAGCTGGTATACTCAAACCGAAAAGCTGCCATTGAATTTCTGCGCAGCTTCCGTCACCGCTTAACAACATTGGGATTGTCTCTGAGACAGAAAATTCTCTGAGTATATACTCGACTGGTGGTCCGCAGCTTGGTACTAAGTCCTTCGGTAAATTTTGTAGCCAAATTTGTTTCATTGCAAAGAATGCCGCGGCCATCGAAAACAGAGATGAGCAGCCTGCATATGCCTTACGTCCTATTCCCCGAGGGTTATGAATTGTGGCAGTAGCGAATGACAGGCCGCAGCCGACTATAAACAATCTCTGAGTAAAGCAAAGGTAGCAAGGCTGTAAAGATAGATACTCTTGTAGGTAAAACAAAGCAAAAATAAATAACCATGCACAGACTCCAGCACTTACAGCATTTACAGATCGGTAACTGGGACTAGGCATCTTTAAAAACCGTTCTTGCATACGATGAATCTTGGCCTTTTATTGACTATAATATTGCTCTAAATATTGCTCAAAAGATAGATAATCCGATGATTCGGTTTCTTTTTGGTTCAGTGACGATGCCTTTGCAAGATCTTTTTGTTTTATAAGCAGAGCTTCATCGGGACTTCGTGCAGCAAAATTTTCAGCATGTTGCTTGGCCCAACGTATTCCGAACTGTATATAGCTCTCGTTGTGAGTACTCATTTCGTCTATAACTCTGGCTGATGGTGTCAGCGCTGGTTGTTCAATTCTCGTATTCATTTTAGCAACCGCAACTTCGTAAGAATTACCTCCATGGGCGGCATCAAGAAGTGAGGCAATAGGGTAAAGATCTGTGAGTATTTTCCTCCCCCATTCTTTGAGCGGAATAGACTGATCTCGATGACGTAAATGGAGTAGTGGATCACGCCCCTGATAAACAGTTAGATTTTTATTATGAATTATTTCACATTGTTCACGTTTGTTTGAAAGCGGGCTCTCTGAAAGAAGGCAAGATAGTAGAAATGTATCCAAAAAACGTATAGTGGTTGAATCTATTCCTAGCAAGGTGAACGGATCAAGGTCAAGGCAGCGAACTTCAACATATTCTACGCCCCTATCCAGAAGAGCTTGCATTGGTGATTCTCCGGATTTTGTTGGTTGCTTGGGTCGGATCTCACTGTAAAACTCGTTTTCTATTTGGAGTAAATTTGTGTTTAGCTGTTTAAGTTGACCGATGTCATCTTTTAAACCGATGACTTGGTATTTTGGGCAAGTTTGCTGAAGGGCTGCTCTTAGACCTCTAGTATAGCTTTTCAAATTATTGTATGTGATGTTTAAAGAGGCTTGCACCTCACTTTGATAACCGAGGTCTCCCATTCGGAGCGATGTAGCATAAGGGCTATAGTAACTTTTTTTATTTTTTAATAATTTAAGTTTATGTGTTTTCCCGTAGACAAAACTGCTGCAGACGCTTGGTGTGGCACCAAACAGGTAATTAAGAAGCCAAGCTGAGCGACGAAAGTTCCTTATTAGACCAAAGTAACCCTCTGTCTTAATATCTTTCAATGAGAGTCCTGACCTTTTGGATGAGGCAATCAGCTGCCAAATTGAGTCGGGAACTGAAAAATTATAGTGAATCCCAGCGATAGTTTGCATCGAACGTCCATAACGATGCCCTAAACCAAGCCGATAAATATGTTTCATCTTTCCGACATTGGATCTACCAAAATTTGCGATTGGGATTTCGGTATCTGCCTTTATTTGACAAGGCATACTATTGACCCAAAGTAGTTCTTCTCCGATCTGAGCATGTACGAAGCGATGAATATCGTCTAGTTCGTCTAGAAGATCGGAAATGTTGTTGTAGGGAGCGGTTATAAATTCAAGGAGAGCCTCTGAAAAATCCGTTGTGATTGAAGGATGCGTTAGTGCAGAACCTAAGGCTTCTGGATGAGGGGTAATGGCTATAAATCCATTATTGGTCGTCCGGAGACTTTCTTTTTCAACACCTCTTTTGATTTTGAGGAGTTGATGATTTGCTGAAGGGTCAGCCAACCTTTGTAAAATTTGATTTAATGACACTAGGGTGTATCCGTTTGATGGCGCGTTAGACACCGAAAAAATTGTAATCCTTTGATACGAAATAATTGCGTCTGCAGGGGAGCTGTCACTGAACTAACACATCGTAATTTTAACCTATTCTTTACTAAGATTAAATGCTATCCGCTTTGAGCAAGTCGAATCTCTTCATGAAGATACTGTGGGCAACTGTGTTCCTTTCCAGTAATCTCTGAAGCTTGCGGCGGTGAGGTAGATAGATGGCACAAAGATCAATGTAACTGTCGTGGCGAAAAGGACTCCAAAGACGAGTGAGATCACCATAGGAACTAGAAATTGTGCCTGTTCACTGGGCTCAAATATTATCGGCATAAGACCAATAAAAGTAGTAAGTGAGGTTAAAATTATCGGCCTGAATCGGTCTTTTCCAGCTCTTATAAGTGCTTGGC
Organism: Cellvibrionales bacterium UBA1854; assembly: GCA_002338445.1. GTDB lineage: Bacteria > Pseudomonadota > Gammaproteobacteria > Pseudomonadales > Porticoccaceae > TMED48. The sequence continues at coordinate 56,117 of DDII01000013.1, read as the reverse complement.
TTAATGCAAGTCCTCCCTGTCTTAACTGATTAATTCTTTCAATTAAAACAAGGTTATCGTTTACCACTACGCCGGTAGCCGCGAAAACCCCCATCCAGGACATCATACTAAACTCAAGACCTAAGAGAACATGTCCGAAAATTGCGCCCATTAGTCCGAATGGAATAGCGGTTAGAACACCTAACGGCTTGAGGTAAGATTTAAAGGTGAGAACCATGAGCCCATAAATTATTACAACTGCTGTGATGAGTAATTTTGTACCGGCCTGGTAGAATTCGGCTTCGTCAGAGCTGAAGCCGTCTTTGGATAGCCGGACGCTGGGATATTTTCGCGCTAGCTCTGGGCTAATTTCATTGAATACAATTTTGCTAATCTCATCTGTTGTCACAAGACTCTTTTGTTCATAGGCTCTTATGCGATTAGTACGTTCTCGATTTACCCTGCGGATGCTTGTAATTCCCTCAACATATTCGACATCTGCAACTGAGTAGAACGGTATCTCTTTACCGTCTGGTGTTCGAATTCGCATGTCTGAGAGTGTATCCACATTCTTTCGGGCTAATTCCGGATAACGAACGAGGACCCTCAATTCATCTCGGTCCCTTGCTATCCGCTGTGCCTCCGCTCCATAGAAGCCCTGTCGGACCTGATTTGCAACATCATTGAGCCCCACACCAAGGTTGTTACCGTCAGATTTCAGACTGATATTCAGATCCATTCCAGAACTTTCGCTTGTGTCTAAGACTCTTGAAACGCCTTGGATTTCCATTAAAGACTCGAGCATGAAGGTTTTAGCAGCATTGAGTTGTATGCCGTCATTTGAATTAAGTAGTACAGAAAAACCCTGATCCTCTTTCGCGCCGAACCCTGTTAAGGCCTGATAATTGGAGGCTTCTGGAATTTTACCGAGATGGTGGATCCAGCGCTCGCCAATAACAGCTGTATCGATAGCATCTGTAACGCCAGGACTCAACTCAATCCAAACAGTAATATCGTAGCCGAAAAGGAAAGCGAGGGTATTTATAACTACCGTGCCGTCAAGCCCCTGTTCTTTCAGCGCGCTGTCCGTATTTAATTTTTCTGCTGCCGTTTCAACTCTCTTAAGTAACGACATCATTTGTGTTTTTGAATAATTGTCCGGCATTGATATCTCGAGCCCCACATAGTCCCACGGTACGTTTGGCATGAATTGTTTCTTTATGTGCCCGGCATTTAAGAGACTATATGCAAAAAGAAGAGCAATTAAAAAGCATAAAATGGTGAGATATCTCCATTCAAGTGCCTTGGCGAGGAGAGGCTGGTATCGGTTATCACAAATATTAAGCAACGTATTAGAGCATTTCTGACGTAAATATTTGAGTCGCCGCGTGAAATTGGTTTTGGGAGATTTTTCAGGGCCCATATGAGCTAAGTGGGAGGGTAAAATACACAAACACTCCACTAGTGAAAAGCTTAAAGCAATAACAGCGACGATGGGAATTGCCCAGATTGCCCTTATAAACGAGCCCGGTAAAAAAAACATCACCGCGAATAATATGATTGTTGTAGTTACAGCAAGAACTACTGGAACCAAGACCCTTTGAGCACCCATTTCTGCCGCTTCATAGTCTTTATATCCTTCTTCGTGGTGTCGATATATGCTTTCTCCGACAATAATTGCATCGTCCACAATTATTCCAAGTATCAGCAGGAATGCAAACATTGACGCCATACTTATGGTGACCCCTGCTGCTGGGAGTATCCATAGCGCTCCAGCGTATGCTATACCAATTCCGAAGGACACCCACATAGCCAATATGGGACGGAGGAATAGCATCAAGATTACAAATACCAAAATTAAACCCCCAACCGCATTTTTGGTGATCAGGTTAAGACGGTCTTGGTACATTATTGAGTGATCTTGAACCGTTTGTATTTTTAGATTGCCAGGGAGGAATGATGTTTCGTTGAGAACGTAATTTTTAACAGCGTTCGTAGATGCGACTACATCGGGATTATTTTCAGTATATACTTGAACAAAAACCATTTTCTCGCCATTTAAGCGGGCTTCAAAAAAGGTTTCCTCAAATGTTTCTTTGACATTCGCAACATCGCCAACGGAGACCCTAGTACCATCAGGACGACCTAGCACCAAAATCTCATTGAATTGTGATTCATTAAAAGCCTGACCACTGGTTTGTAGCTGCAATGTACCGTTCTCTCCACGGATGGCACCAGCAGGCATGGTGATTGAGGACTGTTGTACTGCTGCCACAATCTCCTCGAAAGAGATATCGAAGCGCCTCATTTGATATTCTTCTAATTCGATTGATATAACAGGTGCTCTTATTCCTTGAAGCTCGACTGATTCTACTTCAGGTAATCTCGAAATGTCGTCTCGGACTCTCTCAGCAAAATCTATCAGAACATCGGTCGCAACATCACCAGAGAGGGCCACGGTCATCACCCGCTCTCTAAATACTACTTCTGCAACTTCGGGGCGTTCTGTTTCTCTGGGGAATGTCGTAATCGTGTCAATATTAGTCTGGATATGGTTTGTTAGTTTGGTCTTATCATAACCAACTTCGACCTCTACTAAAACTTGGCCTCCACCTTGCCAGGCAACAGAATCTAATCCTGCTACTCCGTCAACATTATAGATAGCCTCTTCAATTGGGATGAGGATTTGCTCTTCAACTTCCTCAGGTCCTGCCCCGAGGTATGGCATCATGATGCGTATGTAATCAACCTGAACTGAGGGGAATACCTCTTTCCCCATCGACATTGCACCAAAAATACCACCAATAAATATGAGTATCGTTAGTAAATTACTTGCAACAGGGTCACGTACAAACCAGGAGACAATTAGTCTCATAACATTTCGCCTGTGGTATTTTTAGATTGGATTTTTTCGGTTGATTGAGGCGGGGAAGTGCTCACACTCATTCCGACGAAAGGATTTGCGACCCGAGAGGAAACTACCACGGTTCCCTCTGCTATACCTCGAACGATAGCTTGTTCGGCACTTGTTTTAATTACATCTACTCTGGCAAATTCGATCGAGTTTTGATCGGTGACGGTAAGTACTAAATTATTTTTATAGACTGCATGGCGCGGCAGGATAGTAACATCATCTAAAATTATTCCTGTAATTTTAGCCTCTACGAATCGGCCCATATCGAGCGGGGTAGCATTCTCTTGTGAAAATGGTTCGGTTATTTCAGCTACGGCGAATGTCATACGGCTTTGTGGGTCGATTGATGACTCAGTCCTCACAATGCGTCCCTCTCTAGTATGCTGAACTGAACCAATCGTGCTTTTAATGGATACTGCTGGGAACTTCTGACTACCTAGGGTGTCATATTCTGGTGGTAAGTCAATCCATTGCAACTGTTGGTCCCTTAGCGGGAGTCGTATTTCTGCAACCTCAGAGCTAAATATAGTCGCTAAACGGGTTCCGCGTGATACAAATTGACCTGCATGCACGAATGTATCGCGAATTCTGCCATTGAATGGGGCAGTTATGGTAGTCCTATCAAGTTGAATTTGTGCCCGATCGCGTTCGGCCGAAGCAGAGGCAAGGGCTGCCTCTGAGGCTTTCAATTGGGGTTTGCGTAAAAACAATTCGTTTGCCTCTTCATCACCAAGTTCCCGCCACTCCCGCCTAGCTTGTTTAACACGGCCACGTTCAATTGCTAACTCCTCTTCTGCCCTGGCTACGGCACTTTCAGCAGTGATTAAGCTAAGCTGATAGTCAATAGGTTCTATTTGAACTAGTTTTTCCCCTGAGGTGAAGAAATCACCATTGGCGAAATTCGGCGACACAAATTCAATACGTCCAGTAACTTCTGCAATTAGATCAATTTCATATTTCGGACTGACAGTGCCCTGAGAGACCACATTTAGCTGATGAGTTTTAGGTTGAACTTTGACAACTGTGACCTCAATAGCTTGTAGAGACTGTTGTGGAGCACGTTCCTGACTCGGTTTAAAGTAATAGGTCGCCGATATTAGTAGTGCCCCAGCAAACAAAACGCTCGTGGTAATAATAATTTTCCGGTAAGGTCTGGCCATTATCACGTTGCTCTAGGTGCAGATAAGCGAGTAAACTGACACGTCAACATGCGGGCGCGTTTGGTAACTATTTTTTTGAGATGTCTTTTGACACGGCATTTTTAACTTATCCAAGGAACACGCATTTCTTATTACTTGAGATCGATTCTGGACTAAATCTTTTTACACAAAACAATAAGTCTACTCTTTTTTTTTCACTAAAGTTTATTGTATGTTACGAAGGCTCACATTTTTTGTTCCGATAACCCCCCACAATTTTTCATTTCATAGTGCTACTTTTCGGCACGCTTACTACTTTTTACACAAGTAATTGAGGAAATATTTGTAGTTTACAATTGTTTTTGGTTGCATTAAGGAGATCAACACTATTGCCTGTTGAGAGAATATTTGTTGGTTACGAAAAGTTATTGTAAAACTAAGGTCTTGTCTTAACTCCCAAGGAATTCCAGATTTCATCGATTCGTTGAACTACTGACTTTTTCATGCTGATAGTTCTACCCCATTCTCGCTGTGTCTCACCTTGCATTTTATTTGTCGCGTCCAAGCCCATCTTAGATCCAAGGCCTGATACAGGGGAAGCAAAGTCGAGGTAATCAATTGGCGTATTTTCCATAATAATGGTATCTCTGGAAGGATCAGTTCTGGTTGTTATTGCCCAGACTACATCTCGCCAATTTCTTATGTTCACATCATCATCGGTTACGATAACAAACTTGGTGTACATAAATTGCCTCAAGAAAGACCACAATCCCATCATCACGCGTTTGGCGTGACCAGGATATTGTTTTTTTATACTTATTACCGCAAGTCTGTATGAGCAACCTTCCGGTGGAAGGTAAAAATCGACTATTTCAGGGAATTGTTTTTGAAGTATTGGTACGAATACCTCATTTAGCGCTACCCCAAGTATTGCTGGCTCATCTGGCGGTTTTCCGGTGTATGTACTGTGGTATATGGGATTCTCTCGATGAGTGATCCGATTAACAGTAAATACTGGAAAGCTATCTGTTTCGTTATAGTAACCGGTATGGTCACCAAACGGTCCCTCTATGGCAGTTTCGCCGGGATGGATGTGTCCCTCTAAAATATATTCTGCCGTTGCTGGCACCTCAAGATTATTTCCAAAACACTTTACTACTTCAGTTCTGCTGCCACGGAGTAAGCCGGCGAATGCGTACTCAGAGAGTGTGTCGGGTACTGGGGTAACGGCTGCTAATGTAGTAGCAGGATCTGCACCCAAAGCAATTGCAACGGGGAATGGACGTTCAGGGAATTTTTGGTGCCACTCTCGAAAGTCTAGCGCACCACCTCGATGAGCCAGCCATCTCATTATTAGTTTGTTTCTCGCAATCTTTTGCATTCGATAGATTCCAAGATTCTGCCGTTCTTTTTCAGGCCCGCGCGTGACTACTAGAGCCCAGGTGATTAGTGGAGCAGCGTCTCCAGGCCAACATGTTTGGATAGGAAGGTTATCCAGGTCAACTTGGGTTTTTTCTAAAATTACTTGTTGACATGGCCCCTTTTTCAGTAACCTCACTGGCATATTCAATACCTGCTTGAAATCATGCCGTTTGTTCCATAGATCCATTAATCCTTTGGGAGGATCTGGCTCCTTTAAAAAAGCTAGGAGCACGCCAATGTTACGAAGTCCCTGAAGCCCCGCTTCTCCCATCGCTAATGCTATTCTTTCCGGCGTGCCGAATAAATTACATAACACTGGGGTATTAAAACCTAGAGGATTTTCGAAAAGTAAGGCAGGGCCCTTCGCACGCAAAGTACGATCGCTGATTTCGGTCATTTCAAGATTGGGGTCGATTGGCTCAACTACTCTTAATAGTTCACCACGTTCCTCAAGAAATTCTATAAATTCTCGGAGATCATTGTATTTGGGGGGCGTTTTGGACAATTTTAGGGTATGTCACTTTCGTTTCATGGCGCCAAAGAATTCGTTGTTATTCTTGTATCCTTTTAGCTTTTCAACCATGAACTCGGCTGCGGTTAGATCTTCCATATCGTGCAGCAGTTTTCGAAGAATCCATATTCGTTGCAATTCTGATTCTTCTATCAGTAGTTCTTCGCGGCGAGTACCTGAGCGTCGAATGTTTATCGCAGGATACACCCGTTTTTCGGCTATTTTTCGGTCGAGGTGTAGCTCCATATTGCCCGTGCCCTTGAACTCTTCATAGATTACTTCATCCATTTTAGAACCGGTATCAACCAGGGAAGTTGCAATTATAGTGAGACTTCCCCCATGTTCTATGTTCCGTGCAGCTCCAAAGAACCGTTTTGGTTTTTCAAGTGCGTGTGCGTCTACACCGCCAGTCAAAACTTTACCAGACGACGGAATTACAGTGTTATAAGCTCGCGCTAGGCGGGTAATGGAATCAAGAAGAATAACGACATCTCTTTTATGCTCAACAAGTCTTTTTGCTTTTTCGATGACCATCTCGGCAACCTGAACATGTCTAGTTGGTGGTTCATCAAAAGTTGATGCAATGACTTCTCCACGCACTGTCCGCTGCATTTCCGTCACTTCCTCTGGTCTCTCATCAATGAGCAATACGATTATGTAGCAGTCCGCATTATTTCTGACAATCGACTGGGCGATATGTTGCATCATTATGGTTTTTCCTGCTTTTGGCGGCGCAACAATTAGGCCCCTCTGCCCCCGACCAATTGGAGATATCAAATCTATAATACGTCCAGTTAAGTCCTCGGTTGATCCATTTCCTGATTCCAATGTGAGTCGATTATCAGGGAATAATGGCGTAAGGTTTTCGAACAATATCTTGTTGCGGACATTTTCTGGGGTATCAAAGTTAATTTTATCTACTTTGAGCATCGCAAAATAACGTTCACCGTCTTTCGGAGGCCGGATTTTGCCTGATATAGCATCTCCGGTGCGGAGGTTAAACCGCCTTATTTGGCTTGGAGAAACATAAATATCATCTGGTCCTGCTAGGTATGAGGACCCGGCGGATCTCAAAAAACCAAAACCGTCTGGAAGAATTTCCAGAAGCCCGTTACCGTATATATCCTCACCGCTCTTGGCATGTCGTTTAAGAAGCGAAAAGATAATATCTTGCTTGCGTGATCGTGCGACATTGTCAAGGCCAAGTGACTCGGCCAACCCTATGAGATCGGCAATTGGTTTTTCTTTTAATTCGGATAAGTTCATAAAGAGGCTTTTTTTTACTTGCGAGACAGTACGATTATGAGCTGTCGAATTTTTCTAACGATTAAGTTGCGGCTGTACTTAAACTCAGTGGGCGCGCGAATAACTTACTTTTTTGGAGTTATAACGGACTTTCATAAAAAAGTATAACGGAACTTACAGGAATAACAACTATTTTTACAAGTACCCCTTAGCTCAACACAGTAACTCTTTTAAACGAAGCTCTCTATGAATTCTACTAATTGATTTTTTGACAACGCTCCCACTTTTGTGCCTTCGATATTGCCGTTTTTAAACGCGAGGAGTGTGGGAATCCCTCGCACGTTGTATTTAGCTGCAGTTTCAGTATTGCTATCTACGTCAATTTTACATACTTTCAGTTTTCCAGCATATTCTACCGAGATTTCATTAAGGAGCGGAGCAACCATTTTACACGGTCCACACCAGGGCGCCCAAAAATCAATTAGTGTGGGCATATCGCTCTCCAAAACGTCTGTTTCGAAACTTGTATCAGTAACATTTATCGGGCTCTCACTCATTCAATATTCTCCATTTGTCAGCCAGGCCACCATCCTAGTCGGTTTACATGATACCACTTGGATTCTCAATACGACAATACCCTCTGCTGTATTTGCCAAGCTAAAGCTGTTCTGCAATGTACTAAACCTTTTCTCATGCGGGCGCAAACTCATTAGCAATCTCTGTAGACTAATTAACTACAGAAATCTGTTCAGTATTGTATCTAAAAACCGAAAACCAAGCGGCGTAGTTAAAAGTTGTTTTTCTGTATCAACCATTAGACCTTGCTTCTTCAAGTTAATTATAATTTTCGAGATATGACTTTCGTGAAGTCCCGTACGCTCGGAAAAATATTTCAATGGAACTCCATCCTTCAATCTAAGAACATTCATCATAAATTCTAAAGGACGCTGTGGTATCTCGATAGACATGCATTTTTTTTCTCCTTTATTTTTTTTCTCAAGATAGTTGTTTGGTTGTCTTTTTCGTAATGTGCGCACAAGAGTTTGTTCGTTATTAAGCGTTATTTTTCCGTGTGCACCAGCACCAATTCCAATGTAATCGCCGAATTGCCAATAATTCTGATTGTGAGTGCACTGCTTTCTTGGCTTAGCAAACGCGGAAATCTCGTACTGCTCGTAACTATGGCTTTGTAATAATTGAGAACCATGCTCCTGAATTTCTGAAATTAGCTGACTATCTGGCAATTTTGGAGGATTGCTGAAAAACATAGTGTTCTTCTCGATAGTAAGTTGGTACCAAGAAATGTGTTCGACTTCTGTTGAGATAGCGCATTGTAAATCATTTAAAGCACTAGAGACGTTTTGTCCTTCTAAGCCATGCATTAAATCGATATTAATTCTTTTAAAGCCGGCAGTTTTAGCCATTTCTACTGCTTGTATGGCAGAATGACTTGAGTGCATACGACCTAGTAGATTTAGTTGTTGATCACTAAATGTTTGCACACCGATTGAAATTCGATTTATACCCGCCTGATAAAAATCTTGTAACTTTCGGGGAGTTACACTCTCTGGATTTGCCTCTAGCGTGATCTCTACGTCGTCATTGAATCCGATCATTTTTTCCGCCGATTGGATCACTTTACTTATTGAAGAGCCTGTAAAAAGACTTGGAGTGCCGCCACCAAAAAATAAGGAGCTTAATTTTCTGCCTTGCACTAAATGTAAGTCATTTTTAATGTCTGCGATTAAGGCTTCAACATAATTTCTTTCCGGAATTTTTTTGACACGTTCGTGTGAATTGAAATCGCAATAAGGACATTTTCTGGAGCACCAAGGGATGTGAATGTATAAAGCCATTGGCGGCAGGCGCAACTTCGTTTTCTGCAGATTGGTTATGTTTAACACATTGCATCCTGAGGAACAGCGAAATAGTCCAACAGTTTTGATAGTGCACGAGCTCTATGACTGACTTTATTTTTCTCATTTATTTTCATTTCTGCTGCGCTCAATGTTTGACCGAGTGGAATGAACAAGGGATCATATCCAAAGCCGCCATTACCTCGACAATCGGTAGCAATAAGACCTTCCCAATGTGCCTCGCAAATAATTGGTTTAGGGTCTGCAAAATCTTTTAGAAAAACAATCACGGTTTGATATCGAGCCGTGCGGAGTGATTTCGGTACTCTCTTTAGACGCTTTAGTAGATATTTGTTGTTTTCATCGTCAGTTGCTTTTTCGCCAGCAAACCGCGCAGAGTAAATTCCCGGTGCTCCTTTGAGGAAGTCTACCTGAAGCCCTGAATCGTCCGCTATTGCAGGTAATTTGGTCTGCATAGACGCATGTCGTGCTTTTAAAATAGCATTTTCTACGAATGTCAAGCCTGTTTCATCAGCGGATTCAATAGAAAATTCTTTTTGGGGTATGATATTTAGCCCGACGTTGCCGAGGATTTCTTTAAACTCTCTAATTTTTCCGTGATTGCTACTTGCTAAGACCACTTCCATGTCAGGTATACGCTCCAATATTTTTTACTTATCAATATACATAAGTTTTTGAAACTTGATGTCGTATTGATCGCTATTATCTATTTTTAAATTCACCTTGAAGGTTAAGTAATCTTCATTTTCAAACTTAAAAGGAGCAATGTAATATATTGATTTGCCCTCGCGGATTGCACTAAAACTTAGAGTTTGGTTTTGTTGCATTATATTTGACACTTCACCTGTGACAGTAGCGTTGAGACCTTTGCTGAGCTGCTTCATCACCGAAATATTGACAACTCCACGATTTATTCCGCGCACAATATTGTTTTTTTTCGCGATGTCTGCAGTGATAAATGCGCTAGGAAACGCGCTGTAAAAGATTTTTAGTTCTCCATATTGTTTAAATGATTCCGCGTGTCCCAAAGACAATGTGAACAATGTGAACAATATAACTAGGAAAATACGATTAAGCATATTTGTTGGTATTCCTTGTGGTTAGCAGCTATTTATAGGCTGAGATGAAAAATAGCTGTTTGCGTAAATAAGTTCGGAAAAATTTTTTTCAGATAAACATCGGGATAGCCCTCGGCGACACAATCATAATGAAGAATACGAATTTTTTGAGCTTCGCATAGTATTTTAAAATCGCGATAAGTGAAAAAATGTATGTTTGGAGTTTCATACCATTGGTAAGCGAGTTGACGCGTAACAGGCATTTTTCCTAGAAATAATAGTTGGCAGCGTGCTGACCAGTGGCCAAAGTTAGGAAAAGTTATAATACATTCGCGCCCAACCCGCAACATTTCGCCAAGGAGAAAGTGTGGGTGACGCATTTCTTGAAGTGCCTGGGACATAATTACACTGTCAAAGCAATTGTCGGAGAAGTTGTTTAATCCAGTATCTAGGTCCTGTTCAATAACGTTTATACCCTTTTTGATACATTCAAGAATAGATTTTTCGTCTATCTCTAAACCATAACCATTTACTTGATGGATTCTTTGTAAATTCTCTAAAAGGCTACCGTCGCCGCACGCCAGGTCAAGCACTCGACTATTTGATGGTATCCAGGGAAGTATTGAATCTAGTATCTTGTCCATAGTTCAGCGTTCCAGGGTTGACGCTACTCGCCTCATGAAAGTGCTAAAAATTTGTTGATATCTTGAGTTGGGAAGTAAAAATGCGTCATGTCCCAGAGATGAAGTGATTTCTGCGTGGGTAACATCGCAACCGGCAGTAATCAAAGCTTTAGTTATTTCTCTCGATCGTTCAGGGGGAAACCTCCAGTCACTACTAAAAGTGAGTACTAAAAACTTACAGGTAGCAACTCTAAAAGCAGAACTTGGTTGGTTATCATATTCTCGAGCAAGATCAAAATAGTCCAACATTTTTGTCAAAAGTATGTATGAGTTTGCATCAAATCCATTTGCAAATTTGTCGCCTTGATAATTGAGATAACTCTCGATTTTAAATTTAACAGATTCTAATTTTTCATTACAAAAATCACCACTGAGCACTTCTCGACCGAATTTTTCTGCCATAGATAAGTCGGACAAATAGGTCACATGTCCGATCATTCGTGCCAGTGCTAGGCCTCGTAAGGGTTTTTTATTTTTCTCTTGATAACGCCCACCATGGAAATCAGTATCCTCCTTTATCGCTCGCCGTGCAATTTCATTAAACGCAATGTTCTGCGCAGATAATTTCATTGCGGAAGCAATCACGACTGCGCTTAATAACCTATCTGGGTAAGTTACAGACCAATGCATTGCTTGCATACCTCCAAGACTTCCTCCCACAACCGCCGCCCAACATTTTATCTTGTAATGGTCCATAAGCATGCGTTGCGAGGCTGTCCAATCACTGATGTGTAGTTTTGGAAAATTTGGACCCCAAGTGGAATTTGTCTTTGGATTAATTGAAAGTGGTCCTGTACTACCGTGACATGTACCTATATTGCTCGGACTTACCACAAAAAATTGATCAGTATCTATTGATTTGCCAGGACCAATCACATCGTCCCACCAGCCTGGCTTTTTGTCCCCAACATGCCATCCAGCTGCATGATGGCTACCAGTCAGTGCATGACAAATTAGCACCGCATTAGATTTACTTCTGTTGAGTTGACCATAGGTTTCTACGCAAAGAACATGCTCTGCCAAGCTATAACCACATGCTAATTTTAGCGGGTCGGTTAAATGCACAACCTCCATCTGGATCGCTCCAAGTTTGGGGGTGTCTGGAGGACTAGAAACTATCTTGGTAACCAAAATTATAACTTACTAATTAAGAACCGGGTGAACATTGTACAACGAAATTTGAGAAGTTTTAGTTATTATAAAAGGATTATTTTTTATGTGTTTAGGAGATAGATCTGCGTTCCATTTGTTTTAAGGGAATAACTCCCACTTTTCTGTCATTTGTTTGTGCCCAATGATATGGGGACAATAAAATAATGAGTGTTAAGCATTCAAACAGTTGAGCTTTGTGCAGTCGTGTTGTATCGATTTATTTGAGGCGGTCGGAATATATTTGGTTTCGCCTCCTCCCGAGACTTATGTGGTGACCGAGAGCTACACAGCGAAATAGTTGGTTGACAGTAGGGGTGTGCATGATGTTGTTCTGTCCAAAAAAGATATTGGTAGATCAATTGGGTAACATGCTCCTATATCTCCCTCACATCACAAGAGAGCCGAATTTAAATCGCGATAACATTCAAAGAGCATCAGAGGACTCATTGAAGCCGCTTCTCTTCGGCAACTTGAAAAAAATAGATACTCTCCCGGTTAAACTTTTAGCGGAGTTCTGAGATATAGAAAGGACGTGAATCCGTGTTACATGACCCCTGCAGTTTAAGGAAAAGTTTTGATCAAAATAAAATCGACTCTATCGTGTATTTTAATGTTGGTAAGATTCGATCCCTGATTATTATCAGGCCAATTAGAGCAACCATAGACGAAATATCAAGTATTCCTATCGGAGGAATAAAGCGCCTAAACGGGCTAAGATATGGTTCAACTATTTGACTTATCAGGCTTATATGAGGATGCTGTAGAGCGTCGAGCCAGCTGGCAACGGCTATAATTATTATCCCCCAAAAATAAATATCCACCAAGCTGACAAAAACTTCATAAATGGAAATAAGAAGGTAACTCGGAAGTTCGTTGAAAAGCCTCTGACCAGTAAATATCAAAATACACACGTATATCCACTTGAACACAAATGCTCCTATCAATGCAGCTGTGTTAAAAGTGCCGAAGGTAGGAAAGAACCGATGGAGAGGTTCGACTAAGGGCGCAGTAATTTTAAAAATAGATTGTGACAGTGGATTAAAAAAGTCTGCTTGTACCCATTGCAGTAAAAGACGCAGAAGCATTAAAAAACTGCACAATTGTAAAGCTACATGGACCAAGTTCTGGACCAAGTCATTAAACGAACTCATAAAACCTCATACCTTCTGTAACATCAGATTATTGTCCATATTGCTCGGAAAGTTCTTGCGCTCTCTCTAATGCCGCTTTCATTGCTTGATATACAAGTTGGTTTAGATTACCGGCGTGCAGTGTGGCTATGGCCTTCTCTGTCGTTCCACCAGGTGAAGTCACCTGACGTCGAAGCTCGCTTACCTCTGAGTTAGAATTTAATGCCATTGCAACCGAACCTTTTGCTGTCTGTAATATAAGATTTTTTGCAGCGGTGGGACTTAGACCGAAATCTTTTGCCGCTCGTTCCATTATTTCAAAAATAAGAAAAAAATACGCTGGAGCGCTTCCAGAGACTGCTGTAACTGAATCTATATCTTTTTCAGACTCAAGCCAACAGGAATAACCAACAGCGTTAAAAATGTGTTCGACAATTAAGCATTGGTCAGCAGTTACATGACGATTGGCATGCATTCCAGTTGCTCCAGCTCCAAGCATTGTAGGGGTATTCGGCATTGAACGAACAATCGGAATATTGTTACTAAACCAACTTTGTAACGCACTTACCGGCACTCCTGCAGCAATGGAAACTACCAATGTTTGCATTTGTATGACTTTAGATAACTCAAGAGCCACTTCTTTCAGAATTTGTGGTTTAACTGCAAGTATCACCACATCTGCATGACGTACGGCAGATTTGTTATCACTTGTACATTGAATTTGGTGCCGTTCACTCAGGCTGTTTTTAGCGTCTTCGTTGGGATCGCTAACAATTATTCCCGCGCTTGGATACCCATTACTTATCAGTCCATTTATTAAAGCAGAAGCCATATTTCCTGCGCCAATGAACGCGATTTTGTATATTTGATCTGTCAACGTAAATTCCTAATTTGTAGTGGCTTTAAGTCGAGGACCAAAAATGTCACTTCCAATTCGCACTATAGTTGCTCCTTCGAGGATCGCGGATTCTAAATCTTGTGACATCCCCATGGAGAGGGTATCTAATTTATCACGACTATCCAATCTATTATTGATCTCAGCTTGTGCATGTCGCAGTCGAGAGAAGCTTTTACGCTGATCTATTTCAGCCGTTTTTGACGCCGGTATTGCCATGAGACCCCGTAAAACTAATTGCGGCAGATCAATCACCTGTTCAACTGTATCTGAAAGTTCTTTGATCTTGAACCCAGATTTAGTGACCTCATCATCAATATTAATTTGTAGGCAAATGTTTAAAGGTGGTAATTGTGTGTCTCGATGCATACTTAGACGTTTTGCAATCTCGATCCTATCTACGCTGTGTACCCAGTCAAAACGGTTGGCTACCTGTTGAGTTTTATTTCTCTGCAACCTACCTATAAAATGCCATTTTAAACCATGCAGACATACTTGACTTATTTTTTCCTGTGCTTCCTGTAAATAGTTTTCTCCAAAGTCAAAGATATTGGACGCAGCAGCGACCCTGATATCATTTGCACTACGTGTTTTGCTGACGGCTAATAGTTGAATCTCACTGACCTCCCGACCGGCGCGTATAGCCGCTACTGCTATGCGTTTTCTTACTTGCTCAATACATTTTGTTATACATGTCATATTTATCTGAGTATTTTGTGGCGAGTTCTAAAGCCTTAGCGGTTGTCCATCATTTATGCAAAGTGTATTTATTAGTTAAGTAGGTAGGGAATTTTAGCACAGTCTTTGATTAGGGGTCAGATGCTGAAGAGGGAGCATTGAGCCATGTTTCAAGGATAAATGTTGCAGCTAAATCATCGATATTTTCGTCGGGACGAATTTTTTTTGCCTCATGGCTCGTAAGTCTTTCATCTATCATTACGGTGCGCTTATTGAATCTTGCCGAAAGCCTTCGAGCAAATTTTTTTGCTCGACTACTCAGTTCGCCATCAGAACCATCCATATTCACAGGGAGACCGATTACTAACAGATCAGGAGTCCACTCATCAATTATGCGAGAAACTGCAATCCAGTCAGGCACGCCACTGTGCGCGCGCAATATGGTTAAGGGTGTTGCGATCATCGTAGTAGTATTTGCGGTGGCAACACCTATACGCTTGAGTCCGAAGTCAAAACCAATCAATGCTTTATGATGGGCAAAGTTAAGCATGACCAGAGATGAAGGAGAGCTTGTTCATATCTATGCCGACAGATGAGGCTGCAGCACGGGCTCTATTTTTACACTCAGTATTAAAAATGATTGCCGAATCGGCCGGAACTGTGAGCCAGCTATTTTGTACTATTTCTTCTTCCAACTGACCTGGGCCCCAACTAGAATAGCCTAAGGTAATTAAAGAGTGCTCCGGCCCATTGCCCAGGGCTATATCGCTCAGAATGTCTTTTGAGGCTGTTAGGCTAATATCCTGCGAAATCTCTACTGTTGATTCCCATTTTTGAGTACAGTTTTGATGCAAGATAAAACCACGATCTCCTTGGACAGGACCGCCCGAAAATATAAGAGGACTGCTAGTAACGTCAGAATACTCAAGTTGAAGTTGGTCGAAAATGGCCTTGACGGGGATATTCAACTGATTATTTACAACTAAGCCCATTGCACCTTCCTCACTGTGCTCACAAATGTAAACTACCGCCTGAGAGAAGTGGGGGTCTCTGAGTCCCGGCATAGCCAGTAGAAAATGGTTTTTAAGGCTGGGAAAATCGCTATTGAAATGATCCATGAGTACAATATGGGGGTTTGTTTCACAAAACTCAAGTGCAGAGATACTATGTTTTAATGCATTATAATTTTAAATTTACATTGCTTTTACTCTTTCGCATAGCTTTTTTTCTAACACCTTTATAAACTGATCGCAAATTTGCAAGTTCGTTTCGCGTTCGATTTCCCTTACACATGTAGGGCTGGTGACATTAATTTCTGTTAAAAACTCGCCAATGATATCGAGTCCCACAAGAAGAAGGCCCTTAGACACTAGGCTTTCGGCGATTTGACTTGCTATCCAATGGTCTTTTGAACTGAGAGGTTGCACGATTCCCCTACCTCCTGCCGCCAAATTACCTCGAAAATCATTTTCGTTTGGGACACGAGCTAGACAGTACGGCACAATTTCACCTCCTACGATTAACACCCGTTTATCACCAGCCGATATCTGAGGGATATAACGCTGAGCCATGATCGTTTGATGACCATTGTTTGTGAGAATTTCGAGAATTACACTTAAATTAGGATCGTTAATTTTTACTCTAAATATGGACATTCCTCCCATTCCATCCAAAGGTTTTAAAACGATATCGTCATGCTTTAACACAAATTCTTTCAGATGCTTTTGATCGCTGCTTACTAGAAGTGGTGGGGTACAGTTGGGGTATTCAGTAGCGAATATTTTTTCATTACAGTCGCGTAGAGAGCTAGGTCTATTGGCTACTAAACAACCACGTCTTTCAGCGGCTTCTAGGATATAAGTTGAGTAGAGGTATTCGTTGTTAAACGGAGGATCCTTCCGCATGAGAATAACGCTGAGCTCTGATAGCGGCCTCGACTGGGAAGTTCCCAGAGAATACCAGAGATTTGAATCGTCGAATACTTTGAGCGGCCGCATTTCTGCGTAAGGCTCACCATCTGTCAGAAATAATTGATGTTGTAGAGTGTAGAACAATTGGAAGTCTGCCCGTTGAGCAGCCATGAGTAGTCCAAAAGTGGTATCTTTGGCAAAGTTAATTTTATCAATTGGATCCATTACAACACAGAGACTTTTCACTTCGTTTAAAACTCCAAGTTGGACAGCAGAAACATTAGATCGAAATAATATCGCGCCGGAGTTGGATTGCAAGGGCGATAATTATTGACAGCTTCAAAATCATTCTTAAAGAGTTCATATCATTCAAGCTTCGCGGTAAAGTGGTGTGTTTTTTCAATAGGTAGCCGGGGGCAAAACATCATTAACGTTAGGGTATGATATTAACGTGAAAACTACAGCAATTAAGACATCGCGCATGTATTTCGATGAAGTATTTTAATTTTGAGTAAATTAGCATTGAGGTTCTGAGTATAACTGCTAAAGTGGGGGGAACTTTTGTGATGACATGATGAGCTGTTAAAGATCCTTTGTGTTACCGCAAATGGAAGGAATGCATTAGTCCAAAGAGCATCTCTCGTATGCTTAGCGGCGAGTTAAGTAGGATTTATCTTTAAATTAGAGCTGTTTCATTTTGTGAGGAGTTTATGGATCGCTACTTAATCGCTCCATCAATTTTGGCGGCAGATTTTTCATGTCTTGGTGCCGAAGTTGAATCAGTGTTGTCGGCGGGGGCCGATGTTATACACTTTGATGTAATGGATAATCATTACGTGCCAAATTTGAGTATGGGACCAATGGTATGTGAGGCTCTGAGAAAATCAGGGGTGACGGCTCCGATTGACGTCCATCTTATGGTTCGACCCGTTGATGAAATGATTCGGATGTTCGCCGATGTTGGTGCAACATATATTTCTTTTCATCCTGATGCCTCGGATCACGTTGACCGATCTTTAGAGTTAATTAATGAATTAGGTTGTAAAGGAGGACTTGTTTTTAATCCAGGTTCTAGTGCTGAAATACTTAATTGGTTACTGGATCGTTTGGACATCATCGTACTAATGTCCGTGAACCCAGGATTCAGTGGACAAAAGTTTATTACCGAAATACTGAAAAAGATAAGTTTCGTGAGAGACCTTATTGACTCCAGTAGAAGGGATATCCTTTTAGAAGTTGATGGTGGCATTGGTGTAGAAAATATTGCAGATGTAGCGGCTGCGGGAGCGGATATGTTTGTCGCCGGTTCCGCAATATTTGGGTCAAAGGACTATTCTAAGGTTATATCACAAATGCGTGCTAAGCTTGAGGGAGCGGCGAGGCCTGTATGAGGAGACTTCGTTCCCCCTTGCCGGGTAAATTTGGCTCCGTTTGACTTTGGGCCTCTTTGTTGAGATCAAGCTTGAGTCAGAAATTTTTTATTTTTCATACAATGAATGTTTCATACCTTAGATGAGGTGGACAAGTTGAATCCCAAAGAATTCGCTGACTACGCAGAATCCGCATATAACCGTGTTCCTATTGTACGCGAAGTGGTTGCAGACCTTGAAACTCCGTTAACTGTTTACTTAAAACTAGCCAATAATAAGAACTCCTATTTATTCGAATCGGTGCAGGGCGGTGAAAAATGGGGAAGGTACTCCCTCATTGGGTTGCAATCGAACACTACTCTGATGATTTCGGACTATCACGTCAAGATATGTCGCAATGGGAAGCGCGCGAGTAGCTACCAAACAAAAGATCCTTTATCTGAGGTAGAAAATTTTCGAAGGTCCTTCAGGGCACCCGTACTGCCTTATTTACCCCGATTTTGTGGTGGCTTGGTGGGTTACTTTGGGTATGATACGGTGCGCTATGAAGAGCCTGTTTTATCGAAGTCTATGCCACGCGATGCTCTTGGAATTCCTGATATAGTTTTAATGGTTTCTGATGAGATTGTCGTTTTTGATAATCTGAAGGGAAAGCTCTCGATTATTGTGCATGCTGATCCAGCCGAGTACGACGCTTGGATTAAGGCAACTACTCGTCTAGACGAAATACAGGCGCGGCTAAAACTCCCTATACCAATGCTTCCGGAACTAAATTTGAATGCGGGGATACCAGTAAATTTTATTTCTAGTTTCAAAAAAGCCGACTATATAGCGGCTGTTGAACGAGTAAAGGAGTACATTCTTGCGGGAGATATAATGCAAGTGGTGCCATCACAACGTTTATCGGCACGGTTTTTTGCTCCAGCAATTAATCTTTATCGAGCACTGAGACTATTAAATCCATCCCCATATTTGTACTTCATTCAATTGGAAATGTGTCAAATAGTTGGTTCTTCGCCAGAGGTTTTAGCTCGAGTAGAGGGTGATTTGTTAACTGTTCGACCAATAGCTGGAACCAGACCTCGCGGCGAAAACAGGGTTGAGGATGAAAAATTAGA
This sequence comes from Cellvibrionales bacterium UBA1854, assembly GCA_002338445.1. Classification (GTDB taxonomy): domain Bacteria; phylum Pseudomonadota; class Gammaproteobacteria; order Pseudomonadales; family Porticoccaceae; genus TMED48. Next base: position 37,036 of record DDII01000013.1, on the reverse strand, counting down.
ACAGGAAATGCTTTCAGATCCAAAAGAGTTAGCTGAGCATTTGATGCTTATTGATCTGGGCCGTAATGATGTGGGGCGAGTGAGTCAAGCTGGAAGCGTGGAGGTGACTGAGAGGATGGTTGTAGAGCGATACTCACATGTGATGCATATTACCTCGAATGTTGTTGGGAAAATAAAGCCCGAGTTGGGACCACTAGACATTATACGTGCAACTTTACCTGCCGGAACATTGAGTGGTGCTCCAAAGATTCGAGCGATGCAAATCATTGATGAACTTGAGCCCGTTAAAAGAAATATTTACGGAGGAGCTATCGGTTACATCGGTTGGAATGGCAATATTGATACTGCTATTGCGATTCGAACGGCGGTGATAAAGGATGAGATTCTATACGTTCAAGCGGGAGGTGGAGTGGTTGCAGACTCTGATCCTGAAATGGAGTGGCAAGAAACTATGAATAAAGCAAAAGCTATCATTAAAGCTGCCGGTATGGCGAATAAAAGGAATATTCATGATTCTGATGTTGGATAATTATGATTCATTTACATATAACGTTGTTCAATATTTGAGTGAGTTAGGTGCTGCGGTAGAAGTTTATCGCAATGACGAGATCACTATTAATGACATTAAAAATCTAAATCCAGAAAAAATTGTCATATCTCCTGGACCTTGCACTCCTGATGAGGCAGGAATTTCGATGGAGGTAGTTAGGGAGTTAGCGGGTGTTTTTCCTATCCTTGGTATATGTCTGGGTCACCAAAGTATCGCTCAGGCGATGGGAGGCACTGTAATAAGAGCAAGACAGGTAATGCACGGAAAAACATCCCTGGTTTATCACAATGGAGAGGGCGTTTTCAATGGAATTGATACGCCTATTTTGGCGACGCGTTACCATTCTTTAGTGGTTGATCGGCGGACCCTTCCTGGTTGTTTCGAGATCACCGCTTGGAGTAGACTTTCAACTGGGGAGAACGACGAGATTATGGCATTTAGGCACAGGGATTTCCCGCTACAGGGAGTCCAGTTTCATCCGGAGTCAATTCTTACAGAGCATGGCCATGCTCTTTTAAAAAATTTTCTGGAGCCTAGTTGATGGATCTTGAAACGGCAACAGCGCGCATTATAAATGGTCAAGATTTAACCGCTGATGAAATGAAAAGTGTGATGCGACCCATTATGCATGGTAATGCCAAAGATGCGCAGATTAGTGCTTTTTTGAAGGCATTGAGCGTAAAAAATGAGACAGTTGAGGAAATAAAAGGTGCGGTTCAAATAATGCGTGAACTCGTAATCCCAGTAAATGTGAATAGTTTAGATGTGTTAGATATAGTTGGCACAGGCGGTGATGGAGCTAATTTATTCAATATTTCCACGGCGACAAGCTTTGTAGTGGCCGCAGCAGGTGTAAAGGTTGCTAAGCACGGTAATCGCTCTGTGTCGAGCAGTACCGGTGCAGCTGATGTCTTGGAAGCGGCTGGGGTCAATATCAACTTGTCACCAAAACAAGTGGGGTTATGCGTCGAAAAGGTGGGTATAGGATTTATGTTTGCGCCGGTTCACCATCCTGCGATGCGATATGCGGTCGCAGCGAGAAAGGCGTTAGGTTTGAGGACGATCTTTAATATCCTCGGCCCGATGACTAATCCTGCGGGGAGCAAAAGACAATTAATCGGTGTTTATTCCAGAGAGCTTTGCGCACCGGTAGCCAAAGTGCTCGGAGATTTGGGTGCACAGCGCTTGATGGTAGTTCATTCGAGGGATGGTCTTGATGAAATTAGCATAGTTGAGGACACTGAGGTTGTAGAATTTCATGATGGCAAAACTTTTAAATACACTATAAAACCAGAAGAATTTGGTCTTAAGCATGCAAGCTTGGCAGGACTTTCCGTAAAAAGTCCGGAAGAATCTGTGAAAATCATCATGGACTGTTTTGAAGAGCAAGAGCAAGAGCATCAGTATTCGGAGGCTGCGAGGGATATTATAGTGATTAATGCTGGAGCAGCTTTATATTTATCCGAATCGGTAAAAAATATTGCGGATGGCGTCGCTTTAGCGAAGGAGACCATTTCAAGTGGTTTAGCAAGCGCAAAAATTGCACAACTAATTGATTTTACTCTGAGACTGAAAACTAACTAGTTTTAATATTTAACTGCATTATTTTACTACACAAAAAGGAGCATAAACATTGTATGGCAGCTATAAGCACGATTCTAAACAGGATCGTTAAGCAAAAATTAGTTGAAATAGCGGCGCGTAAATCTGAATGTCCTCGACGCAAGCTAGTCCAGCAGTTAGATGAAGCGCCTCCTGTTAGGGGGTTTTGCTTTGCCTTGCACAATTCTATCCAAACAGGCCGAGATGCAGTTATTGCTGAAATTAAGCGTGCCTCACCGAGTGTTGGCATCATTAGAGAGGACTTCGACCCAATAGAAGTAGCTCAGAGTTATTTGGAAGGCGGCGCCGCATGTTTGTCAATACTTACAGACGAAACCTTTTTTAAAGGGAGTAATGAATATTTACAGTCTGTTCGGACACATTGTCCCCTCCCTCTGTTACGAAAAGACTTTATTATCGACTCCTATCAAGTTTATGAAGCAAGAATATTGGGGGCGGATTGCATTTTATTAATTGTGGCAATTTTGTCGACTGAAAAGTTAACGGATCTTTATGCATTAGCAAAAAATTTAGACATGGATGTTCTGGTCGAGGTTCATGATAAAGCGGAGCTTGATATAGCCTTGACCCTGAAAAATCCGTTGATAGGCATAAATAATCGTGACCTGCATACATTCGAAACAACATTGAAAATTACCTTTGATTTGATACGCCACATCCCCAAACATTACTTGGTGGTTACTGAGAGCGGTATTCATTCCAGGGAGGATGTAGATTTCTTACGTGAGCATGATGTAAAAGCATTCTTGGTTGGTGAGGCTTTTATGCGTTGTGTTAATCCTGGGTCAAAAATTAAAGAGCTGTTTCGGAACTAGTCTTTATCGGGAACTCTAAGGCTTAAAACGTGAATTTTAGCAAACTAAAAGCACACAATAATCTTGACTGTGTATTACACTAAATTTTAAATAATAAAAATTAATAGAGTGTCATTTTTGAGGCAAGACGACATGTAACAATGTTATTATGGAGGCCATTGTGTATGCTTTTTAGTTATAGATGGATCTAATTTAATGAATTTACAAAAGCTTACTCGTTTAGATCTCAATTTGCTGGTTGCTCTCCAAGCTTTGCTTGAGGAGCGAAGTGTAACACGTGCTGCAAAGAGGCTGTTTATCACGCAACCGGCTATGAGCCGAGTGTTGCAGAGATTGAGACAGCAACTCGATGACCCCCTTTTTACACGATCCGGAAATGAATTAGTCCCAACGCCAAAAGCACAAGATTTACAGCTCAGGTTGCCCGCGATGCTTGATAGTATCCTAGCGATGGTAAGCGTCGGAGAATTCGATCCAGCCTCTTATGTAGGTGAGATTACGATAGCGGTTCCCGAATTTTTTGCGATTTCTGTTGTTTCTCGCTTAATCGAATCACTCAGTGTAAGTGCCCCCGGAGTGGTTTTATCTGTTTTAAGCGATACTGACTCAGTAGAGCGAGAGCTTGCAGAGGGAATTCTTGATTTTGCTATTGACATCGATAAACCTCTGGGAATAGATATTCAGGCCACTCATTTAGTAAATTATAGCCCTTCTATCTGGATGAGAGAGGGTCATCCATTGGCGGAACAAAATCCCATCACTTTAGACGAAATACTGGAGTACCCTTTTGTTCAATATTATCTTTTAATCGCAAAACGGGTGAGTGCTCGTACAGATGCGCGTTTTGACAAAACACTCCGTAAGCTTGGTAGAAAGCGCACCAAAGCGCTAGTCACAAAACAATTTATGACAGCTATGGAAACCATAAGTAGGAGTGATTGTCTCATGGTTGCGGCGCGATATGGGCACACAATTGAGGAGAACACGTATCCAATTGTTCGAAAAGGTTTTCCAGATGATCTTCCACATGAACAGACGATAACACTTGTTCTGCTCCAGCATGATAGAACTTTTGAATCGCCGATACATCGTTGGTTAGTAAGCCAGATAACCGAGGTTATTATGAGCAAAGGGGACTAGGAGATGTGCTCACAGAGTTGGTGAGAAGATTTGGGCTTCCACCTTTCAAGTGTTATGATCGGAAGTATCTGCCTGAAAACCAATATCTTTCCGATAAAAGAGATCGTCGCATTCAATCTGTTTGAGGAGATCGTAAGCCCTCAAACGAGCCTCGTATCGGGTATCCCCCAGAGCAGTCACACAAAAAACACGACCGCCATTCGTGCGGATCACATTATCTTGTAACACAGTGCCCGCATGAAAAATTAATCCATTATGCGGTTGTTTCCCAAGCTCATTTGAGTACTTTACTTGGGACCCTGTCTTGTATTTATCAGGATAACCGATCGATGCTAATACGACCCCGACAGAGTTTTTTGCCTCCCAATCTGCCGATTCTCTGTACAGTTGTCCGTTAATGGCAGCTAAACAGTGAGCCACCAGGTCCGATTTCATTCGGAGGAGAACTGGTTGTGCTTCGGGATCGCCAAAACGACAATTGAATTCAACCACCTTGGGAGCTCCGGTTTTAGAAATCATCAAACCTGCATACAAAAAGCCAGAATAGGAATTACCTTCGGCGGCCATTTTCTGTACGGTCGGTGCGATAATCTCGTTGATGATACGTTGATGTATAACGGGAGTTATAACAGTCGCAGGCGAACAGGCTCCCATGCCTCCCGTGTTAGGTCCGACATCGCCGTCGCCAACTCGTTTGTAATCTTGGCTGGTAGCCATTGGCAAAACATTTTTTCCATCTACCATTACTATAAAACTTGCCTCTTCACCTTCTAGAAACTCCTCTATGACGATTTTACGAGAGGCTTCACCAAATTTTTTTCCTTCCAACATATCGCGTATAGCCTTTTTTGCTTCAAGCATATTATCAGCGATTACTACCCCTTTCCCAGCAGCTAGTCCATCCGCTTTTATCACGATGGGGGTGCCGTTTTTTTGAACATACTGAATTGCTTTTTCAGCGCTTGAAAAGGTTGCATACTTTGCTGTAGGAATCTGATTCCTTACTAGGAATGCTTTACAAAATTCTTTAGAGCCCTCGAGCTGCGCGGCCGCTTGCGTAGGTCCAAAAATCTTAAGATTGCGGCTTGAAAACAAATCTACAATCCCACTGACAAGAGGTTTTTCAGGCCCAACGATCGTAAGTCCAATATCCTGGAGTTGAGCAAAATCAGCTAGTGCCGTAAGATCATTTGGCTGTATGTTGACATTCTCGACGTAATTTTCTTGGGCCGTCCCAGCATTTCCTGGTGCTACGTAAACGCGTTTTACCAACGGGCTTTTTGCGACTTTCCATGCTAGTGCGTGCTCTCTGCCACCGGCACCTACTATCAAAACTCTCATGAATTAACTTCTTTGCCAAAAACTTAAAAAGTATAGCAGAATTGATAATTTTTATATGACGAAGGCTCATAAAACTACTTAACAAATTAGGCCATTAAATTATACAAAAGATTTTGGAATAATAAGGAAACAGCGACGTATAAAAATAAGTTCAAATGTAGGTGTCTTTTATAAAAAATAAGGAGGATCTATGGGGGATTCATCAGGAACGAATGTAATTTTTTGGTTTCGTCAAGATTTACGCATTTCAGATAATCCTGGATTTTCTGCAGCTTGTCAGCGTGGATTTATTATACCAATTTATATACTTGATGATGTAAATGCCGGAATACACAAGCTGGGGGCCGCGAGTCGCTGGTGGCTTAATTCTGCGCTGGAGGACCTAGATGAGTCTTTGGGCGGATTCCTGAGATTTTACGTTGGTGATGCCCACACGCTTTTACCAAAACTTGTTCAGGCATATAACGCTCAGGGGGTATTCTGGAATCGCTGTTATGAGCCATGGCGGATTAATAGAGATACAAAAATAAAACAACAACTATCCGATAGCGGGATTGAAGTTCTGACCAGTAATGGCAGCTTACTCTGGGAGCCTTGGCAAGTTTTTAAAAAAAATGGAGATGCTTATCGAGTATACACCCCTTTCTATCGACGAGGTTGTTTATCAATGCCACCGCCTCGGTCTCCAATTCCTATTCCAAAGGAAATCCGTTATGCGGCACCTGATCGGAAACTTGATGCATGTGCATTATCGGACTTGAATTTGTTGTCGAATAATGACTGGCACTTGAAATTATCGAAGCACTGGGATGTTGGTGAAAAAAATGCGCAAAAGTGCGCGACTGACTTTGTTTCGAAGCGCTTAAATGATTATCGCGAAGGACGTAATTTTCCGTATGATTCAAAGGTTTCTCGTCTTTCTCCATATCTGCGCTTCGGACAGATTTCGCCAAATGTGGTTTGGTTCATGGCAAAAAATCATTCTGTAAAGATTGAGAGAGCAGAGAGTCTGGACACATTTTTGAGTGAGTTGGGATGGCGAGAATTTTCTTACTATACTATGTATCATTTCCCAGAGTTGCCGGTGAAAAATTTGCAGGCTAGATTTGACAAATTTCCATGGCATATGGAAGGCTCTCATCTTAAAGCATGGGAAGAGGGCAACACGGGATTTCCATTGGTTGATGCCGGAATGAGAGAACTTTGGGAGACGGGATATATGCACAACCGTGTACGAATGGTGGTTGGATCTTTCTTAGTAAAAAATTTATTGATTCATTGGCATCATGGGCAGAGGTGGTTTTGGGATTGTTTAGTTGACGCCGATCTAGCAAGCAACAGTGCCGGCTGGCAGTGGGTGGCAGGTTGCGGGACCGATGCGGCACCATTCTTTAGAATTTTTAACCCAATCACTCAGAGTGAGAAGTTTGATGCTGAAGGAAGATATATCCGTCGGTTTGTTCCACAACTTTCAAAGCTCTCTAACAAATATATTCACGCCCCTTGGCTGGCCTCATCTGAGGCACTTGATGCGGCTGGTGTTAAATTGGGAGATAATTATCCACATCCGATTGTAGATGTAAAAATATCTAGAGCACTTGCTCTTGCCGCGTTTGAGCAAACCAAGTCAGTGTTGTGAGGTGTCTATGGCAGCCTTCTAATGCCTGAAATGCCGTATCGCGGTGAAAACCATCACCATGTCGTGCTCATTTGCTGCGGATATCACTTCGTCGTCACGCTTCGATCCTCCCGGTTGAATAATGCAGGATATACCCGAGGTAGCAGCATGGTCTATGCCGTCTCTAAAAGGAAAAAAGGCATCTGACGCCATAACTCCTCCGGATACGTCAAGACCAGCTTGTTCAGCTTTAATGAGAGCAATTCGGGCTGAATTGACGCGGCTCATTTGACCGGCTCCAATGCCGAGAGTCCGACCGTTTTTTGCATAGACTATCGCGTTCGATTTAACCATTTTTGCGACTTTCCATGTGAAAATCATGTCTTCAATTTGAGTTACGCTGGGCGCGCGTTTGGTAACTATTGATATATCTTTGACCGATAGGATGTGAGAATCATAATCTTGAACAAGTAGCCCCCCACGTACTTTTTTGAAGTCTGAAGTTACTTTTGGAGCCTGATTGCATTCGGTAAATTGTAGACACCTTATATTTTTTCTATTTTTTAGTACTTTAAGTGCTTCAGAACTTACTGATGGTGCGATCAGAACTTCAAGGAATTGAGTTTTTATAATTAATTGCGCGGTAACTTCGTCCAACTCTTTGTTAAAAGCTATTATTCCACCATAGGCAGATTCAGGGTCTGTAGAGTGGGCCGCCCTGTAGGCATTATATATACTATCAGCGATGGCAACTCCGCACGGATTCGCATGTTTTACAATGACGCACGCAGGGTTTGTGAATTGTTTTACACATTCCAGCGCTGTGTCAGTATCTGCGATATTGTTAAATGATAGTTGCTTTCCTTGAATTTGCTGAGCGGTTGATACAGTCGATTCGTTTGTATATTCGGCAATATAGAATGCCGCTTTTTGATGAGGGTTTTCGCCATATCGAAGGCCCTGCTTTATTTTATATTGGAAACTGTATGTGTTTTTAAAAGGAATGTTCTCATTTTTGTAATTACGCTCAGCGAAGTGATTAGAAATCATGCCATCATAGGCGGTCGTGTGCGCGAAAGCTTTCGTCATCAATTTATAACGTGTCTGATATGTCAGCCTTCCATCGTTTTTCGCCATTTCATCAATAAGTTGAGCATAATCTTTGACATCCACCACCACGCCGACATCATTATGATTTTTAGCTGCAGCTCGTATCAACGCGGGGCCACCAATGTCAATATTTTGAATTGCCTGATCAATTGAACAATGATCTGCTGCTACTACTTGAGAAAATGGATATAGATTGACCACGACCAAGTCTATTGGAGTTATTCCCATTTTCGCCATTACCTCATCATCAGCTCCACGTCGACCTAAAATCCCGCCGTGGATTCGGGGATGCAAAGTTTTGACGCGGCCATCCATCATTTCCGGTACTTGAGTATATTCCGAGACGTCAATTACATGGATACCTGCATCTTTTATAAGTTTGAAAGTCCCAGCAGTTGAGAGTATCTCTATCCCATAATCAACTAGTGATTTTGCAAATTCTAGAATCCCTGTTTTATCGGAGACGCTTATTAGTGCACGGCTAATTTTTTTACCCGAGACCATGCCCTGTTTTCCTCAAATTAGATTATAAAATTTTAGCTTTTTCCGAAGCGTTGCGCGGTTTATACCGAGCATTTTTGCCGATTTACTTTGATTTTGTCGATTATACTTCATTACGGCGAGCAACATTGGCGGCTCCACCTCTGCCATCACCAACGCATACAAATCTACGGCACCTTGACCGTCCAGATCCTCAAAATAGCGCTCTATCGATCTAGATGCGCTTTCTCTCAATAAGGAATAATGATTTTTTTCTTGGTCTGAGTCGGGCATTAGGCTGCTTTTTTTCTCATTGAATCATTGTGGTCTAGTAGGTAACTAATTAAAGCCTGTTTCTGTTCTTTGGTAGTAGTCAGAGTATTGAAAAATCGAGTGAAATCACGGGATTTAGGGAGATACCAATTGAGGTGTTTGCGAAAAATTTTTACCCCAATTGATTTTCCATAGAATTCGTAAACCCAACTCATGTGTTTCAATATGGCCTCCTGAAACTTGGCACTCGATGGGGATCCCATCGCTTTTTTATGCTTTAAAAAATACTCGATTTGATTAAATATCCACGGATTACCGCGAGCAGCCCTCCCAATCATCACCGCAGCAGCGCCTGTAAAACGTATCACTTCTTCAGCCATCTGAGGCGTTTTTATGTCTCCATTTGCGAAAACTGGGATATTAACCGAGGATGTTACCTCAGCAATTGATTCATATTCCACTTCGCCAACAAAGCGACATGCCCTAGTACGACCGTGAATTGCAAGCGCAGAAATTCCAAGATCTTCTGCTATTTTTGCAACTTGCACCGCGTTTCGAGAGGTGGGGTCCCACCCCGTGCGAATTTTTAACGTTACAGGCACGTCTACCGACTGTGTAACGGCTGTAAGTATTTTTTTAATTAAAGGTATGTCTCTCAGCAAAGAAGAACCAGCCTCTCGACGACAGACTTTTTTAGCGGGGCACCCCATATTAACGTCTATGATATGAGCTCCGAGATCTACGTTATACTGTGCTGCAGCTGCCATGAACTCTGGATGAGCACCTGCAATTTGCACTATATTAAGAGTGCCTTTGCTGAGGCTCTGATCAAATGTTGTCCGATTCATAGATTTAGTAGTGTTCCACGTGCTCGGATCTGAAGCAACCATCTCAGTCACCGTTAAACCTGCTCCAAGCTCATGGCATAGTCGCCTGAACGGTAAATCCGTTATCCCTGCCATCGGAGCAAGTATTGTCCGACTGTTGATCTTATATGGCCCAATATAGTACAAATTATCTAATCGCAATCAGTGAATTTAGAAACTCTATCATAACCTGACTAGCAGTGCTTAAAACAGTCGTGATTTTAAACTAAGTTTTCCGTTGCTGATTTCCAGATAATATCGTCGCTATAATTTTTTACCCTCTAGCAGCACCCAATCCTCTGCGATTATAGGTGTTTTAAATTCGAATTCATTTTCATAGTTTTTTTGGACGTAGGATATTTGAGTCTCAAGCACTCCGGAAAGACATATAGTCCCACATGACTTTGTTAGTTTTTTAAAATGAGGCGCCAGCTCAGTTAGTGGTTTTGCAAGTATATTTGCAATTAAAATATCGGCTTGTATATCTTGGGGTATTAACTCCGGAGGGTAGCAGAAAAGTTGCTTTTTTTTGATTCCGTTTTTTGCGGCATTTTGGTGTGTTTCGGTAATAGCCAGAGGATCAATGTCTACGGCTATTACTCTTTGAGCGCCCAATACAAGCGCTGATATACCCAGAATACCGGAACCACATCCGTAATCTATAATGGTCTTACCAGACAAACGCTGTTTTACTAGCCAATTTAGGCACATTAATGTCGTAGGGTGACTGCCCGTCCCAAAGGCTAATCCAGGATCGATGGTAACATGGGGCTGTGACAGGTTTTTTTTATTTGACCAGCTGGGGTAAATCCACAACGAATCACCGCAACAAAATGGCTGAGCTTCCCGTTTCCAGCTGTTGCTCCAGTCTTCCTCAAAAAGGAGTGTCCATGTAATCTCTAATTCTGAAACTTTTGACTTAAGATGCTTAGCAATTGACTCTTTATTCACTTCGCTGGCAAATAAACCCTCAACTTTACAAGTGTCCCACAGGGGCTTCCCTCCCGAAATCTGATCAACAAGCATCTGGTCCCCAGCATCTTTAATGGAAATCGATACAACTGGGAAAGCAGCAAGAGCTTCCTCAACTAATTCAACATCTTTTTCTTTACAAGTGCATTTTGCTTGAATCCATGCCATTTTTGAAGATCTAGTTTTCCAACAGTTTCTTTTCTAAGTAGTGAATGCTCACTCCGCCTGATGCGAAGTTTTTATCGCGAACTAAGTCAGCATGGAGTGGTATGTTGGTTTCTATGCCGTCAATTAGCATCTCATCTAACGCATTCGTCATCCTTGCCAGGGCCGAGGGGCGGTCGCTTCCGTAGGTAATAATTTTCCCAATCAAAGAATCGTAATATGGCGGTACGTTGTAGCCATTATATACATGGGAATCAACTCGTACTCCATTGCCTCCCGGTGCATGATAGGCCTTAATAACGCCGGGTTGTGGAGCAAATGTGTCAGGATGCTCCGCATTAATTCGACATTCGAACGCGTGTCCTCGAAATACTATATCTTTTTGCTGTAATTTGAGGGTATGTCCACTAGCAATCAGAAGTTGCTGTTTAACCAAATCAATGCCCGTTATCATTTCTGAGACTGGATGTTCAACTTGAATGCGGGTGTTCATTTCAATAAAAAAGAATTCATTGTCCTGATATAAAAACTCGAAAGTTCCTGCGCCTCGATAACCAAGTTGGACACATGCATTAACGCAGTTCTTATGTAGTTGTGCGCGCAATTCTCCGGGAATCCCGGGTGCCGGAGCCTCTTCTAATATTTTTTGATGCCTTCGTTGTAAAGAACAATCTCGATCGCCCAAATGAACCACACTGCCTTGCCCATCGGACAGAATTTGAACTTCGATATGTCGTGGGTTATTTAAAAACTTTTCGATGTAAAGGGTGTCGTTTCCAAAGGCTTGCTTGGCTTCTTTCCTAGTTAGCGAGAGTACAGTTTTTAATTGTGCGGTATTTTGGGCTACTCTCATGCCTTTTCCCCCGCCGCCAGCTGAGGCTTTTATGATTACAGGATAGCCGATCTTTTCTGCAATAGCTCTGGTTTTTTCAAAGTCATCATCAATGGGGCCATCCGATCCGGGCACAGTTGGTACTCCTGCTTTTTTCATTGCACTAATGGCGGACACTTTGTCTCCCATCATGCGAATTACCTTTGCTGTTGGACCTATGAAGACGAAGCCGCTGTTTTCGACCCTATCAGCAAAATCGGCACTCTCCGCAAGAAAACCATAGCCGGGGTGAACCGCGCTCGCATTGGTTATCTCCATCGCGCTGATAATGGCTGGAATATTTAAATAGCTCTGGGCTGAGGGATTTGGTCCAATACAGATTGCCTCATCTGCAAGTTTAACGTGCTTTAGCGCAGCGTCAACTTTGGAGTGAACGGCAACGGTTTTAATCCGTAGCTCCTTACAAGCCCGAAGAATTCTTAACGCAATTTCTCCACGGTTTGCGATTAACACTTTTTCTAACACGTATGCTCCAGTAATGTTAGACAACTATAAACAGAGGCTGGTCAAACTCCACGGGGTCACCGTCCTTAACTAAAATATCACGTACCGTGCCTTCTGTGGCACTTTCGATCTGATTCATCATTTTCATTGCCTCTACAATGCAGACAACACTTCCTTTAGTGACAGATTTCCCTATTGAGACAAACGGGGGCGCTCCCGGCGCTGGCGCAGAATAAAAGCTCCCTACCATAGGTGAACGGATGTAATTTGTAGCTTCCTCGACTATTTGTGGTGATTCTTGTGTTGGAGCATTGACCGAAGGTATCACAGATGGAGTCTGTTGAGTGACCATTAGCGAATTTGCTGGAGTGTTTCTGCTGATACGCACAGAGTCATCACCCTCTGTAATCTCTAGTTCGCTAAGATTTGATTCTTGTAGCAATTCGATAAGCTTTTTAACCTTGCGGATATCCATTTTATTTCTCTCAAATTTCAAGTCGACTTAATTCTTCAATGGCCGCATACATAGCCACATGATAGCTAAGTGATCCGAACCCACTTATAACGCCAATAGCAATATCAGAAAAATAAGATTTTTTTCTAAATATTTCACGCGATGCAATATTTGAAAGGTGAACTTCAATGAAAGGAATGTTAACGGCAATCATTGCGTCCCGCATAGCTATACTTGTATGCGTAAATGCGCCAGGATTTATTATTATTAAGCTTGTACCCTTTTTAGGTGCAGTTTGAATCCACTCCAAAAGTGTATGTTCAGCATTACTTTGTAAATAGGTCAGATTATGACCCGCCTTTGTTGCTTTAATCGAAAGACTTTCAGTAATACTACTGAGAGAATCAGTCCCGTAATAGTTGGTCTCTCGCGATCCTAAAAGATTTAGGTTTGGACCATTCAAGAGCAGGATTTCAGCCATATTAATACTCCCTTCGACATCCACACTTTTTTTGCGATTATGAGTGAGATCATGAATTATAGGCATCGAATCGAAGAAATTCTACGAATTTATCACATATATTTTTAAAAATCTTACTCGTTAGAGGGGATTTGCTTGATTTAATGTCCGTTAAACATGCTTACTATGGAATAGTTTTTTTTGTAAGAACTGTCGTGATCTCAGCTGGCGACAGTATTTGATTTAGAATTTGTTCGTTCTCACCGTTCCCGGGAAAGTAAACATAAAGTGGCACTCCAGTGCGTTGATAATTGTTTAAAAAATTTGTAATTTCGACGTCATGATTTGTCCAATCAGCTTTTAAATAGGTTATGTTGTTCTCTTTGAGAGTTGAGTGAAAGGTGTCTGTATTCAACACCAACTTTTCATTTAACAAGCAAGTAATGCACCAATCAGCGCTGACATTAATGAAGACCGGCTTCTTAACGGACTTCAGACTCTCTAGCCTCTGAGCGCTATATTTTTCCCATGTTGGATCAATTTTTTGTTGAGTTATAACATTAAAAGGTATAACCGCTGCCAGCAGTAGACAGCAGTAAGCTATCGGTTTGCAAAAATTATTTTGAAGCAAAGTTGTTTTTAACAACCAAATACTCAAAGATAGCAATGTTATGCCGACGAGAATCGAAGCTACGACGTCAATATTAGTTTGGCGTCCGACAATCCATAATAACCAAATTGCAGTTAAAATAAGAGGTAGAGCTAACACTTGTTTAATCAACTGCATCCACGCCCCAGGCTTAGGAAATATTTTGTAAGCTGATGGAACCCAAGAAATAACTAAAAGAGGTAAGGACATTCCCAGACCTAAAGATCCAAATATTATTAGAGCTACGAGCGTGGGTTGTGTAACGGCAAAACCTAGAGCAGGCCCCATAAAAGGCGCTGTGCAAGGACTAGCCACCGTGGTGGCAAGAACTCCGGTCATGAATGATGATCGGTAACTTGTTCCTTCTGTGCTGCTTCGACCTAAAAACATTAGGCGGGAGCCAATTTCAATGAAGCCTGCGAAGGAAAGAGCCATGATGAAAAACAAAAACACTAAACTTGATACAAAAATAGGTGATTGTAATTGAAAACCCCAGCCAATGGCTTCTCCACTAGCTCGAAGCAGGAGCATGATACCGGCTATGATTACAAAACTTAGGATTACGCCGAAGCTGTAAACAAAACCATGTACTTTGTTCGCTCTTGGACAATCTTGATTTTTCAGTAACGCAAATGCTTTGATGGATAGCACAGGAAATACGCATGGCATTAGGTTGAGAAGCATACCACCAAGAATTGCGATGATAATTGTGAAGACCACGGAATTTGGTGCTGGAGACATAGCTGAAACATCAATGCCTGAAACGTGAGGACTCAAAGTTCCCGTTTCTATATCTACTTCAAATTGTGAGCTTTGAGGGGGATAGCAAAGTCCAGCATCAGCACACCCTTGCCAATACACTTCAATTAGCTGGGGGTTTTCACCCGCTAACCAGGGCACCCTTATTTCTACCTCGTTATAGAAAACAATTAGCTCTTTTTCAAAGAAGTCATCCCATTTCACTACTCCAATGGGGTATTGTATGCCTTTTTCGTAGCTAGTTGATTTGTTGAATTTGAATTTAAAACCATCTTGATAAAGATAATAGTTCGGTGCTATTGACCATTTGAGAACGATTTTATCTTCTTCGATGCTCTGGGAGAAAATGAACGCTTCCTCTACAGGTAAAAACTTACTTTCTATAAGTCTTGGAGTTCCTCTAGTTTGGTTGTCCACATTGTACTGTGCCAAACTAGGTTCATGCGCGAGGATAAAACAACTCGAATAGAGTAATGTTATCTTTAAGAATAAATTCCTGTAAATTAATATGTTAATAGCAGCCTGTCTCCCCAAGATATACTTATAAAAAGCTGTTTAAAAAGGTATTTTTAAATTTTTTTTGCAATACATCATTCAAGCACGAGTTTTACGCTTTATTGGTATACTATGATCATAGTATTACATGGGGGTTGAGTATTGCTAGGTTGTCTTTTGCAGTCGATTACAAATATAAAAAGACCGATCAGTTTAAAAAACTGCGAGCACTAGGTGCTTGGTAATTTAAAATGCTTTTGTAAATTCTAACGATGGTTGTATTACCGTTTTCTTTATATTCGGTACCGATGCATAATATCTGTAGTATTTTAAGTGTCTCTGAAGCTGCGAAATGGATACTTTCACCGAATTAAAGAGTAGTTAGCAGCGAAAATTTGGCTCAGTTGCTTTCGAGTGTTTTGGAGGGTTTGACCAAGTTTGTTCATGGATGGACAAAATGTTGCAGATCGAGGATTAATTTTGTTGTTCAAGCGTAGTGCACTCCCATGGAAACAAATGTTATGTAAATTTTTTCTTAGTGAATGAAAGAAGTATTCGCTTAAAAAAAGTAAGATTTTACAATGATTGGCTGGGAGCACGGCATTGTTAATCTTGTTTTTTCGCTGCAGTTTAGTCGGGGTAAGAGGAAATGAATTTTTTTCAAAAGACCTTAATGATGTGTCATCGTGTTGTTAAACGCATAAGAGTTGCAGATGAAATATCTAAGTTCATAAATCTTCCGGGAATTGTAAGTGCTTTTATTTTTCTATTACTGTTTTTTTTCTCATTTAATTGGAGCAATGAGCCTGGGTTAACCCCACTTGGTCACAATGAAAGCGAGAATGTAACTGGGTTCAGGATTGTTTCCACACTTATTGAAGTCGTGGATATATTACTCAATAAACCTGGAGGGTATTTGAGTAACGATGTTATGCCCCCTGGCGTTTGGCTTGATAATATACCTAGTTGGGAATTTGGTGTGTTAGTTCAAGTTAGAGATCTCTCCAAAGCTCTTCGTGAATCTTTTAGTCGCTCTCAATCTCAATCTAGTGAAGATCCTGACCTTTCTTTCGCGGAGCCACGTTTTAATGTTGACCATTTGAGTTGGGCAGTACCTTGGCCAGAAAGTGAATATGCTGAAGGACAAGAATTTTTAACAAGTTACATGGAGCGATTAAATAATAGAAGGTCACCTGCGGCGGAATTTTTTTCTCGAGCAGATAATCTTCGTTACTGGTTACTAACTGTAGAGACTCGACTTGGAAGCATATCACAGCGATTATCGTCGAGTGTCGGAAAGCACCGTATTGCTGGCGTACCAGATGAAGAGTCAAGCGCAGAAAATGTGCGACGACATGTTCGAACTTCTTGGTTATTGATCGATAATGTTTTTTATGAAGCGAGGGGAACAGCTTGGGCACTTGTTCATTTTTTGAGAGCAGTTAACGTCGACTTTGGTGATGTTTTAGAAAAAAAGAGGGCTAGAGCTAGTTTGCAACAGATAATTTATGAACTAGAGAGTAGCCTGCAAATCGTGCATGCCCCTATTATTCTAAACGGTAGTGGTTATGGGATTTTTGCCAATCACTCTTTGGTAATGGCCTCTTATATAAGTCGAGCTAACGCTGCACTGATTGATTTGAGGGAACTTTTGTCCCAAGGTTAGGATTTACAAAAGTTACAAAAACGATCTTGATATTTTGTCTTGTCGAATATGAGTTGTAATTTGATTTGGTGAAGCGATGAGTACTGTGTCTGGACTATTTTTCGCAAAAATACCATTCGTGACAACCCCTGAAATTTGATTTATTTGAGTTTCTAAAGCCTCAGGATTTTCTATTGGCCATAAACCATGAGCATCGATTATGTCATTCCCATTGTCTGTGACAAATTTTCGACGCCAAATCGGATTAGCGCCCATAAGAACCAACTCGCGGGCGACTTTGTTTCGGGCCATGGGAATGACCTCTATCGGAAGAGGGAATTTGCCGAGCCTCTTCACCCATTTAGAATCGTCTGCAATACAAAGGAATTCTTTGGCCATGGCACAGATTATTTTTTCTTGGGTAAGCGCGCCACCTCCACCCTTTATCACCTCCAGTTCGCTATTTATCTCATCAGCACCGTCAATATAGATTTTCAGTTCTGAGACATCATTGGGGTTGAGTACTTTTATTCCGTTAGTTCGAAGCCGGTTATCGGATATTTTTGAGCTTGCGACAGTACCGAGGAAGTTTTGATGACACTCAGCGAGTAAATCGATGAAGTGATTAACTGTGGAACCAGTTCCGATTCCAATTATGCTCGATTTACAAATACGACTCAAAGTAAACTCTATTGCTGCTTGTGCTGCTGCTTTCTTTGATACATCTTTTTTATTCATTAAAGAAAAATACCCGTATTTATTCGATTTCCAAATCATACATGACTTTCAACTGTGTACAGTAGTCATTATTTTATCAGGACAAGGTGATAATTGAGTTACACTTAACAAGCCTGGATTAAAAAGGATTTTAAGTATGTCGTTTGATTATGTAAGAGCGATACATAATGCCGAGATATATGATTTGGCATTGGAGACGCCCGTGTCTTCAGCGCAGATTTTATCGCATCGTTTAAGTAATAAAATTTTACTCAAGCGCGAGGATCTGCAGCCTATTTTTTCTTTCAAGGTGAGAGGCGCTTACAACAAGCTAAAGAACCTAACTCGAGCGCAAATGTGTAAGGGTGTAATTGCTGCATCTGCAGGGAATCATGCACAAGGTGTTGCTATTGCAGCAAAAAAATTGCAAGTTCATGCAACCATAGTAATGCCAGTTACCACTCCAAGAATCAAGGTAGATGCAGTGCAAGCTTATGGAGCGGAGGTTGTACTCTACGGAGACGATTATAATTCTGCAGCAGCGTATGCAGAACAGCTTTCAGAAAAAGAGAAATCAGTATTTGTCCATCCTTTTGACGATCGCGATGTCATTGTCGGCCAAGGCACAATTGGGATGGAGATACATCGACAAATAGCTCAGCCTTTGGATGCGATTTTTATCGCTGTAGGCGGTGGCGGGTTGTGCGCAGGGATAGCAGCATACCTCTCGGCGATGAGGCCAGAAACCAAAATTATTGCAGTTGAATCGGATGATGCCGCTTGTCTGGCGGCTGCCATTGAGGCGGGTCATCCGGTGCGCCTGCCGGAGGTTGGCATTTTTGCTGATGGTACTGCTGTAGCTGAAATTGGTAATCACACCTGGGATATACTCAAAGACCTTGTACATGAGGTGATCGCTGTGACAACTGATGAAATATGTGCTGCAATAAAAGATACTTTTAATGATACTCGTGCTATTTGCGAGCCCTCAGGAGCTATCGGCCTAGCAGGATTAAAGAAATATATTTTAGAGAAGGGTGTTTTGAATGAAACTTTGCTTGCCGTGCAGTGTGGAGCCAATATTGATTTCGATCGTCTTCGATACATTTCTGAAAGAACACAAACAGGCGAGAAAAGAGAGGCAATTATTGCGGTCACAATTAATGAGCAACCCGGAAGTTTCAAAAATTTCTGTCAATCATTGAAACTGCGAAATATTACTGAGTTCAACTATCGGTATAGCAGCAGTGAGGCGGCGCAAATTTTTGTGGGGGTACAAGTTACGGGTGACCCAGATCGGTTAGAACTTATTCAGGATTTAATATCGCAGAACTATTGTGTCGAGGATATGACGGATAATGAGATGGCTAAACTGCACATAAGACACATGGTTGGTGGAAGAGCACCAAAGGTATCCGAAGAACAAGTGTATCGATTTGACTTTCCTGAACGCCCAGGAGCACTACTCAACTTTTTGAATATATTAGGTGACCGTTGGAATATTTCATTGTTTCATTACAGGAATCACGGCTCCGCATTTGGTAGAGTTTTGGTGGCTTTACAGGCGTTAGACAATCAAAGAGACGAAATTAAAGTGTTTCTCGACAGTTTGAAATACCGATATGTTGTTGAAACACACAACAATTGTTACAAATTATTTTTAGGTAATCCAGACTGACAGAACTCGGGGCTTCTCCATCCCTCACTTAGACCAAATCACCAACTTCTCTTATTTGTATGGCTTCAATTCCTTTCCCAGCTAATGTATCAGAAATCACTACGACTTTTTGATTCGAAGAAAATTTTCCGCTTGCGAGCATTATTTGTGCAGCTTTAGCAAGTGTTATCTCAGGATTTTCATCAAAATTGATTGTGTAACTCAGTACATTTCGATTCAACACTAACTGTCGCGCGATTCGATTATCGTTGGTAAACGCACAAATTATAGACCTTTGCGGATGACAGTTAGTGACCCAATTTGCCATGCGTCCACGGCGGGTTGGAACAAGAATAGCTGCTGCTTGGATAGATTCAGCTAAATTTACAGCGGCCTGCGCGACATGTTGTTTTTCATTTTCAAGAATCAGATTATCCGTAAAACATAGCCCCCGACTACTTTCCGTCGAGCATGCAATTTTATTCAGTATTTCTACACAACGAACAGGAAATTTACCAACAGTTGTCTCCCCAGATAGCATTATGGCATCTACTTCCTCGTAAACGGCGTTGGCCACATCAGTAACTTCGGCGCGTGTGGGAATGGGTTTTTCAATCATTGATTCAAGCATATGTGTAGCGACAATCACACGTTTGCCCATTTCTGCACAAGTTCGGATGATTCGACGCTGAATTCGAGGGAGCACTTCGAGCCTAATTTCTGCGCCAAGATCGCCTCTTGCAACCATTATTCCATCCACATTTTCTGCGATTTCAACCATATTTGTAATACCCTCTTGATCCTCGAGTTTCGCAATAACTTTTATGTCCTTTGATTGATTACCTAAAAGTGATCGCAGCTCCTTTACGTCACTCGCCTTTCGAACAAATGATAATGCGATAAAATCGACATTTTGAGCTTTGGCAAATTCGATATCGCGTCGGTCTTTTTCGGTAATTGCAGGTAGATTTATGCGAATTCCCGGAAGGTTTACATGACGTTTGCTCTTTAGAAGTCCGCCGTCAATAACTTCACAACGCATTGATCTTGCCTCTTTACTTAGCACTTTCAGATTTATCAATCCGTTGTCAACTGTTATAATGTCGCCCCTATTCATGTCTTTAACTAAATCTTCATAGTTAACTAAGATCGATGTCGACTCAACGTCTTCGCTACCACGAACAACGATAGATATTACGTCTCCCGTTTTGAGATGAAGGTCATTAGTGCGGTCTCCCGTTCGGATTTCGGGGCCTTGGGTGTCGAGCATCACTGCGATCGGTTGCTCTGAGGTTATGTTCAGTTTCCGGATTGATTCTATCACTTCTGCGTGTGAGTCGTGGCTACCATGGGACATGTTAAGCCGCGCGATATTCATTCCAGCTTTGGCTAATTTTCTCAGCATTTTGCTGGAGTGAGAGACCGGCCCTATGGTACATATTATTTTTGTTTTACGCATATAACCTCTAATTCCGTGACTATCATGTGTAAACGTATATCCCAAGGTTGTGCATCAATATGCTTACATTCCTGGCAACTATGCGCTACTCCGAGTAAAAATGGGCCATTATCTTTTTTTTGTAAGCAGTTTTTTAGAGCTCTGTCATAGTAGCCACCGCCCATTCCAATTCGATTGCCGAGGCGATCAAATCCAACGAGCGGTAAAAGGATTAGATCCATATCGGAAGCTTCTAAAATTTTGCTGTCAGGGTTGATAGGCTCCGAAATGCCATACGAGTTTAAATATAAAGAACTATTTTTATCATAGCGACTAAATCCAAGCGACTTTTCGTCGATCTTCAAAACTGGCATAAACCACTTTTTGCGAAGTTTTATTTGTCGTTTTATTAGGATTTGCAAGTCTACCTCACCGTTGCGCGAGAAATAAGCCGCTATGCGTTGCGACTTTTGAAAAATTGGTTGCTCTGAGAGAGTTTTTGCAACATTTGAGGCGGTTAGAGCTTGACATGCAGGAGAGAGAGCCATTCGTCGGGAACGTAAAGTTTTGCGCTGATTGGTTGACGTCAAAACATCGTTCCTCATTTAAAGACCCAGAGTGCCGCCGCCGACGTGGCCTTGAACCGAAAGGTTCAAGTCGGCGACTCTTGCATCGCATCAGGCTTTCCGACGCACGGAACTGCTCAACAGCTTTGACAAAGAGAAGCCATAGCAAAATTATCGGCTCAGGGACTTCTCGGCTGGCGCACACTCCAGGAATACTATTATATCAGAGCTACTAAAAAAACATCTACGTTGAGGCATCAAATTCAAAGAGTATCGACTCGAGCTTACTATCCACTGATGCTAATCGTTGCGATGCGTCGGCATTAACTTTGGCAGAGTCTCGAGTTCGGATTAAATCGTGGCTCAAATTAAGCGCCGCCATGACGGCTATGCGCTCTAAACCAATTATATTAGATCGATTTCGAATCTCTTCCATTTTTTCGTTCAGTAGTTTAGCTGAGGCTTGCAAGGCCTCTCGCTCCTTTGGTAGACAGTTGACCTGGTAGTCTTTGTCTAAAATCCTTACTTTGAGAGAAATGTTTTCCATTATTGTTCTGCACTCATATTTTTAAGGCGATTAATCATGGTTTGTATCTTCTGTCTAGCCAATTCGTTTTTTTCTAACAGTTGTCCTCTTTCTCCAACTAGACCCGCCTCGCGTTCTCTCAATGCCTTATTTTCGGCTTTAAGTTGCTGGCATAATTCTATTAACCTGTCGAGCTTTTCTTCAAAATTTTCAGGTGTATTCATCGTACTGCCTAAGTATTAAAAACTTTCTAAAATTCTCTTCACTATATTCATTGCAGTCATTAGGGTCAATTATTTGCTCACGATAAACCATCGTGCGATTATAATCTCAGTGATATAATTCTTTTCATGGTAGACTCGACACACGATATATCCTTTGACAGCCTTGAAACTCTGTTCTTCGATTTGAATTTAGACGCGACTCCAAGCATGTTCCATGGTTATGTGTGTGGAATATTAATGAAAGGAGAAATTGATGAGTCACTAGTTTTTGAGAAATTAGAAGAGTGGCTATTTTGGTCCTCAGAGCAGAGGGAAGTTTTACAAAAATTTCTTTCTGGGTATAAGAATGTTGTAAATAGTGATTTGAGGGACTTAAATTACGGATTTCAACCTCTTTTACCTACCGAGGGTGTGTCTTTGGATACTAGATTAAATGCAATAGCAGAGTGGTGCAGGCATTTTTTATCGGGACTTGCTGACGTTTGGGATGGACAATTTGAGACAACCGAAGACACGATTGAAGCTCTAACAGATCTTTCTGAAGTTGCAAATGTGTCGTTAGATGCAGAGTCTGGCGGTGAGAGTGACTTTGAATATATTTTGGAACACGTTCGAATTCTGGTTCAAGTTATCTACTCTGATCTGTATCGAAGTGATTGAGATTACTTGTCATGACATTTTTTAGAGTAGTGAGGATAGCGTGATTACGAAAAAAGAGTATGCTAATAGGCGGTCAGGTCTCATTAATATGATGGAGCCAAACAGTATCGCGATTGTTGCAAGTGCTCCTGTGCGGGTACGCTCAAAAGATACCTTATACCCTTATAAGCAGGACACAACGTTTAGTTATTTGAGTGGGTTTCCTGAACCTCAATCTGTGTTGGTACTCATACCGAGTAGAACACAAGGTCAATTCGTAATATTTTGTCAGGAAAAGGACCAAATGCGTGAAATTTGGGACGGGTTTCTGTACGGCCCCTCGGGCGCTTGTGATCATTTTGAG
The DNA here is from genome assembly GCA_002338445.1 of Cellvibrionales bacterium UBA1854. Classification (GTDB taxonomy): domain Bacteria; phylum Pseudomonadota; class Gammaproteobacteria; order Pseudomonadales; family Porticoccaceae; genus TMED48. The sequence goes on along the minus strand of DDII01000013.1, from coordinate 14,154 downwards.
GCTGATGACGCGTTCCCGATTACCGATATTGACGACATTTTACCCGGGATGTTGGAAGGGCGAGATCGAGTATATTATGGAATTGGCAAGGATACGGAATTTGATAATCGGTTGATGGGATGGGTCAATGAAATTAGGGCTCAAAGGCGGAGAGGAGCGACCCCTCCGGGTGAATTTATCGATATTGACCACTTTGTTAACGAGATGCGTTTGATAAAAACTTCTATGGAGCTCAAAATAATGAAGAATGCCGCAGCTATTACAGCCAGCGCACACAGGCGTGCTATGCGGGTTATTCGGCCAGGTATGTATGAGTATCAATTACAAGCTGAAATTGAGCACGAATTTCTCTATCAGGGAGCGACATGTCCGGCTTATACAACGATTGTCGGCGGTGGAAAGAACGCTTGTGTTCTGCATTACATAAAGAATCAAGATTTACTGGTAGACGGGGATCTGGTTTTGGTTGATGCTGGGTGTGAATATTACAATTATTGTGCGGACATTACGCGCACCTTTCCTGTTAATGGTCGGTTTACCAGACCGCAAGCATCGATATATGAAGTTGTTTTAGAGGCTCAAGCTGAGGCTATAAAATCTATAGCTCCTGGAAAACCATACAACACAGCGAATGATGTGACCATCAAAACCATTACACAAGGTTTAGTCGATTTGGGGATTCTCTCTGGAGACGTTGATGATTTAATTGGCAGAGGCTCCTATCGAGATTTTTATATGCATCAATCTGGACACTGGCTAGGAATGGATGTGCATGATGTCGGAGATTATAGACTTGATCAGATTTGGCGCGATTATGAGGCGGGTATGGTTGTAACTGTTGAGCCTGGAATATACATCGCCCCTGATAATTTGAGTGTGGAAGAAAAATGGAGAGGTATATCAGTGCGAATCGAAGATAATGTGGTTTTGACGCGGGACGGCTGTGAGCAACTGAATGAAAATGTTCCCAAGTGTCGAGTTGAAATCGAGAAATTAATGATTTGAATCTAAGGCCTGGTGCGGTGTGATGCGACGAGACTATGCTTTTGACGCGGTAATTGTGGGTGCGGGCCTGGTGGGGGCGAGCTTTGCGCTTTTGTTGACAAAAAAAGAGCCGAATTTAAGAATTTTGGTGTTAGAGTCAAATAAATCGATCTCATCTGGCAAAACAGCCGCTGCTGACTCGGATATTAGAGGCATTGCGTTATCCAGAGATAGTAAAAATATACTACAGACCGCCGGTATTTGGGCTGCACTGGAGAAGTCAGCGGCACCAATTGAATCTATTCATGTGAGCGATAAAGGTCATCCGGGGATGGCTCGTTTTAATCGGTCTCCTAATGATGAAGATCCGTTGGGATATGTTGTCGAGGGGCGATTGCTAAGCGATAGTTTAAGACAAAATTTGACCCACAAGAAGATTCAAATTTGGTACTCCACAGAGATTACAGACACATCAATAGAGAAGGATCAAGTCAGACTTACTACGAGCAAAACTAATACAGTTATCGTCGCTAAACTACTGGTGATAGCCGACGGCTTATGTTCAAAAATAGCCTCAAAACTTGGGTTTTGGGTGAAGTCCAAAGACCTTGGACAAAAAGCGATTGTTGCTAGTGTCACTCTTGACCGAAAACATAAGGGGATCGCATACGAGCGTTTTACACAATCGGGGGTGTTGGCGATGCTTCCACTTCCAACAAATATGGGTCAACCCAAGGTGTCGCTTGTCTGGACTCAGCCATCAGAATTTGCTTTACAATTAGAACAAGTTACCGATGTCTTGTTTTTAGATAAATTGCAAACGCAATTTGGTTATCGTAGCGGCATATTTACAGACGTTAGCGCTCGGACGAGCTTTGCACTCACAACTAGTTTTGCGGAAGAGATGATTCGCGCTAGAGTAGTGTTGCTCGGCAATGTTGCACATAGTTTGCACCCTGTGGCGGGTCAAGGTTTGAATCTATCATTGAGAGACGCCACTAGACTCGCTGAGGCGATCGCTTCTGCATCCAATGCGAATAGAGACTTTGGAAGTGTCTCTGTGCTGGATAAATACCGCAAAGATCGATTATTTGAGCAGCATCTTATCGCCGAATTCACTGGCAATCTTCCAGCGTTATTCTCATCTCAGAATATTGTTTTAAAGTTAGGTCGTAACCTTGGTTTGTGTAGTTTAGATTTTATTCCTATTTTGAGGGAGAAATTCATTAATTTCGGAATTAATGGAAGGGCGTTTTAAAACTTTCTGCGATATATTTTAGGTCGGATATAACTTTGCTGGGGCTTTTTGATCAGGCGACATTGTGTGTAGTCATTTTGTTTTTCTTTTTCATTGACTCAATGAAATTAGCTTGAATTGTCTATTTTTACTTATAGTGTGAACGCGCGAAAAATTATTCATAGCGAGAGACTCAAGTGGAGTGCATACATCAACTACAAATAGTGCTTTTCCAGTTTTTGTTAAAAGACGTCTTGTGCTAATTAAAAATTTTCTGATTAATGCTAAATCGACCCTAGAGCCAACATGTATGGGCGGGTTACATAAAATTGCGTCAAAATTTTCTGAAATCCTTTGTCCCGCGTCAGTTGCCATGACATTGGCCTCACGAAGACCGTAATGTGTAAAGTTAAGTTTGCATGCAGAGATTGCAGCTGCATTATTATCGGTTGCGAAGATGTTTAAGAACTCGAATCGTCTTGCTTCGCACGCTACGTAACCATATCCACATCCAAGATCGAGAAGTGAAGTCGGTATGAAATCATAAGTCTTAAAGAAAAGCTCTAAATGCTCACACAAAAATTTACTCCCTTGATCAATTTTCCTCCAACCAAAAATCCCAGGTTTACTGAAAAATATCCTGTCGTCTGTATGGACTATTTTCCTCATCTGGGAGTAATCGTCTCCCTCAGCTTTGCCCTTTACAATACTCCTGCATGCGATTGATGCAATATAATCAACACCAAATTTTTGTATTTTCGAAGTATCAGAGAGAAGCTTTTGAGAGAGTTTAATGTAGGTTTTTATACCTTCTTTTTTTTGTCCGGCAATAAGTAAGGAAGCTCCTTTCTTAAGTAATCGTTGAGCGTTATTAATCGTATGTTGTGTTATTGCTTTTTCTTTTGACACGCGAAAAATAATGTGGTCCAGGCTTTTTTCTGGTATCTGTGAAAAATCAAAGTCGCAAAATATACATTCAATTCCCGAGTTATTTACATTGCCCACTATGTCGAATCGGTTACTAAAAACTCGCATATTTTTCTGTTTAAAGATTTTGATGGAGTGCCAATCCACATTCTGCCAATTTTCATCTGCCACTATCATTATCGCACCGTTTAAAAAGGGCAGTTTGTTGAGCAAGAGTTGGACGCAGTTGTCCATTAAAATAGCCTCATGAAAAGTTTTGGCGCATCATTCTGTTCACATACTGTTGTATAACAAGGAATAGGTGCATGGTGTTGGTGCTTGTGTTTAACCGAGGTTATATAATTTTTATTTAAATTAGTTTATGTAGATTTTGATAATAAATGTGCGGCTTCCTTCGCAAAATAAGTGAGTATTCCAGTTGCTCCAGCACGTTTGAACGCTATCAAAGATTCTAAGATTATTTGTTCTTTTGACAACCAATTGTTGTCAAAGGCTGCACAATGCATCGCGTATTCACCACTTACTTGAAAGGCAAAAGTGGGGACTGCAAATTCATCAACAACACTTTTTAAAACATCAAGGTATGGCATTCCTGGTTTTATGAGCAGCATATCGGCGCCCTCTGATAAATCCAGAGCGCATTCATGAAGTGCTTCCTTGAGATTCCTTGAATCCAATTGATAACTGCTCTTATCAATTTTGTTAAGGCTTGCCGAAGAGCCAATGGCATCTCTGAATGGACCATAGTAAGCAGAGGCGTACTTGGCTGCATAGGCCATGATAATAGTATTCACCAATCCTGCTTCCTCTAAGCTTTCTCGAATGATTCCAACTCGACCATCCATCATATCTGACGGAGCAACAATATCTGCTCCAGCGTGGGCAAGTGAGAGGGCTTGTTTAACTAAAATTTCGTTTGTGGTATCGTTTAGAACATATCCGGTACTTTCATCTATAATACCGTCGTGGCCGTGGGCCGTGTATGGGTCCAAAGCAACATCTGCTATGATTGCTATCTTCGGTGCCGCAGATTTTACTTTGCGAATTGCGGTCTGAATGAGACCATTTTCATTATATGATTCCTCTGCAGTTTGGGTTTTCCGTGATTTTTCAATCATGGGAAATAAGACAACTGCTGGAATACCGAAAGACTCTGCTTCTATCACCTCTTCTATTAAATAATCGATTGATAGCCGCTTTATTCCGGGCATAGATTCTACAGTTTGACGTTGATTAAATCCCTCAACTACAAAAAGCGGCAAAATGAGATCACGCACATTAATGTCGGTTTCTGCGGCTAGGTGTCGAATGAAAGAGGAAGAGCGTAGTCTTCTCATCCTTGAATATGGGAAGTGGCCGCGATGAAATGCTTGTCTCATGAATTTTTGGGTCCTCTATTTCTCTATTGTCGTGGTTCAATCGCGGCGACTAACGCCTCAACAAGCACACAGGCATCTTTTACCCTTTTTTAAGCCAAAGTTATTGTTAATCCGTCACTCAAAGTTTGCTAAATACTCTTTCCGCGGCATCCAAGGTATATTCTATATCTTGCTCGCTGTGAGCAGAAGACATAAATCCGGCTTCAAAAGATGCAGGTGCAAGATACACACCTTCTGAAAGCATGCCATGAAAAAAATTCGCGAAGCGATGGGTATCACAGCGTAACACTTGCTTGTAGTTGGTTATTTTTTTTTCATGCGAAAAGAAGATACCCCACATAGTTCCAACATGATTGCTAGTCATTGGAATCTTAGCATCGTGAGCTCGATCAACGATTCCATCGACAAGTTTAGTGGTTAGATCAGACACTGGGGTGAAGAAATTCGGTTCCGATATCAGTTTGAGGGTCGCTAATCCGGATGCCATAGCTATTGGATTTCCAGCTAGTGTGCCAGCTTGATAGATTGGGCCACTGGGGGCGATTTGTTCCATTACCCTTCTGCTACCCCCGAACGCTCCTACGGGTAATCCACCCCCTATGACTTTGCCAAGACAAATAATATCTGGTTGGATGCCGTATTCTCCGATGGCGCCAATCGGATTTATTCGGAAACCGGTCATTACCTCATCAAATATCAGAAGAGCACCTGTAGAGGTGCAGCATTCTCGTAATGTATCCAGAAAACCTGAGATTGGAGGTACGCAATTCATATTACCTACCACGGGTTCAACAATAATAGCCGCAACTTCCGAACCAATTTGCTCCATCACCTGTTGAACTTGATTAATATCGTTATAATTGAGTGTAATGGTTTGGTTAGCTAGACACTCTGGAACGCCAGGAGAGCTGGGCACGCCCAGTGTTAATGCACCAGATCCTGCCTTTACAAGCAAAGAATCCGAGTGTCCATGATAACAACCTTCAAATTTAATTATCTTGTCGCGACCGGTAAATCCTCTAGCTAAACGGACAGCACTCATGGTTGCCTCTGTGCCGGAATTCACCATTCTTATCATATCTATGCCGGGTAGGAGACTACAAATGTAATCTGCTAGGTTAACCTCCAACGCAGTAGGGGCACCGAATGTGGTTGCTTGATCAAGCTGTTTTTTAACCGCGTCAATCACAACAGGATGGCCATGACCAAGTAGCATAGGGCCCCAAGAGAGCACGAAATCGACAAAGCGTCTTCCATCTTCATCAAACATATATGCGCCTTTCGCGCTTTTAAAGAAAACGGGAGTTCCACCAACCGCCTTGAATGCTCTTACCGGTGAGTTTACGCCACCTGGAATACGTTTTTTTGCGTTTTCAAAGAGTTTATGTGATCGGCTTGTTTTATTATTCATAATTAAGTTCGTTTCAGATTTTTTAGATTGAGTCAAGCAAAGAATAGCTCCCTTTATCATTACACCGGTGTACGTTGTGAGTTGGACCTTAGATTTTGATCATGAAAGGATTAATGTATTCGTTTAAATAAAATGATTAGAAGATGGGATCCACACTATTGAAATGGCCGCACTACTACCAAGATCACTATCGAGCCAAGAAAAAGAACTGGAATCTCGTTAAATATTCTAAAGTACAAATGAGATTTAAGGTTGGCATCTGCTCTTAAAACAAGCATATATCTCAAGCATACAAAATGGTAAATTACCGTAAAAGCAACCATTAACAGTTTAATTTGAAACCAAACTTGAGCCAAGTAATACGTTGGGGACAATAAAAATAACCATAAACCAAACAACATTGTTGCTAACATGGATGGATTGGCTATGCCATGATAGAGTTTTGATTGCATTATTTTGAAGCGTTCGATACTTGTCCTATCCTGCGCTATCGCGTGATAAACAAATAATCGAGGAAGGTAAAAGAGTGCTGCGAACCAAGTGGTCATCGAGATTATGTGAAAGGCTTTGGCCCACTCGTACATTTTAATAGCTCTCTCAAGTAAAAAAAAACTTGTTACTGATGCCTCTTTGGGCAACGTCAAAAACTAACAAAGCTGCTTATGAGATATCATAACGTTAGAAATCGAATTTTAATATTCAAAGAGGAGATTTAGTTTGATTAATGTAGGTATCGTTGGAGGGTCAGGATATACAGGAGCTGAGCTAATAAGATGGTTATTAGCTCATCCTCATGTAAACATAGTGTCCGCTACGTCGCGCAGTTATGTGGATGTAAGAATAGATAAAGTTTATCCAAATTTATCTGGGACAAGAGATATTTGTTACTCGGCTCTTGATATAAACCAACTACAAAAATGTGATGTTGTTTTTTTCACGACACCTCACGGAGTGTCGCAGACAATTACTCCGGATTTGCTGAATTTGGGTGTCAAGGTTATCGATCTATCTGCAGACTTCCGCATTCGAAATGTCGATGTTTGGAAAAGTTGGTATGGATTTGAGCATAGTGCGCCGGATCTTATACCTCTCGCTGTGTACGGGTTGCCCGAATTTAATGGTGAGCGGATTCGGGAGGCTGATTTAATTGCTTGTCCCGGTTGCTATCCTACTAGTATTCAATTAGGCCTTTTACCGTTACTTCGCTCTCAATGTTTGGACACAAGCGATATTGTTGTTAATGCTTCTTCCGGTGTTAGTGGCGCAGGCCGTATAGCAAAGCTTGCTAATATTTATTCGGAAGTAGGAGACAGTTATAGGGCTTATGGGGCCGATGGGCACAGGCACCTTCCAGAAGTAGTCCAAGGTTTAAATGATATCTCAGGGGACTCTATCGGAGTAACTTTTGTTCCTCACTTGCTGCCCATAAATCGTGGTATTCATGCGACAATTTTTGCAAATCTGACAGATTTAGATCTGGATCTACATAATCTTTATGCGACTGTTTTTAAAGACAAACCTTTCGTATCGATACTACCGTTCGGAGAGCACCCGCAGACCCGAAACGTGAGGGGATCAAATCATTGTCAAATTGGCCTCCATAGACCATTCGGAGGAAGAAAAGCGGTTATCCTTGTGGTAATAGATAACTTAGTTAAAGGTGCGTCAGGGCAAGCAATTCAATGCATGAATTTGATGTTTAAATTTCCAGAAACTTGTGGTTTGAATAGCACAGCATCGGTCCCCTAATGCAAGAACACAAATCAATCGTGGTCACATACAGACCAAAGCGTAAGATTTTTTTTGGCTTACTAGTTTTTTTTTCGATAATGCTCTCCTTCTTAGTAGGACGTTACTTGGGAGGTTATGAGGCCGCTCAGATCATGACGCAGAAATTGGATTTAGATAAACGGTTGAGAATTTTGCAAGCTGAATTAGTTGAATACGAGGAACAACTGAGCCTAATGAAATTAAGCTCTGAGGTTGACAATGTAGCTTTGGAAAGTGCTCGTCAGCAAATGGTGATTTTGCAGCGACAAATATATTCACGAAATGAAGATCTGAAATTATATCGAGATTTATTACAGGATAATGATAGCCCAAGTGGAGTGTCTATAAGCGATTTTAGTCTTACTCTTTTAGATGATGATAGAATAAAATATCGCTGGGTGGTGCGACAAAAACAAGACGAAGTAAAGCGACTAAGCTTATTCGCCGATTTTAAGGTGGAGGGTAGACAAGTTGGAACTGCGAGAAGTTATAAACTTTCTGATCTAGATCAGCAGGTTGAAAAATGGCCTATAAAAATAGAATTTAAGTATTTTTCGATACAGCAAGGTGTTATGGAATTGCCGGAAGGCTTTAACCCTGATAATGTAATAATCAGTTTGAGGTACACTTGGGATAAAAGGTCAATACTGCGGCAAGAGTATGACTGGACTTATGAGGATTAAATTATGTTCGGCAACAAAGAAAGCGCAGTACCGCAAGGCGCAACAACGCTCATTGCGCCTGGAGCGCGAGTGGAGGGAGATCTTCAGTTTTCGGGGTGTCTTGAAATAGAGGGCACTGTGATTGGCAATATTCGCTCTGAGGAAAAAGGCGCTCGCGTACGCGTTTTAAATGGTGGATTATTAGAGGGTGAGATTTGGGTAGGAGATGTAATTGTCAACGGACATGTCCGAGGAAATATTCATGCAAGCAATTTGGTAAAGTTGGCATCTAAGGCAGTAATAGAAGGAAACATTCACTATTCTTTGATTGAGGTTGAAAAAGGAGCAGAGGTGATGGGAAACTTTGTCTTGGAGCAGTCAATTAATAATGTATGTGCCTTCCCAAAAGATAACAGCGCAGCCGATGGTTAGAAAATAAATACGCAATTTTTTAAAGCTGATTTGTTACAGGAGGATGTAACTTCAAAATGTCAAAAGCAACAATTTTTAAGCCAAGCCTGCTTGATATTGCTCCAAATGCTGTTAAAAAGCTAAAGTCTTTAAAACTTGAAGAGTGCGACGATAGCTTGAAATTGCGAATATTCGTTACCGGAGGAGGATGCTCTGGCTTGCAATATGGGTTCTCCTTTGAAGGAACAGTGGTGGAAGATGACACGCTTATCAGTCGTGATGGTGTTGACGTCTTGATAGATTCAATGAGTTTACCATACTTGGTTGGATCGACAGTTGATTATGAGCAAGGTCTGATGGGCTCAAGGTTTATGGTGGCAAATCCCAACGCTCAAACAACCTGTGGATGTGGTTCTTCTTTTTCAATATAACGGTTCTGTAACTAACCCAGTTTTATTTCATGGTAAGAAAATTTACCCGCGTGAGTAGGGAAGATAGAAACCACCCAAAACTGTTGGTCCGCTCGCTCCAGTAACGCTGGGTAAATTGCCAGATAAAGAATTTATGCGGCGCATTGCAAGCCAAGCAAACGCAGCTGCTTCGACGTCGTCAGGATGGATGCCCAAATTTTCGGTGGTGTGGAGTTGCACATTTCCTAAATTTGTTTTAAGTGTTTCTATAAGCGCTTGGTTGCGCGCGCCTCCACCGCAGACATATATTTCATCCACCGGTAAATTCAAGTTTATTATGCAGTCAGTTATCGAATCGGCGGTAAACTTGCACAATGTAGCTTGCACATCTTGAGGCGATAATACAATTTGGTTTCGATTGATTTGTAATTGTTGATCGAGCCAATTTAGATTGAATGCCTCTCGGCCTGTGCTTTTTGGAGGACTTTTAATGAAGTAAGGGTGGTTTTTTAGTTGACGCAATAAAATTTCACAAATCGTTCCCTCGGCGCCCCAGAGTCCACCCTCATCAAATGGATCCCCTCTGTGACGCAGACACCAACCGTCGAGGAGGACATTTCCGGGTCCAGTATCAAATCCCATACATGATCTACCCGGTGAGAGTACGGTAATATTTGCAATACCACCAATATTTAGGATGACCCTAGTTATTGAGGGGTGTGAAAAAAAACTTTCATGGAAGGCTGGGGTGAGGGGCGCCCCTTGCCCCCCTAGGGCCATATCTGCCCTCCGGAAGTCCGCGACAACGGGACACTTTGTGTGTGCGGCAATAATGTTCGGATCACCAATCTGAATAGAGAAGGGTATACTCGATCCTCCAGGCGGGGAGTGTCTTATGGTTTGGCCATGACTCCCGATCGCAATAATATTTTTAGAACTCAACTCTAGCGCTGACATTAGAGACTTAGCGGCTTCCGCAAATAGTACACCCATTTGAATGTCGGTCGAACCAAAGAGTACCATGCTTGATTCAGTTGATTGACATAATTTGACTAGCTGTTTTTTTATGCTTTTTGGTATCTCATGTTGATGACTACCCAAGCATTGCGTGCTCTCTCTTTCGAAATTTATTGCTACAGCATCGATGCTGTCCATGCTTGTACCAGACATTAGCCCAATGAAATACTGAGATTGATTCATAGAATGATCCGATTAATTAGCATCAGATACGTCTAAAGGGTCTGCCACAGAATATTGCGATGCTTGTTCGTAAATGGCTAGTCGCACAAGAAGCGGTTTTGTTGTTAATTCAAACCTCTCTCGCTCTGCTGCATTGATAGGATCGGCTTTTGGTAATTCGACTGTTCGAGGATTTTTATGTACGCCATTCACTAAAAATTCATAGTGAAGATGCGGGCCAGTTGAGTAGCCAGTCGAGCCTACAGTTCCAATAACCATGCGCTGAGAAACTGTTTGTCCTGTTTTAACTTTTCTTTCATGCAGATGTAAATATTTTGTCATATACGTTTGACCATGTTGCAAAAACACATAATTACCGTTGGCTTTGCTAAAACCTGATGCGGACACTTTACCTTTACCTACAGCATATACGGGTGTTCCTCGAGGCGCTGCATAGTCAACACCGCGATGAGCCTTTATTTTTTTATGAATTGGGTGTTTTCTTCTTAAGTTAAATCCCGAAGTAATTCTAAAGATGTCCAAGGGGGTGCGCAAAAATGTTTTTCGCATGCTTAGTCCCTCCGGAGAGTAATATAATGTTGATCCATCGCTGTGTTGGTAACGGATTGCTCGGAAGGTTTTACCACGGTTGGTGAAAGAAGCTGCAATGATGTCACCAGCATCAAGTTTTTCCCCATCTAAATAACGTTCTTCAAAAAGCAGTGAGAATTTATCGCCCTCACGAATATCAAAAACGAAGTCGATATCCCAGCCAAAAATGTTGGCCATCTCCATAATAATATTATCGGGTAATTGAGCCCTTTTTGCGGAGTTATAAAGAGAATCAATAATTATGCCTTTTCGAAATCCAAGAAGCACTTCGGCCTTCCGTTCTCGTTTTTCGGTTTGGTAACTTCCGTCGCGATAAGCAAAGATGTATCGCATCAGAGGTGACTTTATATATTCGAGCTCAATAATTTGATTTTTATTGTTTACACCGATCCGAAATTTTTCTCCTGGATACAGGTTTCCTAAGATGTCTCCTCCGGGTGATGCCGTCAGGTTGTATATTTCGCTAGTTGGGATACCTTCACGATCAAACAAAGTGGATAAATTATCACCTTCCCTGACATTGGTTGAGTACCACCTAATCGGAGAACTGATTACCGTCGGTCGTTGGTTCTTTATCACTTGAACATCGGGGACAACTAATGGTGCAAACTGCAATTCGATTGATTCAACTATCTGACGTTTGTCAATTTTTTTCCCCGCCGATAGGAATATTAGCGCCAATGTACATAGCACAACGAGACTGGCGGCAAATAGGTGTGGTTGAGGAAAACTGCGGACAACCAATAGCAGACGTTGTAAAGTTTCAGCTGAGAATTTAAATTTACTAATAAAAGCCATGTTTCACTGGTAGTCACCGTTCACGGGCGATTCTATCTGAATAAATCTATGTATGCCAACCTCTTGCAAGATATTTCAAATCATTCTTTTGAGGAATGTTTTGCTCATAAATGGCAATGTTAAAAGTGGTGTATTTGTAGAGATCATGTTTAGGTTATACTTTTCACTGTTGAGTTAAAAATGAAGAATGTAGATGACGATGACAGGCAAAGAATTCTTGGATCACCTTAGTGAACGTGGTTTGATTGAGCAAAAAACCGCGAATGAAGAGCTTGAAATTCACTTAAATGCTTGCAGAGTTATTTATTGTGGTTTTGATCCTACGGCAGACAGTTTACATATCGGCAGCTTAATACCCCTGTTGATGTTGAAACGTTTTCAACTCGCGGGTCACCGCCCGATAATTCTTATTGGCGGCTGTACAGGTTTGATAGGTGATCCAAGCTTTAAAACGGAAGAGCGTCAGCTGAATAGCCCTGATCTGGTCGCTGCTTGGGTTAAAAAGCTTAAAAAACAGCTCCGAAAATTTTTAAATTTCGACACTGCAAATGAGAACTCTGCAATCATCGTGGACAATCTCGCTTGGACTTCTGATCTTTCTGTGATCACGTTTCTTCGTGAGGTCGGTAAACATTTTTCTGTGAACACAATGTTGTCTCGTGAGTCGGTAAAAAAACGTCTTGCAAGAGAAGGGTCAGGAATTTCTTTCACTGAATTTTCCTATGCTTTACTTCAAGGATTAGATTTTGCTGAGTTATATCGAAGGCATGCATGTACTGTGCAAATAGGTGGTAGTGATCAATGGGGTAACATTGTAAGTGGTATTGACCTGAGTCGAAGACAATGTAATGCACGATGTTTCGGTTTAACTTTGCCGCTGGTAACAAAAACGGATGGGACTAAATTTGGAAAAACTGAGCAAGGAACAATTTGGTTAGATCCAATTAAAACTTCTCCTTACAGTTTCTATCAATATTGGCTTGGCGTTTCTGATTCAGATGTTTACCGTTTCCTCAAATTTTTTACTTTTCTTCCTCTCGAGAAAATTACTCAGATAGAAGCATCTGACACTTTGTTCAAGGGTAAACCATTAGCACAGAGCCTATTGGCGAGTGAAGTTACGCGTCTTGTGCACGGCGAAGATGGATTATCTATGGCCAAGCGCATCACTAGGTGTCTCTTCAGCGGAGATGTTTCAGATTTGAGTGAGCATGATTTCCTGCAGTTGGAAGAAGATGGTGTGGCCACTGCTGTACCGGGCGATTATTGTGATTTGCCACTCACAAAATTGTTGGTCAAGGTCGGTGTGGTTAAATCGGGTAAAGAAGTAAAAGATGCCCTCACTAGAGGCTCGCTCTCCGTAAATGGTCAAGTTAAATCACCAAAAGATAATATGCGAGGTGCAGAGACGTTTTCAGTAGAGAGGGCATATTTTGGACGATATTTTTTACTCCGTTTAGGCAAGAAAAAATTTCATTTATTCTGTAATTAATGCTCAGAGTGAGTTCTGTTCAATTATTATTTTCGGCAGACAGATCTTCTTTTCACATATAGTGATTAGCGTTGTGGTTTAACCAACTTTTATATGTTTTGAGATGTAAATTATTACCAGGGTTCCTGCACAAAAGAGGGAAATCGTCCTATAAAGCATTAAGAAATACTATTTGGCGCGAATTTGAAACTCAAAGATTCAGTGGTTATTCTTTTAAGGAAATCGGGGATATTCAGTTATTAATGTGTCCAAGTGTGATTTAGAACGAATTTTTACTAAATTAAGCACGTTATCTGTGTTTTTGTGGTTCAAAGGTTGACAAAGGCTCCTTCACATATAAAATATCGCGCCTAGCTTCTCGGAAGCTTGAGCTCTTTAAAAATACAATCAAACAATGCGTGTGGGCACTTGCCTTCGAAAATGAGACAAAAATTTTCGCAAGCAAGTGACTCATCGATTCATTACGAAAAGGTAGTTCAGTTTTGTGATTCTGAGATTTGAATGGTGAAGCAAGATTTCGCGTAACCATTCCCTCACCTAAACGTGAGGTTAAAGATTAAACTGAAGAGTTTGATCATGGCTCAGATTGAACGCTGGCGGCAGGCCTAACACATGCAAGTCGAGCGCGAAAGCACTTCGGTGTGAGTAAAGCGGCGGACGGGTGAGTAACGCGTAGGAATCTACCTAGTAGTGGGGGACAACTCGGGGAAACTCGAGCTAATACCGCATACGCTCTAAGGAGGAAAGTGGGGGATCTTCGGACCTCACGCTATTAGAGGAGCCTGCGTTAGATTAGCTAGTTGGTGAGGTAAAGGCTCACCAAGGCTACGATCTATAGCTGGTCTGAGAGGACGATCAGCCACACTGGAACTGAGACACGGT
>DDII01000086.1 GCA_002338445.1 Cellvibrionales bacterium UBA1854 | reverse complement strand
TAAAAGCGTCTTGGAATCACAAAAAACATAAATGGAAGAAACCTAACGGTACCTCTTGCAAAGACGAGTTGACACCGGCTTGGCATCATGTCTGGGACTGGATGCGGGGTGAACAAAAAAACAAAAACGGCGTTAATGATGTTTCAATACTAAACATGTCCAACACTCTCTCAGATCAAGGTATTAGGATCAATAACATATATGCCTGTGGAAAATCTTTGGAGCTTGAGAGCTTGAAGGTTTCACTTTTACAAAAGGCGGGACTCGAAAAGCACGTGCATGAGCCCTTCTTGGATGAACAAGGGAACCTTATTTCGAAAAGTAAATCTCACGATAATTCCCCCCGATGGAACGAAAAAGCTGTCGTGATGGAAGATGAGGCATACAGAATAGCGACCTTTGGCGAGGATGCAATCGATTTGCTAGTCGAAATTCTTATGGACACAGATCCGTGGATGCAAATCAATGCTGCTTTCGCACTCGGAGAATTAGGATTTGGTACTCCAAAAGTTATAACCGCTCTGACTTTTCGTCTAGAGAGTGATCTTGATCAAGTCGTTCGGCAGTCTTTGGACGCTCTAGCGTGCATGTCGATGAAACTTACAGATGATACCTTTGATGTGCTCGAAAAGCTGGTACAAACAAGTCATCCGTCATGGCAAGAGCCGCTCGTTCCCAGAGGTTGGACCGGTCAGGACCAGGTAAGGATGAACATTGCGCTCGTGCTGCTGAATGCCACGGTTGTCACAGACAAACACACCATGATAGAGAACATAGCAACGCAACTGCTCGCAGACGCCAACGGCTACGCAGCCGCTATTGCTGCGGAGACACTCATTCGAATCAATTCACCTACCTCATTAACCGCTGGAATCCAGTATCTCTCGGACAGGCGTTGGGATGAAACTTTACGCGTTCATAATAAACGGTATTGAAGCTTTACAGAGCTCCCCTGAATGCTGTGCGCTAGGTATCTGCAAGTATCGAGCATCTAGCTAAAGTTAAATGACAACTTATGGTCTCATAGTAGTCAAAAATGGTTGCGGTGGCCCAACCTGCGAATTAACCGCCAAATCCAGCCATTGGGCCAACCTCGGTCTTGTTTCTCTCGGATCAATAATCTCATGCACCGAAAACCCTTCAGCCCTTGGGAAGGGTGATTGACTTGCTGCCAGCATTGCCTCTAATTCCCTCTGTCGCTCAGAGGGATCTTCGGCGGCAGCGATCTCTCTGGCAAATGCTACTGCTACGCCACCCTCAATTGGTAAAGCTCCACTGGCCGCGCTTGGCCAACTCAAAACGAATCCATTTGGACCGAAGTGGGCCTGCGCAGCCACTCCGAAAGCTTTGTGGACTTGGACACTAGCCCATGGGACACGGGATTGCATAACTGCAGAAATTGCCTCAGTTCCATGACGAATCGTCCCAGCAGACTCACTATCAGGCCCAATCATAAAACCTGGCTCATCAACAAAACTGAGCACTGGCAGATGGAAACTATTACAAAAATCAACGAAACGACGCAATTTTTGCGCTGCTGATGCGGTCATTGCTCCAGCATAAAACATACAGTCATTGGCAATTACTCCGACTGAATGGCCGTTGAGTCTCGCTAAGCCGGTTATTAAACTTGGGCCATACTGTCGTCCAATTTCGAAAAAGCTAGACACATCGGACGACTTATCTAGAACAAGCTCAATAATTCTCCGCATGTTGAAAGGCTGCCTCGAACTCTCAGGAACAATACTCTTCAGCATATCTTCGCAACGATCCACCGGATCACTGCAAGCAACGTGACTGGGTCTCTGCCACGCATTGTCCGGAACATAAGATAGAAATGTAACTATCTGATTGAAGGCATCCTGCTCAGTCGCTGCCAAGTTATCTATGGCGCCGCTCCTGAGATGAATTTGCGGACCACCAAGTTCATCTTTAGTCAAATCATAGCCTAGTGCTCGCTTTACGACTTGAGGGCCAGCAATCAGAACTGCTGCGTTTTTAGTCATCACCGAAAAGTGTGACGCAACGAGCCTCGCAGCCGGCAATCCCGCCACGGGTCCCAAAGCCGCAGTGGCCACTGGTACGTGACCAAGTGTTTGGGCTAATGGAAAAAATCTTGAGGTAGCAAAGACAGGATCACCCACTGGCCGGTGTTTTTTTTCCTGATTGGTGCCACCTACAGCCCCGCCGCCACCCTCGTGCAGTCTTACTAGCGGGAGCTTATACTGTAATGCAAGTTGCTCCGCATAGATGCTCTTTCTTAGGCCAGCGGGATTGGGAGAACCGCCTTTTAGCGTGAAATCTTCTCCACCAACGATAACCTTTCGTCCATTTACTTTACCAAACCCGAGAACAAAATTAGCGGGCTGAAAATCCAAGAGTTTGCCTGCCGAATCGTACTCAGGAACTCCCGCTCCCTCTCCAAGCTCACTAAAACTGTTTTCATCGATCAACCCATTTATGCGCTCGCGGATCGTTAAACGCCCCTTTTGATGATGCTTTTTTACAGCAACATGGCCTCCTTGTTTTTTGGCCAACTCCCTTCGATGATTAATTTGATTAATGTCAGATTCCCAAGTCATATCATTGACCCGTCTCCAAAATAGCTACTGTCTGATTCTCTACTAATAAGTCCTTTTCAGAAACTCGTAGCTCTACCAGTTTCCCGGACGTGTTAGAGACAATGGGTATTTCCATTTTCATACATTCCACAATTAAGATCACCTGATCAGCGAGGATCTCATCACCGACTTGAGTTACAAGCTTCCAGACCTGCCCAGCCACGTGGCTTTTCAGATGTAGTCTCATATCATATTCCAAAAAGTAAGTCCCGATAGAGCAAGATTGACACCTCGCTACTTCAAAAAAATGCACCGATTAACGCAGCAATAGAGTAGCAAAAGATCAGGACGAGTGTCTATTCCGCACTATTGCGATTCAAGATCGGTTGAGGGCTCGACTAATTATAAATACATCACTGAAAGCTAGTCTTTCTCCTTGAGCTGTGCAATCCATAAATCTGAGTACCTGCCTCCCATCTCAAGCAGCTCCGAATGCGAACCCTGCTCCACAATTTCTCCATGGTCCATAACTACGATTTTATCGGCATGTATAATAGTGGAAAGGCGATGTGCAATTATTAGGCTCGTATATCCACGAGAGATCTTATTTAAAGCCTCCATAATTGATCGCTCTGATTCACTATCCAATGACGAAGTTGCTTCATCGAATACCAGTATCGCAGGCTTCTTTAAAATTGTACGCGCTATAGTTACCCGCTGTTTTTCGCCGCCAGAAAGTTTGAGGCCTCTTTCACCTACTACAGTAGCAGATCCATCCGGCAGCTCTCTGATAAAATCATCGAGGTGGGCGAGCTTTATTGCCTCTAAAACTTGATCATCAGCAGCCGCAGGATTTCCGAAACGAATATTCTCGAAAATACTTTCATTAAAAAGTACAGTGTCCTGAGGTACTATTCCAATTGACTCACGCAGGCTCTTCAACGTTACATTGGCAATATTTTGTTCATCAACAAGAATAGTTCCTCCCAGAATATCATAGGAGCGAAACAACAACTTAACTAAGGTAGATTTTCCAGCGCCGCTGGCGCCGACAATCGCTACTTGTTGGCCTCCTTTGATCGTAAGATCGATACGCTTCAGGAGCGGCCGCTCATCGTGATAAGCGAAGGAAACATCTTTGAAGGTTACGTCTCCCCCAAAAATCTTAAGGTCTGGAGCATTAGGCTGCTCGAGTACTTTTGTATTCAAACTCATCAAAGAGAACATGTTTTCTATGTTCGCAGTAGCCCCCCTAATTTCTCGATAGACAAATCCTAGGAAGTTCAGAGGCATAAAAAGCTGCATCATGAAAGCATTAATCAGCACAAAATCGCCTATGGTCATGACACCGTCTCGTACCTCGTTCGCAGCAAGCCATAACATAATTGCCATAGCTAGCGAGATGATAAGGGCTTGACCGGTATTAAGCGCCAATAAAGATAGACGTTCTTTCCGCTTAGCCTGCTCCCAATGTCGGAGGGCTTGGTCATATTTATTACTCTCAAATTCCTCATTTGTAAAGTATTTAACTGTCTCATGATTCAACAAGCTCTCGACGCATAATGTCCCCGCTCTGGAGTCTGCTTGCGCAGCATCTCTCACGAATTGCGTGCGCCAATCAGTCGTAATCATCGAAAAAAGGACAAAGAATCCTGCCGCTATGATTGTGACAAGAGCGAAACTGATACCATAGTTGTAGAATAATAGTCCTGCTACCAAAATAATCTCCAAAAGAGTCGGCACTATGTTGAAAACAAAAAATCTCATTAAAAAACTTATGCCCTTGATCCCTCGGTCTATATCCCGGGAGAGGCCGCCGGTGCGTCTGCTTAGATGAAATTCTAAATCGAGATGATGCACATGTTGGAAAACTTCCAGCCCTATTTTACGCATGGCTCTCTCACATACCCGACCAAAAATTGTGTCTCTAATCTCACCTACAACAAGAACGGTCAATCGGGTGAAACCATATGCTATAATTAACGTGGTGGGCACCAAGATGATCTCGGCGATGCCCTTTTGTGTAAGCGAGTCAACCAAGTGTTTGAGTATGAATGGTCCGCAAACACTTGCTCCTTTCGAC
Source organism: Cellvibrionales bacterium UBA1854 (assembly GCA_002338445.1). Classification (GTDB taxonomy): domain Bacteria; phylum Pseudomonadota; class Gammaproteobacteria; order Pseudomonadales; family Porticoccaceae; genus TMED48. The sequence goes on along the minus strand of DDII01000086.1, from coordinate 1,393 downwards.
AACACCAAGCACCCCAAAGCCACAGTAATTCTACGCCTATATTTGAGTAAGTATGGCGATATTGCCTTGAATACTTTCCAATTTATTTTTTGATCAGGGTTTTCGGCGTAATTACGAGTCTTCATTAACGGAACTCATGGGAGAAAAAATTTTTTCGGAGCAGCGAGTATGTATTATTGGTGACCATTCTTCCAAGTGGTTTAAGACTATTCTCACACATAGGTTTCAAAAAAATAATCATCTAAACCAAAAAGTGTAGAGAAAAAAGCTTGATTTTTTGACATAAAAACCCAATGTATACAATGAATGACATAGTGCTGATAGATGACAGCTTTTTACGAATTAGGAGCCTTTGATGTTAAAAGTGGAAGACCTTACAAGGCGGTACGGCGGATTTCTAGCAGTTGACCATGTTACGTTCTCTGTCGGAAAAGGAGAGATCGTTGGCCTCTTGGGACATAATGGTGCGGGAAAAACCACTATTATGAAGATGCTGAGTGGTTACCTTGAACCTAATTCTGGTAACGCTATTGTAGACGGGCACAATATTGTAGACGAGCCGAAGGAAGTACAAAAAGCCTTAGGTTACCTACCCGAAACCTTACCCCTTTATCCGGAGATGACGGTGGCCCAATATCTTTATTTCTCGGCAGATTTAAAGGGTTTAAAGGATCGAGAGAAAGTTTCAGAAATTTTACGAGTAACAAACTCCACAGATCTTAAAGAAAAATTTCTTTCGCCGATTGCTAATCTTTCCAGGGGTTACAAGCAACGTTTGGGGGTGGCGCAGGCAATTATCGGAAATCCCAGTCTCCTCATATTGGACGAGCCCACGAACGGACTTGATCCTGAACAGACACAGCACATGAGGTCGCTCATACGCGACATTGCAAAGAATGCAACAGTCATTCTATCAACACACATAATGCAAGAAGTGGACGCTTTATGCTCCAGAGTCCTCATGTTGCACTCTGGTAAACTTGCCGTTGATGCTCAATTAGATGAACTTCGCGCCAGCAATTCCTTGTTGGTTGAATGCTCGCTAGCCACCACTAAAAGCGAGTCCTTAGAAAACTTATTCGGGGTAGAAACTATATCAGTTATCTCCACGACTGAAGGCTCTAATACCTATCGAGTCACAACTAATGCTAGTGCAGGGCTGAAAAATGTTTCCGCTGACATTGCGAGAGAGATATCGAAACAAAAAGAATCTCTTTTTATGTTGAAGCCTGAGCTGCGAGATTTAGAGACTTTGTTTAGGGAGGTGGGTAGTAAGGACTCTGAGGTTAAGGAGGTTGGAGATGCAGCATAACAAAGACGCCGTAGCCATAATCGCAAGCATTGTAAAGAAAGAGATCTCTCTATTCTTTTCATCACCCATTGCCTATATTTT
>DDII01000055.1 GCA_002338445.1 Cellvibrionales bacterium UBA1854 | reverse complement strand
ATTTTTTGATCAATTAAGATAAATTAATTTGTTGATTTTGTTACAAAAGTGCCTTCTTTTACAATCATTTTTTTTGTTTAAACCGTATATATATCAGTGCTTTACTATAAACTATTAACTCAAAAATACTTCACTGGCAACACTAAATCATGACTATCGACAGAAAAAACTCTCGACCTTTAGATGTTCACCGATGGTCAGATCATCCCGAAGCAAAATCACTGGTTGATGCTATTTGGAATAAGTATTTTCCTGATTCATTCAAACACAAAGGTAAAGGTAATAGACCTACTTCATCTTATAAAAAACAGTTTAAAGTTCTCCTATTAGATCTTTATGTTGCTTGGTTAGAGGATCCTGATATGGCGATAGGAATAGGTATGTCAAAGCGATTCTATAAAGCCAAATCACGCTACAAAAGTCCCTTCATATCCGATTTGATGATAAGAATTGTACATCATTGCAAAAGCGCTAATTTGGTTGATTTAAAAACGGGGTCAAAAGTTCCGTCGAGACTTATCATCTAAACATGTCCCTGGTCTTGCTGTACCAGATGCAGAAAGTAAAGCAAGACCATTAAATTTAGTTTCATGTTAAACAACTAATTATAAAATTTAAGGTGCTGAGAATTCCTTGAAATCCAGGTCACCGCTCTTATCGCTGTCCCTGCGAGTAAAACCATTTTCAGTTGTTCTATCGATATTTAGATTAGAGCCCTGCTTTTCTATCCAACCAGCCACATGTCCCCTAAATTCAGTTTTATCAATTATCCCGTTTCCATCAACATCAATACGGTCAAAATATTTCTTTTTGCCACTTAAATTCTCATTACCATTTTTATGACTGTCAGCAACGACGTTGTAAGTAGTTGACAGCATCAACAAAACTAAAAAACCTAAGCTTCCGTGGTGTTTCAATTTATTTTTCATAGAACCTCGCTTTTAAATAATCATCGACATTAAGGGGTCTCTATATAAACATAGGACGGTCAGAATTAAAAATACCTTTTAAATTTTTTATAAATCAATGAAGCTTGATATAACTAAATGTAAATTGTAATTAATGCCAAATTTCGCATAGGAGATTTAATTACACATCTATGTGATCTTTAAATTCCTATAAATAGTTTGGCGACAACACAATGAATGGCGTAATAAATAGATAAAGTAGTTTGACCTGATTTAAGGTGACTCAGAAATATACTTGAATAATATGAGTTTCAAAGGGCATGATAAAAAAATGACCAACTTATTTTAATCGCGTAAGCCAATTGTTAGTTAATGAACTAAAATTGTATAAGGGAAAAAAAGTGCGAGTTTACGCCGACGGAAATAAGTATCGAAGGAAATTAGAAGGGATCTCCCCATTTGAGGAGATTGGATAAGCTTCTTAGCCTTGCTAAAGCAACCAACAAAGTGAGAGAACCACCAAAGATAGACAGACTTTCATGCCGGTGCACGAAACACTATCTTTTAACAGGATCCTTAGCTATCTGGTGGCAAGGATTCCACACAAGTTTTATCATTATTCCTTATTGAATTCACTATGGTGCTGACGAGATGGCACTCCATATTCTCTAATAACTTTTGATCAAAAACGTCTTCTCTAGCAAGCCAACTATCTAAATCATAATCAGCAAGTATTACTGACATCCTTTGGTGGACTTCTGACAAAAGCAGTGTTGCTTCTCTAGTAACAATAAAACAGCCCCCTACTCCATTATATTTAGTATAGATACCAGCAAGATAAAACAGCTCGTTATTCACAGAGCTGCTCAGAGTTATAAGTTCTGAGCCACTGTAACTAACCATCTGCAATAATAGACATCGCTTAGCCATTTTAAAGCTAAGTTTAATATTTATTGTCTCGCACCTGGCATTTATTAGATTCAAGAGTGTCTTTGACCAAGTGTGATTGTATGACCACTTCATGTAGATTGGAGTGGAGGTTTGTTTAGAACTAGATTTAAGGGAGCAATGTTGTAGTTAGCATCAATATTTAATAAATGTTTATCTTTAACCGTGTGAGTATTTCTTAATGTATTCCTTCCACACATATGCAAAAGATTACATCAAATAGCGCACATTTTTGTAGCCCTCGAACGTGATAAAATTCATTAACAGGTTCTCCAAGCCTGTCCAGCAATAGTCGCTGAATGGCTATGGTTGGGATGGTTCGTTGAGTCTGTCAAACCGAGGTGTTTTTAGATATGATGCTAAGTTAAGAGTAATTTTTACATACATAAATAGGTCTTAATCGTAGTGAATAGTTTTGTCACAGGAAGTTAACGAAGACGAGAACTTGCATCTGGGAATTGGGAAATTATCTGAAGATACTATACCCCATAGAATACCTAAAAAATCTTGGGTCATAAATTTTCTTTTTGGAGTTGCTATTTTATCGTTCCTTGCATGCGCGTTGGTATCTCACGCAGATAGTGCGTCCGTTGCTAGTGAGTTTATTTTATTTGCTGGAATTGGTGTTGCGTTTTTGCTGACTTTTTACGCAGAGTTGCTGAGACAACTTTAGGTTACGAAATATAATACATTTAGATATAAATTGTGACGCCACAGCGCTAAAGAAAAACGAAACAGAGAAATATTATTGAGACCGAGCACAATCTAACGATTGCTGAGAATCTGACTTAGTTGACTTTTATTTAAGATCCCCTAACAGTAGTAGGCACCACAAACACTTCCTAGTAGTAATTACGGTTAATTTTGTTGCAAAGTGTGTCCCTCAAGCCGCCATGCTAAATCAAAGCATTAGAATATCAAAAGGAGCCCTGTTGCCTGGGTTGTGTTTTCTCCTACCTCGTCACCTACACCTCTCTCTGCAAATTCTTTTTCTCACATCTCGCTTCACCTTTCATTAAATCTAGTAATCTACAACCTTGCTACCCCCAAAACCATAATTTGGAATTAATTCATAGGCAATTGCTAGATATCTACTCGATAAATGCCATAAATATCGTTACTTATGCCCTCATTCTATTTTTCATTTGAGGCTAGGCGTCTCCAAACTCTGTTGCATTTTTCTTTCTAATTTTTTTCAAACCTCGCTAATGCTCACACTACAATTAACTTTTTAATTACTCTCCATTTATGTTATGAAAAAACTCCTACTACTCATACTTGTAACTCTATTCGTTTTTTAAGCAACGACTAGAGTGCTGAGAACAACAGAATAATTACCTAATCTATATCAGAAATCATAATTAACAGACAAGATCGTCCGATCTTTTTTTCCGAAGTTATAAGACATGTTAGTATTGTTTTCTTGATATGGATTAGCGTAATCGTTCTTTTTAGGTAACAAAGATACTCTTATTGGTGACTCTGTTTCATTTAATCTCCATCCCTTACCGGATGAATATTCCTGAAGTTTCAGAGACATTTCTTGTCTCTCCAAGCCCACGATACGGTCATATGCTAACTTGATCAACCCAGCTCCAAAAATGATTGCTACCACTTTTTGACCTGCTTCTTTATATTTTTCATCTTCGTGTCTGGTGCAATCAAGGTTTAATGTAATCCAGGAGCAATCATAACTGTTGTTGTCATGATTTGAATACCCTGTTATTGGAGCTAGTAGTAGTGCGAGTGATAAAGATAAAGAGGTTAAATATTTTTTACGAATATTCATCATGTTGTTTCTCCTAAGAGTCAGTTAAGTTGATAGAGAAACTATATGAAAAAAAGATACTGGTTTTTTAGATAAGCAGAATAAGTCTAGTATTATGATACTGTAAGCCTTAATAACTAAACATAAATACTACAAACTTCCAAGCGCCGGGCATCTCAATTTCAAGTTTGTAATTGATATCTACTTTACAGCCATAACAGCCTGAATAATGCACCCAACCCTGAATAATTCAGAGGATGACATGGGGAGATCACTTTGCTTTATCAAACAAAAATAATCTCAATAGCTATTGCTCTCGAATAACATAATCAATTACCTTGAGACACAATACCTAACAAAGTCAAAATCAACGCCAATGGCGACAGAGAGAACATCATGACAGAATATGAATTAATCAGCTCAATGCACTTAGCGTTTACTCAAAATGCCATCTACTTTTTATGCATGACTATATTTACTTGAATGGCATTCAATTTGGCAAATGGTATTAGGATTTCTGTAAATCGCGGAGACACAGTCAGAAATATTGCAAAAATCTCTCTATCCATTTTTTGCGTGTTCGTATGATTTTTCTTTTTGAATATCTCCTTGATTGGCGGAGGTATTTTAGATGGCTACACAACGGCACTGTTAGAAGTTGAATCGACAGCGGGTGACAGACTATTAACGTTGTCAACTACTCTCGGCTCAATCGGTTCAACTCTTCAGATCTTATTTCACGTTTTTATTATAATGTTGTAACTTACTATGATCTGGTTCCCAAAACCTAAGTGAAAAGATCAACCCGGCTCGATATCGAGAAAAATTTAGTCTAGGAACGGAGATTATCGATTGCAAAACAACCAGCAGTCAGAACTTGTGTATGAGCTTGAGGATAAACCGCCTTTATTAGAGTCTCTTCTTGCAGCAATTCAGCATTTACTTGCCTCCTTTGTTGCCATCGTCACCCCCACCCTAGTTATTGGTGGCACACTTGGACTAGAAGCAGAAGTGCCCTATCTTATAAGCATGGCACTCATATCCTCTGGGTTAGGTACTTTTATTCAAGCCTATCAGCCGTTTGGTATTGGTGCTGGCATGATCTGTATTCAAGGTACTAGTTTTACCTTTTTAAGCGTAATTTTAAGCGCAGGTTTCTTCGTAAAAGATGCAGGTGGAAATGAAGATGATATAATGGCTTTAATAGTAACTATATGTTTTATAGGGTCTTTTGTACAAATAGGTCTCAGTCAAGTTATCCCACATATCAAACACGCAGTTACTCCATTAGTGACAGGGGTTGTGATCACTAGCCTTGGTATGAGTTTGATTAAAGTAGGAGTGACTGACCTCGCTGGAGGGTCAGATGCTGAAAACTTTGGTGATCCCATAAACCTCTTATTGGGTTTATTCGTTATTGCAGTAATAATTGTAATGAATAATGTCAGTAACAATTGGGTCAGGCTGTCTTCAATAGTGATTGGCTTGGTAAGCGGTATTGTGGCCGCTATGTTGATGGGTCAGTTGAATATTTCAGATTTGTCAACTAGTTCAGTTATTGCTCTCCCCCATCCTTTAAGATATGGTTTTCACTTCGATTTAAGTTTTTTTATTCCACTTATATTCCTCTTTGTGATCACTTCAGTGGAAACTACTGGCGACATTACTGCTAACTGTGTGGTTTCTCAGCAACCCATTGAGGGACCAACCTATATCAAGCGGGTAAAAGGGGGAGTTTTAGGGGACGGTGTGAGTTCTATGATTGCGGCTTTACTTAACACTTTTCCCAATACAACATTTAGCCAAAATACCGGAATTATTCAACTCACAGGTATCGCAAGTCGTTATATAGGCATGTACGTTGCGATCATCCTCATTTTTATCGGCTTATTTCAAGGCTTGGGAGAAATTTTACAGCAAATACCCAAACCCGTACTTGGCGGCGCAGTACTTATAATGTTTGGCACAGTAGCGGCTACTGGGATAAAGATACTTGCAAGCCTTCAACTTGATCGAAGACAGGTAATGATCATAGCAGTGTCGTTAGGTTTGGGGCTTGGCATAAGTATGGTGCCTGATGTTCTTGAGAGGAGCCCCCTAATCATACAGAATATTTTCAACTCAGCTCCAGCAACGTCAGGTATAACCGCAATAATTTTAAGCTTCGTTTTGTCCCCATCCTCCTCTGAACCATCGTAAAATTACTGAGCAAAACATCTCCTCTAACTTAATACTTTTGAACGATGAGAGGGGTTAAGCGGGTGGGTGTGGGTCACCATACCCATGATTAGAGAAGCCGAAGTGAGCCAACTATGCTTCCGTTTAAGTGGAATTCAAATCGCGCAACTTTGAGCACTATTAATCATCTGTATTACCGAGTTTTATTTACAAAAAGCAGAAAATGTTGTGGCGAGATTCGCCGAGACAGCTGATGTTCTCTCAGCTACTTCAAACATCTCATCACTACCCTTATCATTACCTGAGTCTCTCATTTGACTGGACTCTTCCAAGAGGTACCCGGTGATTCCAACCATTTCACCCACGCCATCACTTAATAATTTGCAATCCTTTATGGACCAATAACCGAGATCGGATTTCGAGATATCTTTTGTATAACCACTTTTATTGTTCTCCGTTTTTTCAAAATATTTCTCTTTATTTACTGTTGCGGCGTTACAAGCCAACGTGATGGTCGAGGTCACCAGTAAGAAAAGACTTTTAAATTTCATATGAAACCTCCAAACAATAATTTTTTATTTAATTTAAATTAGCCGTCTTTTAAATTAACACGGATTTGCTAAGTAACCAATCAAAGTTATAGGTAAAACTAACACACAGACGAAAGCTTTTTTATGCTGGCAGTTGTTTTATGGCGAATTCTAAATTTGCTAACCCCTGAGGTGAATGTTCGTTTCATGTCCCCTGGAGATATTGATAGAGCCGATATGACTGATATGAAAAAAATCTTGAGGAAGAACCAGCTGGATCGGCACAGAAAGTCAAGCATGAGTCTTACTATGCCTTTTTGTTGTTTAGATGTAGGCTTATGAAGGGTAGTACCGCAAAGTCGAAAGAACTAAAAATCATCGTATTCTTGTTCAAAATTTTATGAGGAATTAGCTTTTAGTCAATTACAAAAGGACGATGCTCGCTTAAATGTCTAATGTCGTCCGATTTTTTTTCGTATTCAAAAAGACGGTAATTATTGTTATCGAGGCTATCACTACCTAGTTGTATTCTAGTTTAAGTTGGCCTTTTTCTTTTAATCTCAATTTACTATCTTTTTTCGTTGTGCTTAATAGTAGATGCGATTTCATCGATTAAACCCGCAAGCACAGGTTTATTCGCCCTAATCTCGTCCACTGATAATCCATGTAGCTCATGCGGAAAAACAAGCCAATTATCTATTTCCTCAATGTAGAAGTCAGGGGACTTATCAGTAAGATTCTTTTTGGGTTTAAAAAATGGCGTTGCAACCCGAATTTGTGGCGTATTCTTTTTACATGCGCGCTTTAAATCTAAAATAGCTTGTTGTATCGATAACCCAGTATCATAAACATCGTCCACCATCAATAGTGAATCCTCTGATTCTAGCTGACGAATCACATAGCTTAATCCATGCACCTTAATTGTGCGATTACGTTCTCCGATACCTGTGTATGACGAGGTTCGAATTGCAATATGGTCAGACTCGACACCAAGTACATCAAGGAGTTCCTGAACTGCTATACCCACGGGAGCACCGCCCCTCCAAACCCCAATAATATAATTTGGGCGATATCCACTCCGATATACCTGCCATGCTAATTTATATGAGTGACTAAGCAATTTTTCAGCTGAAATATAAGTTTTTTCCATTTTTCTTTCAAACCTCAGTCAAGGCTGCTCCAATAAAAATAAGAAATAATCCCATGCGTAAAATAAGTGCAAGAGGGTTATCAACCACAATAGCCGCATATCAACGAAGCTTCTGTGTAGATTAACATGCTTAATAACATCTAAATTATCTTCATGCTTTAAAAAGAGCGTTTCCTACCATGAAAACACTGACGGCCACGCTGGTCTTCGAAAAGACCTCCAAAAGATCTCATGCCTTAATGTAAGGCCCATAATTAGCAAAACTCCCGTTTCAAAACTTTAAAAGTAGCATGTCACAAACATCTTGTATTTTGCCAGGCATTTTTTATTAAAATTTAACGATATTTTATGGGATATAGTGCTTATATATACAGAGCTTTTATCACGATTATTCATTAAATGCGCACTAGTTTTAGCCCTCTCAATAACCACCTAAAAGACCTTAAAATGCTTTGCCTGACATTTAAAAAGGTGCGTATTTCGGAGATGTTAACCATTTACAGCAAAATCATACGTGTGAATAATATGGACACAATTCCTGCATCAATATGCGTTATTTATTTCAGATATCTCACCAATCCCCTACTATAATGCTTTTCAAATTAATCATCACTTATCTGTACCATGACTGACCCATGCTGGCAAAATATACATAGATACATTTTAAAGCGATCAGAACCCTTCAAAACTTTTCATAGCGCTGTAACAAAGAATGGGATTCTCACTCTCAAACAAACGCAATATCCAGATTTGTTTACATTCATGTGTCGCCAGGTTGTTTCACAGCAATTATCAACAAGATCAGCCATAGCAATATGGAATCGAGTTTTACACCAGTGCAACGGTGGCCTTGAGCTAAAGGATCTATGTAATGGAGAACACTACTCAAAGCTGAGGCAATGTGGGCTGTCGCGAAATAAAGTCAGGGCGATTCAAGAGCTTCGGTTGTCGTTTATTAAGGATGAAATCAACATTTTCAAAGTGAAGAACCTCTCGCCGCAAGAAATAAAAAAGCTAGTGAGCAGCTTTTGGGGATTTGGCGAGTGGTCTGCAGAAATGCTTCTACTTTTTTATCAACGGAACTTAGACATATGGTCATGGAATGATTCCGCTCTCAAAAAAGGGGCAGAAAGAGCATTTGATGGATCGCGAAAGAATCAAGAAAGTGTAATTGAGCTATTCAGGCCATATAGAAGCATATTATCTTTGCATGTATGGATGTCGCTGGAAAAACAAACAATTTAATAATTTATTAAAAATCTTACTTTGAGGACCAAAATTTGGCACTTAAATTTATATGCACCCATCAGGTTCCAACTGATGTACCAAGAGTTACAATTTATCTAAGTACCAACATACAGAAAAAATTATTACGAACATGCTCAAAAGCAACAATTTATATTGGCGATTAAAAATATTTTTGTGCTCTCGTTTTAAAAAACCTCCACTAACTGAATCACCACTAACATTGAAGACAACCATAACACCCCTACCCCTACCTTTAGAAATTATGACGAATACAAGTGCCGAGATTAAAAAACCAGAAACGTTCCACCATAGCCACGACACTTCGGGCAAAAAAACAGCAAGGGCAAGATTCGATAAGGCTCCTATCCAGAACCCTACTAGAGCACTTGCTTCGTCAACTTCAGTAATGAGCGTCGCGATGCAAATTAGTGCAAAGAGCGGACCATTAACCATAGATCCAATTTTATTCACCGCTTCCAGTACCGTGGGTGCGATCGAGGGCACTTGAAACGAAAACACTACAGACGCGCAGCCCCAAAAAAACGTAGACACTCGACCATAACTTAATAGGGTTTCTGATGTGACTTCACTCTGTAGATATGGCTTAATGAAATCCTCGACAGTAACAGCAGCTAAGCTATTTATGGACGAATCAATTGACGACATTGCGGCAGCTATAAGCCCAACTAAAACCAGTCCTACGAAACCTGGGGAGAAGTAATTCAATATAAAAACAGGGAAAACTAAATTGTAATTGGGTGTCCCGTCGACCATTAATGGAAGAGAGGGTATAAATTCCTTATCTAGTTGGGCGAGTGAAGCGAGCCCAAGACCCATTAGACAGTAAAGAAGTACTAGAGGAAATCTAAAAATCCCATTAAGCATCAGAACCTGCTTTGTCTCCTCTTCCGATCTAGAAGCCAAAATTCGTTGAGATTGACTTTGGTCACCACCGTAATAGGCAGCATACAAAAAAACACCCCCAAACAGCATTGGCCAAAAACCATAATCGTTGCCCGAAAAACCCCAATCGTTAGATAATGTCTCACTCCTGGCTGTCAAAAAAAAATCCCAAGCAATAGCATCGCCTAAAATAGCTAAAGCAAAAACAACGGCAGTTGTAAGAAGAAACAACTGTACGACATCGCTCATAATAATTGCGGACAGTCCCCCCAAGAGGTCATAAAAAATAGTGAGACCCATTAAAATAAACACGGCCAGCCAAAGGTCTATCTCAAGAAGAAAAGATAGAATTAGTGAGCTTCCGTAGACAGTGACGCCAGTGGCAATTGATCGAAAAAACAAGAAACATCCAGCCGCCGTCAGCCGACTCCTTCTGCCAATATTGTTTTCGACCACCTCATAAATCGAGGTCACTCCTTGACGCCTAGCTGGACCCAATATATAAAGCAATATTAACATAGCAATTGGAACTGCTAACTCGTACTGCAACCATATCAATCCACCTCCTAGTGAAAAACCCACGAAGGCTGGTGCTCCAAGCAAGCTATTTGTTGAACATTGCGTAGCAAGTGTAGATGCTGCAAGGGACCTAGACGAAAACTTCCTTCCTGCCAGAAAATAATCAGACGACGACTTTTGGCCTCGCCCAGTGATCAGGGCGATGGAGAACATACACAACAAATACACAAAGATAATTATCCAATCTAAATTTTGCAACTAAACACCATTTTAAAAGTCTTTAAAAATATTTTTTGCATCTCTACAGCTTAAACAGTAACTGAGGATAACACATCAAAAGGTCGAGAAATTTAATTTGGCTCAAAGAGCAGATCTAAAACGCTCCGATTGGTATCACTGGTTATTTACTGTCAACTTACTAATTACTGCGCGTTACCAGCTGGGAGAACTCCCCCCACAAACAAAATTTACCAATACTCGAAATAATCAAAACAATAATACAAAAGTGTATAGTCCAATATTTTTGACATTTGTTTAATTGTAACAAGAGGATTAATAAATCTTTAAACATTAGCAAGCCTTCTGTCGATCGCGCTTTAAGAAAGGGCTTGGTTTAATAATTAACATATAACTTCACAACTCGGACTTTAACCGTTAGCATACTCACCCGAATAAAGTGGATAGGCTGTGACGTTTTTAATTATTATCTTTAGGTGTTTTACATAAAATATGAAAAATATACCGGTAATGTCAGACAAGCTAGCAATAATGTTATCCCTGGCATGTGTTGCGCACTGTTTTCTGACTCCTTCCTTTGCCATACTTGCTTATGGGTTTTTCCCTTTTGCACTGGACAACGAGTTTATCCATGCACTTATTCTGTTGGTGGCGTTCCCGATAAGTTTATTTGCGCTCATTAAAGGGTACACTATTCACAAAACTATTGTAGCCGTTCCGATAGCATTATTTGGATTAGTTTGTCTTATAGTTGCAGTTATTTTAGGAGAGGCGATTCTTAGTGAGGCTGGGGAAAAAGGATTGACAGTGCTTGGATCTGTGTTTGTCGCCACTGCACATTACAAGAATTATCAAATTTGTAAAAATTCACACTGCTCATGCCATGAAAAATAAACCGCGATCTCAAGAGAATGAAACACTCGCAGTGCTAATCTTCGCTAAGATGCGTAGCTCGATCATACCAACCTACCCCATAAATTTATCACGGAGAACGAACAATGAAACCCGAAATCCATCCTAAGTACAGAGACGTGGTCTTCCATGACACTAGTGTTGATGAATATTTTATTATTGGCTCAACTCTAAGCACCAGCCAAACTATAGATTGGAAAGATGGTAAAACATACCCTTATTTCACAGTTGACACTTCATCAGCTTCCCACCCATTTTATACGGGAGCACAGCAAGTCGCAAAAGCAGAGGGTCGCGTGGCTAAATTCAATCAGCGGTTCAACACAATGTCTAAAGGCAAGCAACAAACTTAGTCATTTTAATTAGACACAAAAACAGCTGGTAGCTCTACAACACCTTTGTGGTTTTCGCCCCAAAGACGGCTACAAGCATTACCAATAAAATTTCGTAAAACAAAAAGGTAGTTATTTACACTAAATCACTCGCTGTCTTTCACCGACCACTTAGATCAGCGTCTGGAATTTTGTTCTTTAATATTCTGTCGATTATAGAAATTATTATTAACTCAAAGTACGACAAGTTGCTCGTTTTTCAAGAAACTTGGTACGAACTTTCAAGCCAATAGGGAGCAAGCTTTGGCATGTCACAATAATATGGTTAGCATTTTAAAATTAAGACGTCAAATCGCTATTTACAAATTTTTTTTTTGAAAATGACCAAACCGGTATTTTTCTCTGATTTATTGGGATATCCAATCAACAAATCTAGGTGCATAATGAACCCTGTAGGAATTACAATACCCCGTACAAAAGGAGAAAGTGTAAGGTTATGATTTAAATGATCTTGAGATTATGACGCAGCCGAACTCTGAACAACGATCTGAGACATCAGGCACCATACGCTGTCTATGTGGCGCTTGTTCAATAACTGTTGCTAATAACCAAGCAAGCTGTTACGTCCGGTGTGGATGCAATGACTGCCGTCAATTCGCTCAGTACGCACACTTAAAAGGCGGTGTTTCCCCCGTATCTCTGCCAAGACTTTTTTATTTTAAGTCAGATATATTAACTGTAGAGGGAAAGGAAAACATCAAAGGTTTAAAACTACGTGCCGGTGGTGCTTCTACTAGACTATGTTGCAAAAACTGTTACTCCGTATTAGCTGTTGATCATCCCGCTCATTGGGGTAATGTATTCCTCATGTTGCCAGATTATTGCAGTCATGATTGTGATTTGACACGACCTTTGAGTGCATATATCAATATGAGTGAATTTTATGCTGAGGAGGATCCAAAGTGGGAGCCTTATGTCCCCCTTTTTGAATCATTTAGATTTCGTCGTCAAAGGATGCAATATAATTTATTGCCAGATCGGATACCTTGGAGAGACTCATTTAAACCAAAAGGAATACGCCTCAGTGATTTAATAAAACAACTCAATACAGTCGAAATCCTTAATTTAAACGAAAGCAAAAAATCAATCCCGGACTTGGAAGAACAAATTGAGAATCTTAATAGAGACTTGCGGTCGTTAAAAAACCAATTGATACTAATGCGAGAGATAGCAGACGCATCGGAATTCAGCAAAAGTAAAGCTCAATCCGAACTGATTAGCCTGAGTGAAAAGCTATTACACTATGAAAAAAGATTTGGTGATACCAGAAGCTCTTAGCAAGAAAAAAGCAATTCACAAGGCTCGGACGAATTAAAATTCGTCAATAAAACTAATGGTATATATTGATCAGAAATACACGCCGTAAATTATAAATGAGGGGATTTTTTTTTAGGAACTCCCATCACAAAATTAATACTCAGAATAATTATGATTGATCTTTTGAATCTACAGAGCGCTTTATTTTAAATGGCTTACCGGAGACGTACTGATATGATTTTGATCACCCTCCTGACTTCTTTGCACTCACTTTTACGTTTTTTTTCTGTCCATACGAAAACTTTTTTCGACTGAGGATCAGTCAATGAGTAAAACTATGTACTCCAAAGAACAACAAGGTTTGAATTCAAACTCTCCCTGCATAAAACAATGCGACTATAATCCAGAATTGGAGATATGTAGTAGCTGTAAAAGAACAATCAAAGAAATTAGAGATTGGAGCAAAATGTCCGAAAAACAAAAACTATCGGTTTTACATCGAATTAGAAAATTAGATTGATTTATAGCTGTTAGTAAAATGTGAGCACATTTATTCAGTAAAAGCATCGCAATAAGAGAGACTTAACATGGCACTGATATACATTAAATCTGTACTTAAGTAGGATGAACGTGTGAGTTAAAACTACGTAAATAAAATGATTCAAATCTATCTTCTGAAAGAATTCGTTTTAAAGACAAAGCATAAAGGATCATAACGGAACTCTATTTTCTTCTCAGTGCATTGAACACACTAAAAGGAAAACTTCATGGATCTTCAAATCGCAGGGAAAACAGCTATCATGGCTGGAGGTAGTGCCGGCATGGGCCGAGCAACTGCCGAAAGGCTTGCGGAAGCCGGTGTAGAATTGTATATTTCCGCTCGCAGAGAAGAAAGACTCGTAAAGGCCGCTGATGAAATATCAAGTAAGTATCGGGTAAAAGTTACACCAATCGTTGCTGACTCATCTACTGAAGATGGCCGACATATCCTTTTTTCTACATGCCCGAACCCAGATATTTTATCAATAACCATAAAACCTCCTCCACCGAATGGGAATTTTCTAGATGTGACCCCGCAAATGTGGCGAGACTCAATCGAAACAGCCCTCATTGGACCAATTGAGATCATGCGACATTACATACCGGTTATGAAAAGGAAAAAGTGGGGTAGAATTGTAAATATTGCAACTTTTTCTGCGAAAAACCCCTTGGTTTGGCGACTGATGTCAGGACCCGCCCGGTCCGCCTTAATAAATTTTACGGCGAGCGTATCTCGGGAAATAGCCCAATATGGAGTAAACATCAATAATATTCTTCCCGGAATGTTTGCTACAGAGGGATCTCTGGAGAACACAGAAGCTTATGCTAAAGCCTTCAATATTAACCCAGATCCAGACTCAGTGGCAGAACATTTCAGTAAATACAACACTATACCAGCTGGCTTTGCTGGAATCGCAGATGATATGGCACCCATGGCGGCATTGCTCTGCAGCCCGCTATCTCGCTATATCGTCGGGCAAAACATAGTAATTGATGGCGGGCAACATCGATCTCTTTTTTAGCCTGTCTATGGACAAAGTATTCTCTTTAACCAGCGAAATCCTTTAAAAGCGATGCAAAATACTAAGCTCATATTAGCGAGATTATTTAGCCATCATTGGCTGAAGCAATATTTAGAGCACGATCAATATCCCCTATGATATCGTCGATATGCTCAATACCAACGGAGAGTCTTACTAAATCCTTACTTACACCGGCAAGAATCATCTCCTCGTCACTTAGTTGACGATGAGTTGTTGTTGCTGGATGACAAGCAAGTGTCTTAGCATCGCCAATATTAACGAGTCGCTTGATCAACTGTAGTGAGTCGATAAAAGTACCTCCAGCTGTCTCCCCACCGGCGATGCCAAAACTAACGATAGATGATGGTTTACCGCTACTTATTCTGATACTTAGATCATAATACTTATCATCCGGTAGACCAGCATAATTTACCCAGCTTACTGCAGAATGTGCAGCTAAATATTTGGCAACCGCTAATGCGTTATCAGCATGTCGCTCCATTCTTAATGGCAATGTCTCGAGACCTTGAAGAATTTGAAATGCATTAAACGGGGACAGCGCAGCACCCATATTCCGGAGGCTGACTACTCGCGCCCTGCCGATGTATGGAGCATCTAGTGCATCCACATAGACCACACCATGGTAAGACGGATCAGGAACATTAAATTGCGGGAAACGCGGATTATCACGCCATTTAAATTTTCCTGAATCAACAAGAATTCCACCTATCGTCGTCCCATGACCACCAATGTACTTGGTCAAGGAGTGAATCACAACATCTGCACCAAACTCAAAAGGCTTACAAAAATAGGGTGTCGCCACCGTATTGTCTACTAAAAGAGGTATTTCATTTCGATGAGCCATCGCAGCCAAAGCAGCGATATCAACGATATTACCGGCAGGATTTCCAATTGATTCGCAAAAGATACCCTTTGTGTTGTCATCAATTAGGGCTTCAAGTGCGGTAATATTGTCCCCTGGAGCCATTCTTACTTCGATACCTTGCTGTGGAAAAGTATGGGCAAAAAGATTATAAGTGCCACCATACAGTTGGCTGACACTAACGATGTTATCTCCAGCCTTGCAAAGGTTAGTTATTGACGCTGCAATTGCCGCCATCCCTGATGACATGCAGAGTGCTCCCATGCCACCTTCAGCAGCGGCTATACGCTGCTCTAGCACGTCACAGGTAGGATTCATTATCCTCGAGTATATATTACCGGGTTCAGCAAGATTAAATAAATCGGCTCCATGTTGTGTATCTCTGAAGCTAAATGAAGTTGTCTGGTAAATCGGCACTGCCACCGCATTAGTGGAAGGGTCATCGTTAAATCCAGAGTGAATAACCTTTGTCTCAAATTTCATTCTATTGCGCTCCTATTGACATTTTTTCTTCAGTTTCTTAGTGAAAATGTGAAAATTACCTTATCGCCTTACAGATAAATCGTGACTAATGCACGCCTCATCCCGAATAAAATGGGGAAATCTGATGGCTATATTTTTGAGAGCCAGAATCTCAGATGATCACCATTGATCTAGATTGCTGCTTAAAGAAGGGGGTTAAATCTAACAGGTGCCAACATCTTTTTAGCAGAATTTATAAAGCACCCGCAAGCTGAACAAATCGGTGCCTTAATATCATAGAAGATTAGTATCTTACTTAGCAAGTGATTAGTGTATCGTTCCCTAATATAGTAATTTTTAAAGTCCGAGAAATTGTCACAAATCTGAGATAGAATCGGGGGTAGTAAACTCGGGAATAAATCATATGGAAAATGGACATAATCGCGCGTTGGTCATTGGCGCCGGATTTGGCGGTTTATCTCTCGGCATACGTCTTCAAAGTCTCGGATTTGATACGACGATCGTCGAGAAACTTGATGCACCAGGCGGGCGAGCTTATGTTAAAAAAACAAAAGGATTTGTGTTCGACATGGGGC
This sequence comes from Cellvibrionales bacterium UBA1854, assembly GCA_002338445.1. Taxonomy (GTDB): domain Bacteria; phylum Pseudomonadota; class Gammaproteobacteria; order Pseudomonadales; family Porticoccaceae; genus TMED48. The sequence continues at coordinate 4,285 of DDII01000055.1, read as the reverse complement.
CGACTGTAATTACAGTTCCCCATTTTATTGAGGAGCTATTCGAACTCAAACGAGGGAAACATAATTTGAATAACCCCGATTTTCCATCTTGTGAACGTCTCTTAGCCAAAACAGCAACGCGGAGTGAAACTTCCAGATATGTAACTATTGTGCCGATAGCACCTTTTTACAGAATCTACTTTGATGATAAAACTCACTTTGATTATGATGGAGATAGGAATAACACGCTGGCTCAAATTAAAGAGATTGCACCCGAAGATTTAAAGGGTTACGAGCTTTTCCATGAGGCTGCAGAAGCAATTTTCAAACGAGGGTTTCTGGAATTAGGCTACACCTTTTTTGAAGACACCAAAACGATGCTTAAAGTTTTGCCAGATCTCCTAAAACTGGATGCAGTACGAAACTTATTTTCCTTTACAAGCAAATATTTTTCCAACGAAAAACTCCGTCAGGTTTTTAGCTTTGAGACATTGTTAATCGGAGGGAACCCCTTTTCGGTCCCAGCAATCTATGCAATGATTCATTTTGTAGAAAAAACCTGGGGAGTCCATTATGTAATGGGCGGAACAGGAAAATTAGTCAACGGGATGGTCAAAAAATTCGAGGAATTAGGCGGATGTATTCGCTTTAATACGGAAGTTGCGAGTATTAAGGTAGACAAAAGAGACAGTATTTTTTCTAAGCCACGAGTGACTGGCCTAAAGTTAAAGAATGGAGAAAACTTGTTCGCTGAAATTATTGTAAGCAACGCCGATTACGCAAATACTTATATGAAGCTCATCGAACGCAAGCATAGAAGATGGAATAATAATTGGAAAATTCAGCGGATGAGTTATTCTATGTCACTTGTCGTAATTTACTTTGGATTCAAAGCAACGCAACCATTGGATCTCAGGCACCACAATATTATTCTAGGCCCCCGCTACAGGGAACTATTGAGCGATATTTTTAAGACCAAGATTTTAGCACAAGACTTCAGCCAATACCTGCACATCCCTACAATTACAGACCCATCTCTTGCCCCTGAAAACCATCATGCTGCATACACACTAATCCCAGTGCCAAACAATCAAAGCAACATTGATTGGGATAATGAGGGACCCAAATTAACTGATACAGTTCTGTTATTCCTAGACGAGGAGGGGTACATACCAGACTTGATGGCAAACCTGGTTCACAGCGAATTCATTACCCCAGACTATTTTGAGAACACGCTTAATAGTTATATCGGCAATAGTTTTGGAGTTGAGCCGAAATTAACACAATCTGCATTTTTCCGACCCCATAATAGGTCCGAAGATATCGAAAATCTTTATTTAGTTGGGGCAAACGCTCAGCCGGGCGCGGGCACCCCAAGTGTAATGATGTCTGCCAAAATGACAGCACGAGCTATAGCAAAAGATTTTGCGGGAGATGTCAACTCTTGGGTAGAAGAAAAATCTTTAAATGTATATTAAACATTGTGTCATTTCTTTGTAAATTCTGAATGAGTCTGCCAACATATGACAAAGTTTATAGCATATTAGGACCTGGTGTTTATTGGATTTTCTCTGCCTTATCAAAGACACAAATTTAAAAGCACGATCTATGACTAGCGAGATTCAAATTTAAAGAGGCGCAATGAAGAAAAATACTTTTATCAAGGGACAAAGACAACCAACGCCCCTCGGTGGCGTTGAGACCGCGGCCAAGATAATGAGCCTGATGAAAATGAATATGGCCAATACAATTATCGGAGATATTGCTGAGAAAGACGAAAAACTTGCTATTGAAATTCAAGAAAATATGTTTCTATTTGATTCTTTGGCTAAAATTGATGATCGGTCGATCCAAAAAATTTTGCAAAAAACGCCCAATGATCAGCTAGCAGTTGCCCTCAAAAGTTCGAGTAAAACTGTTCAGGATAAACTTTACAAGAACATGTCGAAACGAGCAAAGAAAAGGCTCAGCGATGATATGGATATGTTAGGTGATCTAAGGGCCTCAGATATTGAACTAGCTCAGAAAAATATTACACGCACAGCACGTAAAATGGCGGATACAGGGGAGATAATACTTGAAATAAAGCGGTAGGATTTTTTATGATTTTAATGGAAGTCAAGTCAATTTTATTAAAACAAACAAGGAACACTATATAACTCTCGCCGATACATTAATACACCTCGTTAAAGCGCTTTTGATTTTGCGCTCTACGAACTTAAGCAGACATTCTGTTCTTGAAACTTCCTCTAACAGTCTGTTGCTGCATAAAGGAGATTACTAAAAATTAGGCATCAACCGGCCTTGTGGCGCTTACATTAAAATCTTCCCCAAGAACTATATTTTTTATTTTAATCATAGCACCTAGCAATCCCGATTTGTTTCCAAGCTCAGGAGCTTTAATTAGGGAAAGCATCTCATCAAGCGTGAGTAGGTCAGAAATATAGCCATTCAGTGCCTCAAGCGTTTTCAGTCGCACTAATTCTATTAACCCAGGAGTCATCATCACCCCACCACCAAGAATTATTTTATCTGGTGAAAAGCTTAGTGTTAGCATTTTTACCAACTGTGCCAGATACCCAGCCTCCAGGACATGTGCTGGATGCTCGACTGGAAGATCGGATAGCGACTGTCCCCATCGAGCCAAAATAGCTGGACCGCTCGCCAGACCTTCGAGACAATTGCGATGGTATGGGCATAAACCTTCAAATGGATCGCAATATGCCTCTTGGTGCACAGAAATGTGTCCAATCTCTGGATGAGTTTTCCCGCTGAAAACAACCCCATCAGCAACAATGCCCACGCCTATGCCAGTCCCAATCGTGGTATAGACGACATTTTTTGAATCTCTACCGGCGCCGATATACGCCTCGGCAAGGCAGGCTGCGTTGACATCCGTATCAATAGCGGTCGGACAGTCCATGACAGAAAAAGCTTGTTGGAGGTTAAATCCCTCCCAATGTTTCTTGGGAGAGTTTTGAATGCAACCAAAATCTGCTGAATGGAGGTTTAGATCAATAGGACCGAATGATGCTATCCCAAGTCCTCTTATCCCACCAAATGTTCTCTTTGACTGATTGATGAAGTTTATGAGCGTTCCTACCGTTTCCTCAGGCGATCTTGTTGGAATAGTGACTTCATCAACTATTGTTATTCCATCTCCAATGCCCGCTATACATTTGGTACCACCTAGCTCTACTGCAGCAAAAAAATTTTCTGCCATGAAATCAATCACCTCACCTGCCAATTTTAGAAAAGTAACAATTTTTAACCTCAACCTAAATGGAAAAAAAGATTATATACTGGCAAAAAAAACTTTAGAACGTAAAGCGACTCAACAAAATATTTTAGTTGCGTGGACACGCTCCTTATCACGCTTGAACCAGCGTCCCGATAGATAGAAGCATGGGACAGCTAGGTATGAGAACAATGTGGCACTTGATATGACTATACTGTACGGCTGCTCCCAGCCTCGAGAGATTACCCAGTCCACAGCAATTCCTGTTCCCGTAATACCAATGCCTAAGCCCAATATATTGAATGACATGATTGTGACAGCCACAGTAGTTGCTCTCACCTGAGCGGGAGCCAGCTCTTGTACAGTGGCAAAAATTGGACCAAAAATTGCACCCATTTGAACCACGGCAAAAAACATACCTACAAGGATCCAAACGGAACCTGCTTCAGAAAGTCTAAATGCAAGAATGAAAGGAGCGAATGTAATCATGATGATGCAAAGGAATGCCGACCGTCCGAGTCCCGTTTTTGTCATCAATCGGTCTCCACCGATACCACCAAGCAAGCTTCCTGTTATGCCTCCAGTAAGAACCAACCAACCTGTGAGCTGCGCGATTTGATCTCGCTCAAACCCTCTCTCGTTTACAAACCATAACTGATCAAAAAATGTGCTTCCCATCATTATATGAAATATCGTACCTCCCGCGATGACTAGTACGAGCGCAGGCGAACTAATAATCATTTGGATGGTTGTTCTCACAACGGACTTCAACGGTAGAGTTTCAACAGATGAATCGACCGCCGCGAAACTACGTCTCGGTGTCTCTCTCATAAAGAACATTATCGCTGCGAGCAACACTCCGATACCTCCAAGCAAATAGAAACAGGCTCTCCAGCCGATAATAGGCCCCAGATATCCGGCTAACAGAAGGCTCAAACCTCCCCCGATAGGCGCACCCATATAGTAGATACCGGATATAAACCCAAGCCGCTGCTTAGGAAATCGATCTGCAATAATTGACATTGCGCTAGGGGTCATCACAGCCTCTCCAATACCAATAAACATTCG
>DDII01000059.1:2491-7399 GCA_002338445.1 Cellvibrionales bacterium UBA1854 | reverse complement strand
CTTGTGATGACACAAGCCTCTATAAAACGTAACCATCAATTAGCATGGTGGATAAGCTTTTTTGGTCTCACAGCAACGCTTTGGTCCACTTACTTTGCAACTAGTTATTCGCAACAGGTAACCCCATTGTTTCTAATAAATCCATCCGGGCTGTGGTTTAGCTCGCTTATTTCATTGGGGGCCTTAGTTACTCTCATTTTATCAACTGATATCGAAAAAACTGATTTTAACATTACTGAGGAGTACTACCTCTTATTGCTCCTGTCAACTCTTGGAGCTGTCGTTTTAATTCTTGCATCTCACATGGCTTCCCTATTACTGGGTATGGAGTTACTTGGCATCTCACTTTATGCAATGATCGCTTTTCCTGAAAAAAATCCCAACCCATTGGAAGCGGCAATAAAATACCTTGTGCTCTCTGCTGCGGCCTCTGCAATGCTACTTTTTGGATTCGCCTTAATTTATGCGGCCACGGGTGATCTCAGCTATGTGGGGATCGGCGCTAAACTGAGCTTAGCAAGCATCAAGAATCCTTTGCTTGTCGTTGCTGGCACATCAATGTTACTGGCAAGTATAGGTTTTAAACTATCTCTTGCCCCTTTTCATATGTGGACTCCCGATGTCTATCAGGGGGCTCCTACACCAGTTACAAACTTTTTAGCCACCGTTTCCAAGGGAGCGATGCTTATTGCATTGACGCGATTTACGATAGATGGACAATTGCATCAGTACACAACATTTACGATCTGTTTAAGTGTTTTGGCAATTATTTCAATGCTAGTTGGAAATTGGTTGGCGCTTCGTCAGCAACAAATCAAGCGACTACTTGCTTACTCGTCAATAGCGCATTTTGGTTATCTTTTAGTTGCCCTTGTAGCACTTCGACAACTGCAAGAGAGCCAGCAAATCTTCAACTCTAGCCTAGAGGCAATAAATTTTTACATAACCGCATATATTATTACCTCATTAGCTGCCTTCACTGTGGTTGCAAATATCGGGGGAGAGAACGATCCCGATATGAGATCATTTGCTGGATTATTCTGGCGAAAACCTTTGCAAGCGGGCACATTGACGGTGGCTATGCTTTCCTTCGCGGGGATTCCGCTTACTGCGGGGTTCTTAGGAAAATTTTATCTCATAACGCTCGCTCTAAATACCAATTTGTGGCTTCTTTTAATCACCTTAGTTGTGGGTAGTGCGATTGCTATTTATTATTACTTGAGGGTCATCTATTCAATGCTTGGAATAAGATCACCAGACAATGATTATCAGCTCTCTCGCACCCCTTTACCCATGTGGCGCGATATATTAGCTATTATTCTCATGGTTTTTGTGTTGCTCCTCGGCTCATGGCCACAACCATTTATTGATTTTATGAGGCATTTATAGTACCGAATGGAGTATATCCCATAATTAACTCTAAGGGACAAAGCGATGTTACGCTCAGTTGATTTGTGTGATTACATGCAAAAAAATCCAATTAAAATTGGTGAAGAAGATAGCATTAATGAAGCTGTATCTCTGATACTGGAGCATCGAGTTTCTGGTCTCTGCGTGGTTGATGGTGCCAACAACCTCCTCGGAGTTCTATCAGAGATAGACTGCCTTAGAGTTGGCCTCTCGGCAACACATGAAAAATCAAGTAAAAAAGAAATCAGCAGTTACATGCAGCCATACCCAGTAAAAATTTTTCCAGAAGATGATCTTTTCGTCGCAGCCAACTCGATAATTGAGAACCGTGTATCCGGTCTTTGTGTTGTAACTAGGCAGCAGCAATTAATTGGCGTACTTTCTGAAATGGATTGCCTGAGGGTTATTTTGTCTGCAATTTATAATGATCACAGAGAAGTAGGCAAGGTCGAAGAGCATATGACTGAAGCCGTCGAATCATGCGATGTCAATGCAAACCTTATTTACGTTGCCGAAGACATGCTTAAAAAAGGACGTAGACGCCGACCAATTGTTAGCAAAGGTCGGCTTATCGGACAAATAACTTGTCGCCAAATTCTCAAACAGCTTTATGATAAAGGTCACAAAGTAGGGACTGTAAAACCGCACATGAGTATGAACGTCGAGTCATGTGACTTACATTCTGACATCGTGGGAGTATCTAACGACATGGTAAAAAAGGGTCGAAGGAGAAGGCCAGTTTTGGAGAATGGGCGTTTGGTAGGCCAAATTACGTGTCGTCAATTACTCAGGGTCATAAGCGACTTTAATCGAAATCAGGTCGCCGCTAATTTCGATCCTGTGTATCGAGATTTGCTACAATAATGAAATTCACCACAAATTATGCAAATGTATCATTTACTTCGACACTGAAAGCTTTTTTTTAAAAACTTCCACTATAAAATCGAACTTTGAGGGAACTTTGGTGTCCTAAACATACCCGATGTGTCTGTTGCTCGTCATCACCCCCTCGTAGGCGGGCCTCAGGCGCATCGTGGACCATTAAGCATTTTTGCGCTTGATTTTGCTATTCAAAATCTAGTGTCGTCCCACGAGAATATTGTGTTCTCAGAAAAGTCTTCTGGTCGCCCGACATGCCCTTACTGTTAATCAAAGTTAGAAACTCGGCATTATTAGGTCTATAGGGTTCCCTTAAAAGGCTCATTGAAGCTTCATCTGGGGTTCGGTTGGACTTGAATTGATTACATCGCCTGCATGCAGTAACAACATTCTCCCAACAGTCTTTCCCTCCACGAGAGGTTGGCAAAAGATGGTCGCGAGTAAGGTGCTCACGCTTGTGGGTGTGACCACAATACACGCAGGTGTAATAGTCTCGGGCAAATAAAGCTGCATTATTTAATCGATTATTTTTTCTGGGTCGCCCCAATTTTTCACCACCACAAGCAATAATGGAAGGAACGACCATAATGGAGGGTTTCCCGGTTAATCTGCAAAATCCGCCCCGAACTTCACGCACGATATCCCCAAGTGTCCAAACAACTAGATCCCTTGCAAAAAGGCACACTGCTTGCTGCCAAGTTAACCACTCAATTGGTTGCCCCGCAACATTAAGTCTGAGAATCTTCATGTAAACCCACGATAAAATACTGTAAAATCTACGGAATCTGTGTGGTTGTCGATCAATATTGACAGATAATAACAGTGCTCAAGCTATATTTCATAAATTTTTCATTGACTGATTGACCCAGAGACAATGGTTCGATAGGGTGTAACAATAATAAGATTGTAAACCAATATATAAGGTGGTTTAACAGGTGTTAGTAGATCCTCAAAAAGTAGACTTTGAGCGTCAGCTAAGTAATTTAGAAGCCCTCGTGACCTCACTCGAGAGTGGAGACCTAAGTCTAGAAGATTCTCTAACTTGTTTCGAAAAAGGCATAAAAATAGCTCGAGACTGTCATGATGCTCTCAGAAATGCCGAACAGCGTGTTGAGCTTCTTACTCAAGAAGGGGACACTCTGGTAAGTCATCGCTTCGAGCCGGACCAAAAATAGTGGGATCTGCTATGGAAAATTTTATTCTTAATTGCCACAAAGACGTCAATACTCAGCTTGAAAATATTCTCCCAGAGGCCTCTGGATCGGCGCATCGGCTATATGACGCTGTTCGTTATGCCGTGTTCAATGGCGGAAAACGAATACGTCCTTTGCTCTGCTATGGTGGAGCTTGCGCTGTTGGAGACGTAGATGACAACACCACAAAAATAGCCGCTTCCATTGAAATGATGCACGCCTACTCTTTAATTCATGACGATCTTCCTTCAATGGACGATGACACCCTTCGACGTGGGAAGCCCTCATGCCATATCGAGTACGATGAAGGTACTGCCATTCTCGCGGGTGATGCCCTCCAATCACTTGCTTTTCAGCAATTAACCGAACTCGTTGACCTTGACCCAACTGTAAATGTAGAGCTCATAAAAATGTTGGTGCGTGGCAGCGGTTGCCAAGGTATGGTTGCAGGACAAGCTATCGATCTTGCATCAACGGGCACGCAAATCGATCTACCCGGCCTTGTGGAGATGCATCGATTTAAGACAGCGGCAATGATCGAATCAAGCGTTCTGATGGGTGCAATTGGTACAGGTAAAGCGACAGAGGATCAACTAAAAGCTCTGAGAACCTTTGGCACATCGATTGGCGTTGCGTTTCAAATTCAAGACGACATTTTAGACGTAGAAGCCTCCACAGAAGACATCGGCAAAAAGCAAGGATCCGATGATGAGGGTAAAAAAGCGACATTCACAAGCCTTTTAGGGACAGAAATGGCGAAGGAAAACGTGAATGAATTGTTTGAGAATAGTATAAAGAGTTTAGAAGATTTTGACTCAAGTGCAGATCGACTCCGAAGTATAGCCAATTTTATCGTCACCCGAAATTTTTAAAAATATCAATTACCCCTCCGAGATTCTATATTGGATTCACATCAACTTGTTACATCTTTTGACGACTGAAGTTAAGAGTTTAATTCAATGACCAAAACATTTAACAAGATTCCAGAGAGTCGGCCCGATACTCCATTGCTGAATAGCATCGATCATCCCTCTCAGCTTAGGTTGCTCAATAGTGACGAGCTTCTCAACCTATCTAACGAAATAAGAGAATTCGTCCTGTACTGTGTGGGAAAGACTGGTGGACACTTCGGTGCTGGACTCGGAGTCGTAGAGCTCACTGTTGCTTTGCACTATGTATTCAAAACACCTGAAGATCGACTAGTCTGGGACGTAGGACATCAAACATATCCACATAAAATTCTGACTGGAAGACGGGAGGAAATGCTTACGATCCGCCAGCATAAAGGACTTTCGGGGTTCCCAAAACGAAGTGAAAGTAAATACGACACTTTTGGAGTCGGCCATTCAAGCACGTCAATGAGTGCCGCACTGGGCATGGCAATAGCTGCAGCACAAAATAAAATTACCCGAAACACAATTGCGGT
>DDII01000059.1:0-2108 GCA_002338445.1 Cellvibrionales bacterium UBA1854 | reverse complement strand
CTGTTGGTCGTACTAAACGACAATCAAATGTCGATATCAAAAAATGTAGGCGGTCTGTCGACTTACTTTGCGAAATTATGGAGCAGTAAACTATATAACCAATTAAGAGAGACTGGCAAGAAGGCACTACGAACCATGCCCGGCACGACAAATTTCGTTCGCCGAACAGAAGAATACATGAAAAGTATCGTATCACCAGCAACCATCTTTGAAGAATTAGGATTTTATTACGTCGGCCCCATTGATGGCCATAACCTACCTCTTCTGATTCAAACTCTTTCTAATGTCAAAGAGATTAAAGGTGCCGTTTTACTTCACGTTATCACGCAAAAAGGCAAAGGATATGAGCCTGCTGAAGATGATCCAGTGGGTTACCATGCTCTTAGTAAAATCGAACCCAAAGTTTCCGAAAAACCCCCCCATGAAAACTCGAGGGTGCCCAAATCACCTAAATATTCGAAAGTGTTTGGAGACTGGTTATGTGATATGGCTGCGTCCGATGAGAGATTAATCGGAATTACACCAGCGATGTGTGATGGATCAGGAATGAATGAGTTTGCGGAAAAATATCCGGATCGCTTTGAGGATGTAGCAATTGCGGAACAACACGCTGTAACACTAGCAGCAGGTATGGCTTGTGATAATCTTAAACCAGTGGTTGCTATCTACTCTACATTCCTCCAACGAGCATACGATCAATTAATTCACGACGTTGCCCTTCAAAATCTAGACGTCCTGTTTGCGATCGACCGAGCAGGGCTAGTTGGAGAAGACGGCGCGACACATGGCGGTGTCTTTGACTTATCCTACCTACGGTGCGTACCGAACATGATTGTGATGACTCCCTCAGACGAAAATGAGACAAGACAATTGCTATACACAGGATACCAGTTTTCTGGACCTGCCGCAGTTCGCTACCCGAGAGGTGTTGGACCGGGAATCCCAATAGAGCAAACTATGATTGAGGTCCAACTTGGTAAGGGAAGAACCGTGCGGTCAGGCACCCATACTGCCATACTTAACTTTGGTACATTGCTCAGTGCCGCCTTTGATGCTGCAGAAAAATTAGGTGCCACTGTTGTCGACATGCGGTTTGTAAAGCCACTGGACGAGGACTTGATTCGTGAACTAGCAGGTACTCACAAGCTACTGGTCACGATCGAAGAAAATGTCGTCTCAGGAGGGGCTGGTGCCGCGGTAAGTGAGTACCTTGCAGCGGCAGCGATTTCAATACCGATTTTACATTTAGGGATTCCAGACCAATTTATTGACCACGGAAAACATTCTCAACAACTAAAATCTGTAGGGCTTGACACTACCGGCATACTCAAAAAAATAGATGAGCGATTAGACCTGTTAAAGATATCTCAAAATCCATAAGATAACCCAGAATATCTCTATGAGGACGTCACTCTCGGTGATAAAAATACAAACTAGGGCATAGTTGCACCAGCGACTGGAACTTCCAACATAGTCCCCCCACTTTGGTCAATCAACCCAAGAACAATATCTACACCTAATTCATGCCAAATAAATTCGACGGACCCATAATTTGGAGTAATAACAGGCTCACCAACCCGATTTGCGTTTTTACTAGGCTTATCCCAGGCCTGATTTAATCCGCTCGAAGTAATATCGTTTAAAATTTCTCCGTCGGTCGCCACATGTGCACTAAGTTCGCCAAAATGTCGATCCCCGGAAAGGAAAACTACAGCTCCACCATTTCGATTTGCAATCAGATTAAGTAGCTTTGTCTTTTCATGTGGGAATAACGACCAACCCTCCCAGCCGCTATATGCTGCCAGGACTTGGATGCTAGAAACTATAACTCTAACCTTTGCAGGTATCTGAAGTTGAGCATCTAACCATTCCCATTGTTTGAGACCCAGTATCGTGCTCTCTGCGTTCTCTAAAGGATTATACGGGCCCAACTCGTTCCATTTATGAACGAGTGACTCTAGCCACGTAACACGCATTATAGAAGACCGATTCCAGCGAGTATCTAACACTATGATCTGGACCCTCTCTTGGTCATCACCAAAAGTTTTGGCCGTATGTATCCCACTTTCTTGAATCCACCGATCCGATGCCATAGGCTCATTAAAAAA
>DDII01000010.1 GCA_002338445.1 Cellvibrionales bacterium UBA1854 | reverse complement strand
TGCCGGATTTCCGTCAGATTGGCCTTTATATCCGGACCCCATTCCTGGATAAGCAGTATTCGTGCCAAAATGATCCAACATTTCACGTAATCTTGGTAAACTCTCCTGCAAAAGATCACGAGTAGTCGGGTTTGAGCTCAGAAAGTTAGCTTCTAATTCACCGTTGCGCATCTCTAATTGAACTTCAACGCGACCGAGCGAAGATGGATGCAAGTCCATCTCCACGCGCCAAGATCCGCGCTCGATCTGAGCACTCAATCGCTGTCCTAGCGCTTGAGATAACCGCTGAGACAACTGATTTTGAAACTCCTTGCGACGTATTATATCATTTGCGAGATCATCTTGCGATGTTTCCAAAGAGCCCACTGATTGCGACTGAGCAAGAGAGGAACCAGTTTCTGATGCAAGAGTAGTTAATGGCGCAACACTAGAAACTGGCTGCGAAATCATCGTGACGTTGTTCCCAGAATTGAATGAATTTTGTGTCTGTTCTGGTACCGAGGAAAGTACCGTAACAGGCGGCATCTTTTCTACAATGCCAAGTTTTTTAGTGTAGCTTATTCGCTCTGCTAACTCTTGATTCCCGATTCGGATATCAATCTTCCCTACAAAATCCCGCGCCCTGAAAGATTCTAAAGCTGTATTTGGCGACTTCGTCACCAACTGAGCTTCCTTCGAGAGCAAATCGATGTGTCTACCGGTTACTTCTCCGGAAACCTTTGATATTTTCTCGCCTAGAGCCGGTTTACGAATTGTGTGCTGAACTTCGCTACCATCGAATTCAGCCGTGAAGGAGTTACGTAATTCAACTGACCTAGCCTTTACAGGCTTCTTATTAAACATGGACGCGATCGGTCTCATTGGAAGAGATTCATTACTATCCGACCTCAGCTCCGCCGAATTGGATTTTAACGAGTCAAAGTTTTTCGATTTGACGATCTCGCCATTTACATTTATGAGTTTATCGGAAACTTTCAAAGCATCCCTTTCTGAATCTGGGTTATTCGTCAGTTCAACGTTCGTAACAAATTTATGGTTAGCCGCACCTTGGTTAAACCTTTTAGACCCCAGAGCAAAACTATTTGTTGTCACAGAGGGCGACGAAATACTCACAACGGCTTCGATTGATACATCATCCTCAATCTCAGCCGCCAAAATATGTTCGTCACTTGGTTTTGACAAATCAAGCTGAAGAGATGGACTCACTCCAGAAGCATCATTGTGGCCTGACTGACCCAGATTATTAAGTAAAGAATGAGCCTCGATTGCAGCGTCAAGAACATCAGAATTATTCTTTGTCCCCGAAACTGCTGAAGCAATGGATGCAGCTCGACTACTATCAAATATTTTAGTTCTCAGAAAGGCATCACCAACGCCGGCCTTCTTCAACCCGTCTGTTGTGGCGTCTTTACTCGCCGAGTTGGCGGGTTTAGCACCCTGAAGCATCATGAAAGCCCGTGGATCGATACCTTGCGATAACGCAAATTCGGCGAGTCCTTCTTCAGAAACTTCCCCGTCCGACACCTTTATGCGCATTCCACTCTGAAGTTGGCGATTCTGTAACACAACCTCGCCACGTTTTGGCAAAGCATTGCCGCCTTGAGCTAAGTCACCAGCTGATATCTGTCCATTGAGGACATTGGAAAAGTCACCGGTGACTTTGGATGAATCATCTGGAACCTTTGATATATCCAGCAATGCAGGCTTTTCAGGGCCCAATGAAGAAGTTGGCATATCAGACATTAACACTCCATTCTTTTAAAGTTATTCCAATTTGCCTTTAAAGTTAGCAAAACACGTGCCAATGGAAAATAGTCTCAAATTAAATCTCAACCTCTTGCTTTCAAGTTAAACTGTTGCAATGCCCCGCTTTCAATTTCGCTGTTCTCGAAAGCCAATTCCTCACCCTCAAATTTTTCTCGCTCTCGTTGAGCTAACAGCTCAATTTTTAGTCTCTCATGCTCTCGCGTCAGCATAATTTTTCTTGCCTTAACACATACTTCGTCGAGTACATTCATTTCTTGCTTAGAGCGAACTTTCATTGCCTGAAGTTGGAATATAAACTGCTGATAGTTGCCGACCTCACCTGTGTGGTGAGAACGTAATTGCACATCTCTTAACTGACTACTGTACTCTGTTAACATACTGTCAAGTTTTTCACTTCGCTCTAAAGCAAGGTTCTTCTTCTGTTGTGCATCCGCAAGTTTTTGCTGAGCCACACGAACCGCTCTCTCGGCCTTCGTAAGCAACACTGTCCAAACAGATTTCATCAGACCTGAACTCCCGTTAGCTGATTGAGAAACGTCTGTGAGTCTGTTAGAGAAACGCACTCGTCACTTAATTGCTGCAGAAGTGCTTCCATGCCGGGACGAATCTTAATTGCCTCATCTAAATCGATGTTCGTACCCTGCTCGTAAGCCCCAACCTGAATTAAGTCCTGATTTTGCTGGTAAAGCGTCCACAACCGTCTGAATCGGTTTGCTGAATTCAACTGCGCGGGACTCACTATACTCGCCATCACTCGCGATATGGAACCAGCGAGATCTATGGCTGGGTAGTGTGCAGCATCCGCAAGCTGCCTAGACAACATTACCTGTCCATCCAGCGATGCTCTGGCAATATCAACTACCGGATCTGAGCGATCGTCACCCTCTGCAAGCACCGTATAGATGGCCGTAATAGATCCATAACCGTGGCGCCCTACCCCAGCACGCTCAATCAATTTAGGCAGTAAAGCAAACACCGAGGGCGGGTACCCCTTCGCAGTTGGTGGTTCACCTATTGCCAAGCCTATCTCTCTTTGAGCGTGCGCGACCCTCGTCAGACTATCACACAACATAAGAACATTTTTACCCTGATCTCGGAAGTATTCAGCAATTAAGTGTGTCAAGTAAGTTGCTTTTAAACGCAGTACCGGCGATATATTGGCAGGAGCGGCCACAACAACTGATTTTGCCAATCCATCAGAACCGAGTGTTTGTTGAATAAATTCTTGTACTTCCCTCCCGCGCTCTCCAATAAGACCAATCACAACAACATCGGCAACAGTATTTCTGGTCAGCATACCTAATAAAACGCTCTTGCCCACTCCGGAACCCGCCACCAAACCCAATCTTTGCCCTTGTCCCAATGTCAGGCACGTATTAAAAGCCTTAATACCTGTATCTAGCACCGTATCAATTGGGCCACGTTCCATGGGGTTAATGGGTAGTCCCTCCAGGCTCAAATAATCTTTGTATTTGAGCGCTCCTTTACCATCAAGAGGTTTCCCAAGACCATTGATAACGCGTCCCAAAAGGCAATCTCCAAGACCAGCTTTTGAATGATTAGAGCGCACCCAAACGCGGGCTCCGGGTCCAAGACCGCCAGGATCAGCAAAAGGCATAAGAAAAAGAATATCATCGTTGAAGCCCACCACCTCGGCATCAACGAGTGTTCCATAATCAAGATTTTCTACTTGACAATGCGCGCCCAAAGGCGCCAAGATTCCTTTTGCTTCAAGAGTCAGCCCCACCACACGAACTAGTTTTCCACTTCTGAAACGCTCTGACACTCTACAATCAGAAATTATATCTTCGACTTGTGAATCAAATTCAAACATGAGGATCTGCATCAACAGAATCAGTATCACTCATGTCCGACTCACCAGCGACTTGATCCACATATCCTCCAGAATCTTCTATAGAAGCCTCAATCATGTGCTCTTGAACTTGATTTTTAAACTGCTCTGTATCTTCTCGAGGCACTGAGACCGTGGGCAAGGAAATTCCTAAAACCTGCTGGGATAACTTATCCAATCTTTGTTCAATCAAATCCTCTATCGCAGTATCATCAACAGATATTTTGACACTACCCTGCGATAACGAGCGATCGACTCTCAACTCCAAGCTTGTAAAATCGTCATAAAACTCATCGCCAAAATGATCACGATCGGCTGGATGTAGGTATATTATAATTGGACCTTCACCTTGGTATTCAAGATCATCGAGTGCTCCCTTGGTAAGTCGCTCGATGGCGGTCGATGATAGAGTCAATTCTCCCCGCACCAACTGTTGTGCAAGGTGCAGTGAGAGCTTTTTCATTGGCTGATAGAATGCCGTCATATCCTGTTGCGCTGCCCGAAGAGAGGTTATCAATGCATCCAATTGTTCTTTAGATTTTTTATATTCTTGCTCTGCGACATTACGGCCCTTCGAGTATCCCTCGTCGTAAGCCTCCCGCTTAGCTTGATTAAGAGCCTCGGCTGCAAACGACTCGGCGGCTTCTTCCTCCTCTCTGATGGAGTTATCGCACTCTTCGGGGTTTTGATTATCAGGCTCAGAAGGAAGCTCTTCGGTTTCGTGATGAAAGTCCGGCGAAGTATCGTCATTATCGACTTCTTCCAAAGTGTCTGGAAGTTCTTCGCCCGTTAGTTCACCAACGTCAACTACCGTCGGGCTCCATTGTGTAAATGTGCTACCAGCACTAGGAATCTGGCCAGCATCGCTCCAACCGGCTGCGGCAAACTCCTTTGCTTTTCGATCGGCCGTAAGGAGGTCATTAAGTCTCCAACTGACCGATGACTCTCTAGACAAAGTCATCCCCTCTACCTGCCAAGACAAGATCACCAGAGTCAGACAGCTTTCTAGCAGTCCGCATTATATCTTTCTGCGCGATCTCCACATCGGTAATCCGGATAGGCCCTTTAGCCTCCATGTCATCAAGGAACATAACCTTAGCTCGCTGAGACATGTTACCAAGGAACTTTTCTTTAGTTTCCTCATCCGCTCCTTTAAGAGCAGTCATCAATTGATCATTCTCTATATTACGCATCAGAACCTGAATCGCTCGATTATCAACCGCGGCAAGATTATCGAAGGTAAACATGTTATCTTGTATGGCCAACGCTAATCCTTCATCCAAATTACTGACACCCTCCATTATGGCATTTTCCATATCAACCTTGACAAAGTTCATAATCTTCGCTGCTGTCGGAACCCCGCCCATACTTGAAGATTTTGCAGATGAACTAGTACTGAATTGTTCTTTCATAATCCCCTCAAGCTCTTCCATGGCGGAGGGTTGAACTGTCTCCAGGCTAGCGACCCGCTGCATGACCTCTGCACGATTCTCGGCCGGAAGGAATCCAAGAACGTCCGCCGCTACATCGAACTCAAGTACTGATAGGATAATCGCAACAACTTGGGGATGCTCTTCACGAATCATCTCTCCAATTGAACGTGCGTCCATCCAACGAAGAATCTCCAGCCCCTTACTCGAAGCTCCAGGTAAAATCCTACCCAAAACGGTAGCCGCCTTATCATCACCTAATGCCCGCTTCAAGACATTTTCAACATAATCATTGTTACCCAACCCAAGGTTGGTTTGTGCCTTGATCGTGACAACGAAATCGTCAAGAACGTAGTTAACGGTCTCTTGTGAAAGATCAGCAACGCTTACCATTGCTGCGCCTAAGGCTTGGACTTCCCTAGGATTGAGAAATCGTATTATGTCCGCAGCTTGCTGCTCCCCCAACAGCAGTGTTATTACGGCAGCACGTTCAGTATTTGTCAGGACTTCAAGTTCGTCCTTAACTTTCTGGGACATCCCACCTTCTGCGTTATCGTCTGCGACCGCTGCATCAGCCATCTTTTACATCTCCCGCAATTTGTTATCCTACTTTGATCATTTTACGAATCACATTAGCCACTCGACCGGCATCTTCTGCCACGAGGTAGCGCACAAGAGCAACTTTATCATCATAACTGTTTGCTGTGTCTAACATATCCGCGGAAATTGTCGACTTCTTGGGCTTGAGCTTAGCTTTAATATCATCAAGGGACTCTGGCTCCTCCTCCTGAATCATCGCCAGCTCTTCTTCCGTCAACTCACCATCTTGTCGCCTAACGGCCTTGGTCTCTTCAACTGTCTCCACTTGAGGCAGATACGATTTTAGTACCGGACGAACAACTACGAAAAGCAGAATAATGAAAGTTAATGCAGCTCCCATACTTCTGGCAGTACTCATCACCTGAGCATTCTCATACCATTTGACCAAGTTTTCCATGGGAACAGGCTTTTCAAACGCAGCCGCAACAACCGTTACGACATCACCTCTTGCCTGATCAAAACCAACTACGCCTTTAACCAAATTAGTGAACCGCTCAAGTTCTGCGTCTGTGTAAGGATCAATCACCGTGCCAGGGGACTCAGTAACTGTTTCTTGACCAGGAGGAGCCTCTTCCCCCTCCGCTACCACTGGAGCGGGCGGGGGAGGCGCTTCGACCTCTCTCTCGTTTATAATCACTGCAACAGATATTCTTTTTATCATACCACCACGCATTTTGACATGACGAACAGCTCTGTCGAGCTCATAGTTTCGAGTCTGCCGAGTGCTACTAGAACCATCCGTGCCAACGGGATCGTCTCGAAGTTGCCCGTCGACAACACCAGTCGCTAAACCAGGATTTGTGTTATTCATTGAACCGGGAATTCCAAGGGCAGCCATGGTAGAGTTGTTTTCTTGAGTAAGAATTTCGGAGCGCGCTTTGGGACCGTTGCGATTATTGTCAAACTCTTCGTAAGTAGCTTCTGTCTCTGTGAAGTCCATCGTGACATCAACCTCGGAACGAACGTTTTCTTCACCCACAACCGACGACAGAAGAGCATCTATCCTACTACGATAAGTCTCTTCAATACTATTTTTGTGCTCCATTTGAGAAGAATTTAGCTGCATAGACGCGAAGCGCTTTGCATCAGTCAAAAGTTTCCCCCTTTTGTCCACCACCACCACGTCATCAGCGGAAAGATATGGAACACTTGACGCTACCATGTGAATAATGGCTTCGACTTGGGAGTTTGAAATAATCCGGCCCGGAAACGGAGTCACAACTACTGAGGCTTTAGCTGGCGTTCGGTTACGCACAAATACGCTTTGTTTAGGAGCTGCCAAGTGAACTCTAGCCGCTTGAATCGTCGAAATCTGAGCTACGCTTTTTGCGAGCTCTTGCTCCATCGCAGAGACATAACGAACCTGTTCCATAAATTGGCTCGTGGTCATCGACGAATCCTCACTCAAAGATCCCATTCCACCAGCTGCTCCCTCTTGAGGGAGACCGCGCGAAGCTAGGAAAATTCTCGCTTCGTGATACCGTTCATCCCGAACAATTAAATCTCCAGTTTGATCGTCAATTCGGACGTAAAATTCCGCACTGGTAAGTGCATCAAATGCAGTCTGCCGATCAGCTTCAGATAAACCTGGGTAAAGCGATCTAGTTGGTGGCTCTCTAGTGACCGAGTACGCTATTAGGAATATTGCGATTGTCAACAAGGTAATAATGGCCGGCATTGCCTTCCGCACGGCCGGCTGAGCCAATACTTCGGCAATGTTTGGTAAAGATATACCATCTGTAGATACTACCGGGAGCATATTGGCCTTAGGTGGCACCTGCTGAGCCGCTACTACACTGCCCCCTGTGTCAGGTGTGTCAGCAACCAAATTAGTACCGGGTTCTGCTGCAGCCGCCATATTTCAACTCGCTTAAAAAATATTAGACCGGCATATGAAGGATATCTTCATATGCTTTAAGAACTTTATTTCGAATTTGTAAGGTAGCCTCAAACGCAAGAGAAGACTTTTGCATCCCAATAACCACATCAGTCAGAGGAACATCTTCTCCGTGCTCATACGCTGACCTGAGCATCTTAGAGTTCATTGCAGCTCCATTTACAGCCTGCACAGCTCCTTTAACGGCCTCTGGAAAACTTATTCGGTTAGGGTCTGGCCTGGTGCCCAGTCCAATATTCGCCGAACTTGAACTTGGCTTATATCCGGCTTCGATTTCCGCCTGATAATTACGTATCTGGCCGAGAACTGCCTCAATATTTCCTATGTTGGTTGGATTCATTGAAAAGATATCCTTATCGAGCATACGCCCGTGTGACGTTAATACCTTGCTCGCGAAGCTTTTGAAGCTTGTGACGAAGTGTACGTGGACTTATACCCAACTTTTCCGCAGCCTCGTCTCTACTCCTCGAGGACTGAAGAGCTTCGGTAATAGCCTGACGCTCGCTCTGTTGCACTGCATGATCTAATACCGAACGGACATTTGAACCTTTAATCGCTCTTTCATTTGCCAAAATGGATCCGCGTTGCGTCACACCAGCAACTTTATTAGGGCGAGTAATGCCATGGTTTGGACTACCTTGTGTCCAGTTAAGTGAACGGTCACTCTGAGGAACATATTCCGATGCGGGCTCTGAAAACTCGTCGTTAATATGTAGGTCGTCAAATAAAAGATGCTCCAGCTCGATTGACCTCTGGTTCGAAAGCACCATGGCACGAACCATGACGTTCTGCAGCTCCCTTACGTTTCCAGGCCAAGGATATGAAACCAGTCGATGTTGTGCTGCTGGACTGATAGATATTTGGTGTCCAGTCATATTTTGTTGCGCCACGAACTGTTCAGCGAGAGGAAGAATGTCCAACGGCCTCTCACTTAGTGGGGGCAATGACAACTTGAACGCACTGAGTCTAAAATATAAATCTTCGCGAAATCGATGCTCTGCAATAGCTTGTTTCAAGTTTCTGTTTGTTGCCGCAATTATCCGAATATCAAGCTCAATTGACTTTTGGCCACCAAGCCTCACCACAGACCGTTCTTGAAGAATTCTTAAAAGTTTCGCCTGCATGCCGTAGGACATTTCTCCAATCTCATCCAAAAAGATGGTCCCACCTTGAGCTTGTTCAAACAGACCTTGTTGTATTTTGTTGGCGCCGGTAAAAGAACCCTTCTCATGACCAAACAACATGTCCTCAATAAGATTCTCTGGCATTGCAGCACAATTAAATGCGACAAAAGGTCGATCAAATCGCGGCGAAGCGTCATGTAAGATTCGTGATAGCACTTCTTTTCCAGCTCCAGTAGGGCCCGTTAACAGCACTGTCACATCCACTCTTGCAACGCGTTCAGCCAAAGCCAACAAATTTCGGCTTACCGGATCGGCAAATACGTAGGCGCTAGTGTCAGTCTTCGGCTCAGAAACGTTGGTATCGACTATATGACGCCATTCGGCGGGAGCAAGTTGTTCAGACGGAACTGCAGTCAGCGCTCCCTGACGCACAGCTTCGATACCGAGTTCAAATAGATCTCGAGCAACTCGGGTGATGACCTGGGCTGGTGACCCTAATGAGACCAGCTTCATCTGAAGCTCTTTTAAAGCAGTGGCGCACTTAGAAAGCCTTACTACTACGATTTCAGCTGAAGTAAACGCATCGTCCTCTATATCCAACGAATCGCCTATCCGCAGGTCGAATCCCTTATCTAAAAAGGCTTGACGGACTTGATCGTTGAGCTTTTCCACTGGGTCGATCCACAACATCGGGATGCTATTGGTATTTGCCACTTTGGTACCTTCTCTCTGCTTGTTTTAAAAAAATTGCCGCTTCATATAAAGTAAAGCAATATATATGCCAGATAAAAAAATCTAACCAATTCAATTATTTATTGCAATAGTGGCAATAAACTGTCAGTTATCCGCCAACGGCAAGTTAGGATTATGTACGCAAAAATCAAAAACAGTCGGCAATCTGACAGTCCAGTACATAGATTAATTCAGGGAAATATTTGTTTGCTGGCTACTTTGTGTTTGAAAAGCCTTCGATTGAAAATTTTCTGTTCAAAAGAGCCTAGGCACTTGAGAGACCATATTTATTGATTTTTTCGATAAGCGTCGTTCGTTGTACGTTTAGAAGTCTTGCTGTTTTGGAAACATTTCCTTCAGCCTTGTCTAAAGCTTGCTGTATAAGACTCCGCTCTATATCTACCATATGTTGCTTTAAAGGAAGTCCTTGCTCTGGAAACGAATCCCAACTTTGAGCCATTGATATTACGTTAACCGTCTCGTCAAAGACTTTTCCGTTGTTAACCTCTTCTGTTGATGAATTAGATAATGCTGGATTACTCGGCATGGCTAATGATAGGTTCGCCTCAGATTGGTCTTCAAAATTAAAAGCGCCTTGACCGCTGGAAACATGCACTGTTGCTGGAATTTCACCGGGTTCAGAGTTTGCTAACAGTCGAATGCCGAGAGGTAGCATACTTTCCGGAACATTTCTGAAATCAACGATTTGTCCAGGATAAAGTGCCGAGTAACGATTTACAAGATTAGAAAGTTCCCTGACGTTGCCGGGCCAACTGTATCTCATAAACAGCTCAAGTGATGAAGATACAAATGTTATAGGTTTATATCTCCGCTTGGCATGCATCACTGCAAAATGCTCGATAAGTGGCAAGATATCTTCTTTTCGCTCTTGGAGGGCCTTGATTTCTATCGGCATAACATTGAGCCGATAAAAAAGATCCTCACGAAATTCGCCTTTCTCTATAAGATTCTCTACGTTTTTGTGTGTAGCGGCAATAACTCTAACATCAATTGCTAAGCCCTGTGTTGTGCCGACTGGATCAATTATGCGTTCCTGCAATACCCGGAGTAACTTTACTTGCAGGTCCATGGACATATCTCCGATCTCGTCCAGAAATAAAGTACCTCCACTTGCGAGTTCAAATCTTCCTTTACGATCTGATATCGCACCGGTGAAAGCTCCCTTTCGATGCCCAAACAGTTCGCTCTCAAGCAACTCCCGAGGAATAGCGCCACAATTAACTGGGATAAATGGTTCAGCAGAACGCTCTGAACAGTCATGAAGCGCGCGCGCCACGAGTTCTTTCCCGGTGCCGCTCTCCCCCAATATCAAGGCGGTTGCATCACTAGGTCCCACTACTTTTATGAGAGCTCGGAGCTCATTGATATCCGCACTCCGACCTACAATTGTCTTTAAATTCTGCACTAAATCGTCTCAACAAAATTCAGATGCCCCAGCTCTCAACCTTGTTGCCCATCAGAAGAGCAGGGAAACTGGCATTATGTAGCGCTGGCAAAGCACTATAACACTTTAATAATTAGTGATAAGTATGCATTCTAATGAGAATAAGCAGCGTCTTCAATAATTCAATCTACGTCAGGTTTTTGAAACCCTAAAAAATTAAACTAATAACAACATTGCTGATGAATCATTCTTTGACCAGCAATCACTTACTAGGTAATCTAGAACATTACGCTTTCCTAATAAGAGAGGTTCGCTAAATGAATCGAATAAAAGAAGCTTTTTTAGAAGTATTTATCGTGTTTATTGTTGGTGGTCTTATTGGTGCAAGTTTAGCAATTGTATCGAATCTATTTGTTTCGAGCGTCCAGTGGTTTGGTCAGCAACGCGAAAGTGTAGATTTTTTGACCACCACTATCGGCAACCAAACTATTTCCTTTTCAAGTCTTCTCTTTTTGTGGGCCGCGGCCGCGGCCATTATTATAATTAAAAGGACTTTTGGCATTGCGAAGTGGGCTGGCCCTGCTGACTCCATGTACGCAGTGCACCAACTCAATGTCCCGTTCAATATAAAGCAAGGTCTTGCGTCAACCCTTGCGGCATTCACTTCGGTCAGCGGAGGAGCATCAGTTGGTCAATATGGTCCAATAGTACATTTCGGGGCAACCGTAGGGATTATCACATCAAAACTTCAGCTGCGGAAGCGTCTTGGCTTTAATCGTCTTCCCCGAGAAATTTATCTTGCCTGCGGGGTCGCCGCCGCAATCTCTGCTGGTTTCAATGCACCAATCGCGGGGATTATTTTTGCCCATGAAGCCATCCTCCGGCACTTTTCTGTCAGAGCTATAGCTCCTATTACTGTCTCTTCGATAACAGCAAGTTCGGTGGGTGGTTATCTCTTTCCTCATACAGCGGCGTTTAAAATAAACGCTGCTGCGCCTGCCCTTGCAGATGTGGTCCCTTTTTTGGTTGTCCTGTCACCCATATTTGCAATTACCGCGATAATTTTCATGGTATCAATAAGATACTCCACTAAATTGGCTAATTCCTTATCTGTAAATCCAATTCTTCTTCCTTTTATAGGTGCTACTGCTTGTGGTTTAGTAGGACTTTTTGTTCCTCAAGCACTTGGCCTAGGAGTAAGTAATATCAATGATATGATATCTGGAGAATACTTAGTTCCGCTCCTCATAAGTGTGTTGATAGCAAAGATTTTTATGACTGCAGCGTGTATAGGATTCGGAATATTTGGTGGAGTTTTTTCACCCGCTTTATTTATCGGCGTTGCAGCAGGTGCTCTCGCAACAAAATTACTTGTCTCTCTCGGATTCAATGATGTTGCATCTGTAGTGACTGTAGCCGCTATGGCAGCAGTCAGCGCTTCAGTGATTGGTGCCCCACTCAGCGCCGTACTAATTGTTCTCGAACTTTCACAATCTTATGAATACGCCGTAGCTGCCATGATCGCGGTTATGGTCTGCAGTCTAATCACTCATCGTTTATTTGGGCATTCTTTTTTTGACCGCCAATTGCTAGATAGGGGAGTTGATTTAATTAAAGGTCGAGAGGCCATAGCATTAGAACATCAAGTATTGGAGCCTTTTGCATCGCAAGATCATATTCGCGTAGGGGCTAGTGATACTGGTAATGTTGCCCGAAAGCATATGGAGCGTCGGCAACACACTGAAGCCTATGTTGTCGATGAAGGAGGTATACTTTTGGGTAAGCTGAGTATATATCAGGCTATTTCCTGCGGGGACGACGCTGTCAAAACCCATATGGATAAAAATCCAACACTATTATATTCTGATGACTCACTAAAACAGGCGATGATTAAGGTAAGTGACTTTGTCGGCGAAAGTTTACCAATCGTACATAGGAAAAGTACTCAAATGACCGGCAGTATTGCAGAGGGAGAGTTGTTTCAAGCTGTCATAGATGTTCAAAGCCAGGCGCGAACTATCGAGAGAGATTAGTACAGTTTATCAAATAAACACTGCTTCCCTCAAAAGGGTTTTAATGTTTTGTATTTTGACTTGGAGGAAGCATGAGGAAATCTTATTGGTGCCTATTGTTAGCGATAGCTTTTTACGTCTCGTCGCCAACAGTATCAGGGGATTTCAATGCCGGTCTCAGCGCTCTCCAGCGGGCTCATTACGCGACTGCTATGCGCGCTTGGATCGGAATGGCAAATGATGGTATAGCTGAGGCACAAAACAACGTCGGTCATCTATATGAAGAGGGCTTTGGGGTTTCGCAGGATTACAGTGTCGCTATGCGCTGGTATAGGCTGGCCGCGGAGCAAGGACTTTCTGAAGCGCAACACAATATAGGCATGCTTTATTATTCTGGTTATGGCGTAAAAACAAATTATAGAGAGGCCTTCAAACACTTTAGAAAAGCTGCTGAACAAAAACTTGCAGATTCACAATACATGATTGGCCTTATGTATCATCAAGGCCAAGGTGTATCTATGGATTACAAATTTGCAAAATATTGGTACCTTCTTTCAGCAAAGCAAGGGTATGCTAATTCTCAGTTTATGTATGCTTTTATGCTACAAGCAGGGGAAGTTGGTGATCCAGATCCTTTCAAAGCACTCGTTTGGAGTACGGTGGCTGGGAAAAATGGAAAACTTGACCATGCAGACGTCGGCGACCAAGCCAAGTTACAACTCGAAGATGAAGAAATCACCAAAGCGGTTGACTTAGCAGACATTTGCGTTAACAGTAATTACGCGACTTGTCCTACTCAGTAAGAAGACTTTCAGCAGTTCCTCTATAAATTTTATTCCACTATTTTCTAAAGAAATCCGAACTCTAGACGATATAACTACTACACCAGCAGTTGTAGTAAAAAACCGAGGAGTTCAACAAAATGAAAAGACACGCCAAAGCACTGAATGCCTACCAAGATGTTAATGTGTCATCAGCAGTTCCTTATGCTGATGGTGTTCAGTTGATCCAAATGTTGTTCGATGGCCTGATAGACTCACTGTCAGCTGCCGAGGGTCATCTGGTGCGCAAGTCGATAAAGGAGAAAAGCGATGCGCTCTACAGAGCGAGTAACATTATTATTGGTTTGCAGGGATCTTTGGACTTTGAGAAGGGCGCAGAATTAGCACGCAACCTCAGTGAGTTGTATGATTATTGTTTAAGAAGATTGATTAAAGCCAATCTCTACAACGACATTGAAGCTGTTCGCGAGGTAAAGGGTTTGATGGAAGAAATTAGTTCCGCTTGGACGCTCTTGCCCTCACTCTTGAAAGACCAAAATGCAGCAATGGCCTCATAATTGTTATTTAACCGCTCAATTACATAATGTTATACGCATCAATATCCAACGCTCTGAAGTCGCAATCTCAGAGCGTTTTTGATTTAAAGCTATCTCGGAGCAAGGGCGAGAACAGCGAATCTAACTTCGGTAACGAGGTTGCTTGGCTTTACGAACCCTCACAGGACGAGGAGCTACTAGAAATAAATTCCACTACTTCTACGAAGCCAAGTACGCCGCAACCAAAAAATAATTTACCTACCGACTGCCTTTTCTTTGATCAATTCATATCTCTGCATCAGCCAAATCCTCGCGTAAGTAAGCTCGGCGAACCAGAAATTGAACATCGAATTCAAGTAAATGCTTATCTGAATGAAATAGTAGAAAGCCAATAATCAGCGCCACTATTTACAAGTTACAAGTTTCTGGAACACGATATAACAGGTAAATTTAACTCAACCTGTTATAAGGCTAGAAACAATTGGCAACAAATAAAATCACAACAATTTTATATTACTGATAAACTTTTTTTCGTAATATTGAGTCCCCTTATTAACGATAGGCTCACAAAGACAACCAAACGTATGGCTTGACAGAACTGCTCGTGCATGGCATAAATTACTTAAATAACAAGAATTGCATCCACAATTATTATAGATAATCGGAGTCGGTATACCATGGCATTCACTCAGAGCAGGATATTTCAGATACTTGATAAAGGTGACAAAACCGACAAAACGAGCCTAGCTTGTGATTATTTCCTGTCAATATTAATCTTCCTAAATTTGTTGGCAGTATGCCTCGAGTCTATTTCGTCCTTGGGAGAAACATATCAGAGACAATTCTTTATGTTTGAGATCTTCTCGGTATTAGTCTTTGCTATAGAGTATTTATTAAGAATTTGGTCAATGGCCGCAGATGAAAAAAACCGATATGCTGATGCAGCGCGCAGAAGAGCAAGTTATATCTTCAGTTTTCACGGAATAGTTGACTTAGCGGCTATTTTGCCCAGCATATTACCCTACTTCTTTCCTGGAACCGACTTAAGATGGTTGCGTGTCCTGCGATTATTGAGGTTACTTAAGATTTCTCATTATTCCACCGCTTTAGAGGACCTGTTTTCGGCAATTTATCAAGAACGACAGTCGTTTATAGCTGCCCTATACCTCATGGCAATAGCTCTATTCTTATCCAGTTCAATGATGTATCTCGCCGAATATGAGGCACAACCAGAAAACTTTCAATCGATCCCCCACACAATGTGGTGGTCCATGATAACTCTCACAACTGTTGGGTATGGTGATGTGTCACCTGTCACTGGAATAGGTAAAATTGTGGGAGCATTTACTGCTCTGATGGGCGTTTGTGCTGTAGCACTTTTAACCGGTATCGTAGCCTCTGCTTTTTCCAACCAAATGGCTAGGCGCGAGGCAATATTTGAAGCTGAAGTTAACGCAGCAATGGCTGATGGTGTCATAACCGAAGATGAGGCCGATCACATCGAAGATTTAAGAGGTAGATTTAAAATAACCGAACAACATGCAAAGGCTATCTTTGACAACATCGCTGAGCAGCAAGAGTTCGACGAAATTATTGAAGAAAAGGCTAACAGAAAATCCGAAGATTGAACGAAAACTGTACCTAAGCTGTAGCGTGTTTGCGGAATTATCAGACTATATATCTATTCTGGATTTAAGTTCATCTAAGATCCACAAAACACACTTCAGAAACACTTAGTTTTCAAGTTTCTAGACACCGACCTCATACGCAGAGAAAGACCAGACCCAGCTTGATGAAAAACTCAATCACGAGCCTCCGTCAATTATTACTTCAATTCGTCGATTTTTAGCTCGCCCTTGCGGTGTGCTATTTGGTCTGATTGGTTTGGTATCTGCGAGACCAACAATTGTCACTCGACCTTCTTCTACAGAAGAGTTATCCAGCAAATAATCAGCCACTGCAGCTGAGCGGGCGGCCGACAGGTCCCAGTTAGATCTAAACCGCTCACTAAAAGCCATTGGCACGTTATCTGTATGTCCTTCAATTGTTATTAACCCACTAGATTCCGATATGGAATTACCCACTTTTTTCAACAACGGTTTAAACCCTGGCTGCAGATCTGAGTAGCCACTACGAAATGAACCCCTTTCAGCTAATCTGACGATTATCTTATCGCCATCTCGCTCAACGTCAGCCAACCCTTTAGAAATTTCGTTCGAGAGATTCATTCGGATTCTTTCAAACTGATCGTCAATCGCACGTTTTCTTTGAGCATCCGACATGCCCGACAAATTGGCGGCAACGTCGTCAGGCGAGCCCTGTTCAACTTGAACCACTGATTCTA
>DDII01000100.1 GCA_002338445.1 Cellvibrionales bacterium UBA1854 | reverse complement strand
AAGGAATAAGAAGCCAAGAGACGACCAGTGCATTGGAGGGCGTTTTGTTCAGGCGTCCCAAAAAAAATTCTAATGACCCGAGGCATAAAGAACCTGATCTTTAGACAAGCAAGTTACGGCCGTGGTCGAACATGCCAAGGATATCATTTATCCCCGACCATTTTTATCACTGCCGTTCGCTACTTCGCTTGGTAAGATTGAAAGCAGCAAGTGGTGTTTATCCATGAGTTAGTTGTTGTTGCCACCACCAAAGCGACACCTTCAACCTCCTACACAATGGTATAGTGACTCTCAAATTTAAGCTGTAATTAATTTACAAGACCTAACGTTTCTTACTTAAAAGAGATAGAGGTTGCAATCGTCATCAGATGATCTGGGTGGGGTGTTGGAGACCCAGCACCGCCAGTAATCTTGTTCATCAACATACCAATTTAAAAAATTTGAATCTCGACCATTAACAGATATCTTTATTGTTATTTTGAATCAGGACACGTTAGTGAGGCAGTTTAAAACTGGAGTTCTAAATTAGCCTCTAAAAATACAAGGTGGAAAGAAATGGACAGTTCACAGACCTTAAAAGCCGCTGAACACTTTTACTTCGCTTGCGAAAACGGAACCGGATGGACAAATTGCCAACCCTATTGTCATCCCGAAGCGACTTTTAGTAGTCAGGCAAAAATGTTGCAGGAAATAGATACGCTAGATCATTATACGGAATGGATGGCCGAAGTGCACAAGCATATGACGGACATCTCGTTTGATGTTAAAGGCTTGGCTCATGACGAGAGCAGAGATGTCGTATTGATATATGGCATTTATCGGGGTGTTATCACCATGAGTGAGACACCACAACCGTTCGAGACCGACTATGTCTATCTACTGGAATTTACTGAAGGAAAAATCAGTCACGTCAGCAAAGTTTGGGCGGAACTTGACAACACATAAGTAGGCATCTTTGGAACTTTACATCAACGGCTTTTATCAAAAGGCAGCGCATGAGACAGACGTCAGAAAAACAATACGACTTCATTAAGATCCCCCTCACGAATGGACTTTTACCGGGCGATGACAAGGGCAGCAATCGACAACCAGTTGTGACCGTATTTTTTGTGGTAGTTGCTTTTACTATTGGATAGACGGTGATGAGCCAATGACAACTCACGTAAACATTCAGTTTTCCGCAAAAGAAGGCAGAGCAAAAGAAGCGGCAGACAACATGGCCAATATAGCCTTGCCCATGACACGAAAGCAGCCAGGCTGTCTTGAACTTGAATTTTCTGGAGACATCGGCAAAAACGAATTTTGCATCTGGGGTACTTGGAGCAGCCTTCGTGATTACAATAGTTACATGGCAATTAGAAAAGCCTCACGAAAATCAGGCCATAACGATCCAATAGATAGAGACACATGGAAAGTTAAAATTTTCTCTGCCATTCAAATTGCTGACTAGCTAGCAACCGCTCTCACGTTCAGCAATCATTAATTTAGAGGGTCATGATGGAAAAAAGAAACGCGCCTAGGTATAGGCCATTCGAGCGCCAGTTGGAAAATGCATTCAAAAGTCCCTTGGTAAGGAAACAATTCTTTGGTTAATGGTTTTCGTTACCGTGTTCCACCCAGATTTGAGTGCATTGTTCGGTTAGATGACCAAGGAAACAATCCAGAAAAATAAAGGTTCAACTAGTGTCAGATTACGTATCACCAAGCACACCTGATATGTTGGCGCCTAGGTATTCAGGCCTTGCCACTTTCATGCGTGCACCGATTGCACAAGCCCTTGAAAAAATTGATATTGGAATGGTTGGCATCCCTTATGATGGTGCCTTAACCAATCGCCCTGGTGCGCGCCATGGCCCACGTGAAGTTAGAAATCAATCCAGCCTTATGCGCTCAATCAATCACGCAACTCGCATTAATCCTTATCAACTGTGCCGGATCGCAGATGTTGGGGACATACCATTTGAATCAGCATTTGATATTGAAAAAGCCCATGATGAAATATTCAATTTTATTGGGGAAATGGTAAAAGCAGGAATCGTTCCACTGTCTTGTGGCGGCGATCATTCGGTTAGCCTTCCAATACTGCGCGCCGTGGCAAAGCAACCCCTAGCATTCATCCACATCGATGCTCATACAGACACTTGGGATAGTTTTCAGGGATCTAAATTTAACCATGGAGCTCCGTTTCGTAGGGCTCATGAAGAGGGTTTGATCGACGCAACAAAGACTGTGCAGATTGGCATTCGGGGTGCCCAAAATGTCTCGGAAGGATGGGATTATTCCAAGAATGCTGGCATGCGGGTGGTGTTTGTCGAAGAACTCCAGAAACGTGGCGTTGATGAGATTGTCGAAGAAACACGATCAATTGTCGGCGATGCGCCAGTATACCTGAGTTTCGACATTGATAGTCTTGATCCAGCCTTTGCCCCTGGTACCGGGACTCCAGAAATTGCTGGTCTGACTACTCCCGAAGCGATGGCGCTAATCCGGGGCTTCCGGAAACTGAGTTATGTGGGTGCTGACATGGTTGAAGTTTCACCACCTTTCGATACAGGTGGGCTTACATCAATGACTGGTGCGACAGTCATGTATGAGTTGCTTTGTGTTCTGGCAGAGGCTGTTAGTGCAGGCTAAGACTGGCTGAGGACGAGATCTTCGACAGAGAAATTCAATTTAGTTACTGAGAACGGCGGGTTGGGTTGTCTGACTTGCGGTTTTACCATTTTCGTCGTGATACCATCCCACGCCTCTTTGAGCTTGACCTAAACATCTCTGAAATAGCGTATATCTCGGTTTAAAAAACACTAGGACGCTCTTCAGGTATACGTATTTGAGAGCAGAGCTTTGATGGCGAAGCTGTGAAACATTTGGCGACAGAGAATTGTTGCTCAGTTAGATACGCTTTCATCGACACGCAAAGGAGATACTGATGTCAGTAGCAAATATTGTTATGTGCGAATTCAAAGATAAAGAGGGTATTGAAAAGTTTTCAAATTGGTACAAAGCTCACGGTGCGTTCAAAGATAACAAGATATCACTTTGGGTTCAGACAGGTGAAACGAGTGCGATCTCTATTAATGTCTATCC
>DDII01000039.1 GCA_002338445.1 Cellvibrionales bacterium UBA1854 | reverse complement strand
CTTTCGAGCACTAGCACCTGAAGCTAGCGTGTCTACCAATTTCACCACCTGGGCGTGTTTTATAACAGCAACAAACACACACTCAGTGGAGTATGGTGTTGCACATTTTTTTTGTCAATCAGACTCACATTCGTTTTTGGTTGGCATGTGGAGTGTTGATAACGTCGATTGATTATTACATTGATAATCGTTTGTGCCAGTTCCAAGCAGTCTCAATAATCTTATCTAAATTATTAAAGACAGGTTGCCAGCCAAGTTCAGTTAACGCTTTTGTATTATCAGCGACTAGTACGGCTGGATCTCCCAAGCGATGCTCGTCGATTTCATAATTTAATGGTCGGCCGGTTACGCCCTCACAGGTTTTGATCACTTCCATCACCGAATTTTTGACTGAGCTGCCCAGGTTATATTCGGAGAACCCATCTGTATTTTGGAGTTTCTGAAGCGCCAACAAGTGTGCATCAGCGAGATCATTCACATGGACATAATCACGGATACAAGTTCCATCTGGTGTTGGGTAGTCGTTTCCAAAAACTTTAAATGGTTGTTTAGCTCGATCATAAGAATTAAGGATGGTTGGAATCAAATGAGTTTCTGGGTCATGGGCCTCGCCAAGTTCTCCATCTGGATCAGCTCCCGCGGCATTGAAATAGCGTAGACAAACTGCACTTAATTTCTTTGAGATCGACAGATCATTGAGAAAATTTTCAACTACTAGTTTTGTTCGACCGTAGGGATTAATTGGGTTTTTCGGATGATCTTCCCGAATTATGTTTGTTCTTGGATTGCCGAATATAGCTGCGGTGGATGAAAAAACGATGCGGTGGATATCATTTCGAAGCATTTCGTTCAATAGATTTAGGGAGCCGACAATATTATTTTCATAATAAGTGTAGGGATTGATAATAGATTCACCAACGAGTGACTTTGCCGCAAGGTGTATCACACCATCAAAATTTCTTCCTCTGAGACACTTCTTGAGCAAGTCTTTGTCAAGTAAGTTCACTCGGAGAGTCTCACAATCTTTTACTGCCCATTCATTGCCAGTTGAAAAATCATCCAGCACACAAACATCATGACTTTGCCGCTGTGCTTGTCGTGTGATATGCGATCCGATGTATCCAGCACCACCTGTCACCAAAATTTTCATCTTTATCCACTCATCATGTGCAATGTGGTTTGACAGTATTGTACAGCGGATTGCGCTAAACGTTTTCTAAATTCGTCGCGTTCAGCTTTTGATGTAACTTATGCGTGTTGTCCGATTTTTGCGTTACATTTTTTGCTTTCATTTTGGAGAGAGAAGAAATCTGCCCTTTTAAGTGTGAAAAATCTGAGAACCTTTTCGAAATATGTGTTGAGTGATGATACACTTTTCTTTATTTTTATAAGACTAAAGTTAGTGGACATCTATTTTATGTCATTTCGATATTATCAAATAAGATCATGCAAACATACAATCTTTCGCAAGTGGTTAAATCTACGATTCGCTCGGTTTTCGGAAAAAATTTTTTTATCGGCATTTTCCTGATAAAACTCTCGTGTTTGTTCAAAAAATAATGTGAGATATCTTTATGGAATTATTAAATTGCTTTAAAGCTTATGACATTAGAGGAAGGTTAGGTGTTGACTTAAACGCTGAAATAGCCTACCGAATCGGGAGAGCCTTTGCACAGTTTCTAAATGCACAGTCTGTTGTTGTGGGCGGCGATGTACGACTCAGCAGCGAGGAATTAAAATTCGCTTTAATCGAAGGTTTGAGAGATGAGGGAGCTGACGTTACAGATTTGGGCATGGTAGGCACGGAGGAGGTCTATTTCGCCACCTCTCATTTAAGCGTCTCTGGCGGTATTGAAGTTACCGCAAGTCATAACCCAATTGATTTTAATGGCATGAAGTTAGTGCGGGAGGGATCCCGACCCATTAGCTCTGACACGGGGCTCTTAGAAATCAAAAAGCTCGCAGAGAGAAATGAGTTTGGTGCAGAAAAGGGCAGGGTAAGAGGATCCTTAAAAAAAATATCTCTTCTCAAGCCTTATGTTGACCATCTTCTTGACTATATTGATTTTGATACTCTTCGACCTATGAGAGTTTTAATGAATGCAGGTAATGGAGCAGCAGGTCCTGTTGTAGATGAAATTCAAGCGCGTTTCGTCGCCTCTGGCTTGCCTATTAGTGCTATAAAAATAAATAATATTCCGGACGGTACATTTCCCAACGGGATCCCAAATCCGATTCTACAGAGTAATCGCCAACCGACGATAGATGCTGTTTTGAATAATCGAGCAGATATTGGAATTGCATGGGACGGAGATTTCGATCGCTGTTTTTTTGTAGATGAAACAGGACGTTTCATTGAGGGCTACTATATAGTGGGATTGTTGACGGAGGCCTTTTTGCGAAAAAAAGAAGGACAAAAAATTGTTCATGATCCCCGTCTCGTCTGGAATACCCTCGATATTGCAGAGCGTTGCGGGGGAAAAGCAATTCAATCAAAGACTGGGCACGCCTTCATAAAAGAGCGCATGCGCGCGGAGGATGCTGTTTATGGTGGAGAGATGAGTGCTCACCATTATTTTAAAGATTTTTTCTATTGTGACAGTGGAATGATCCCTTGGTTGTTGGTTTTAGAATTGATGTCTCGTCGAGATAGGCCACTTTCTGAGCTTGTTGATGCAATGATTGCTGCTTACCCTTCTCCCGGAGAGATTAATCGTGCTTTGGAAAATCCAGAGCTCTCTATAAAGAGTGTAAAAGAACATTACAAGGATCAATGCCTCACTATTGATTTTACTGACGGAGTAGGTATGGAATTTGCTGACTGGAGGTTTAACTTACGAATGAGTAACACCGAACCCGTTGTCAGGTTAAATATAGAAACCCGGGGGGATCCAGACTTGTTAGAGGCGAGGACTCATGAGCTCCTTCAGTTGTTGGACAGTCCATGAATTAGCCTCCTGCAAATAACTAGCGATATATCTAAATTATTCATAAATTAATACTTTATTTATTTGCAAACTTTCAATACTATTTATTTATATTTAGTAATTGGGTCAAAACAACTTTTGATTTCGGAGTAAGTAGTGGTTAGCCCAAAAAAGTGGATACATTCGATCGTTGTTGCCTCATTGCTCGCCGTTTCTATCCTTGGAACTACTGTTGCAGATGTAGTTGACAAGGAAAATGTGGCTCTCTCGAGTTTAG
>DDII01000054.1:5231-8968 GCA_002338445.1 Cellvibrionales bacterium UBA1854 | reverse complement strand
GCGGTTGGTTGATGCATCGGAATCGCCTTTTACAGGAACTAAAACAAGGTGTACCTGATTTGGAGAGTGGCCTATTTTGGCTCATATGGCCCACCTACGTAAAAATCTTCTGTCCTCTTTTGATAGTCATTATCTTAGTTCAAAGCTTTTTACCCTCAAGCTAAAAACTACTATTTACGCACAGCTAATATGATCTTGCCAAAGTGCTGATTACTCTCCATATGCCGATGGGCATCTGCAGCATCACTCAAGTTATAAACACGATCGATATATGGTCTTATTTGGCCAGTAATCAGTAGCGGCCAAATAAATTGACGCAATTCAGCGGCTATTAACGCTTTTATTTCCGTGCTTTTTGGACGCAAAGTTGAACCAGTCAGTGTTAACCGTTTCAACATCATCTGCATAAAATTCACTTCGGTTTTTGGTCCCTTTAGAAAAGCTATACTAATAATACGTGCATCTAACGCAGCACAATCAATATTTTTCTGAATATACTCGCCGCCGACCATATCAAGTATGACATCAACACCTTTCTTACCCGTAGCGATCATGACCTCATCAACGAAATCTTTCTCACAAACGTTGATCGTCACGTCAGCACCGAGGTCCTTACATGCCAAACATTTTTCTTCTGTCCGAGTAGTTGCATAAACATCTGCTCCAAAAGCTTTGCCAAACTGAATTGCGGTAACACCAATACCACTGCTACCACCATGAACAAGTAGAGATTCTCCCGCCTTTAGACCAGCACACTGAAACAAATTTGACCAAACCGTAAAAAAAGTTTCAGGCAACCCTGCAGCCTCAATAAAACTCAAATTATCGGGTATTGGAAGACACTGTCCTGTGGGGACCGAAACGTACTCCGCATATGCGCCACCATTACAAAGTGCGCAGACTCTATCACCGATACTCCATCCTTTTACCCCCTCCCCCATTGCAGCGACCTCGCCCGATGCCTCTAATCCTAGGATCTTTGACGCGTCAGCCGGCGGAGCATATAGACCCATTCGCTGAAGGACATCGGGCCGATTTACTCCTGCCGCGTGGACTTTTATAAGAATCTGATTCTTGGCAATATTCGGCACATTACCCGAAGCGAGGTATAGCTGCTCCGCCTCACCGCTCTCGCAGAAATCTATATATTGCATTATATTGAGCTACCGGTTTTAGAGAGTCGTTTTGAGTGGGTCGTCATACAATAATGGAACCTCGAGCGCATTACAGGCAACTTTTGCGGGTCCTCCAATCATTTCATCGTAGGCACTGACATGCCGCAACACAGACGCCTTGACCTGGACTTTTACCATTTTTTTTTGGAGTTCATGAAGTTTAAACGAGCGCATCAACGTTCCGTTTTCACTTGTTATAAAGTATTCTTGTCCATCGATTATCGCTGAAATCTGGTAAAGACTTTGCTCAAGAGAGTGATATATTAACTTATCAACAACGAAATATTTCTGAAGCTTTGACAAAGACATTAACATTGGAACAAATCTCGACTCTTTCGCTCAACTGTATTCCCAAATCAAAGACGTCGCAAGCAAAGTTTAAAAGGCAATTAGGTATAACAAAATGCTATTATAGGTGGGATGACCATCATATTTTAAGTGTACTAGGAAGGCAATAATAAGGAAATCGCGTGTTGCTTAATATCGCACAAAAATGCTTGCAACTAATTGGACCAGAAAAGGCTCACGACTTTACGCTCAGTGGCCTCAAAATTACTGCAAATACGCCCCTAGAGTGGTTCTACCGCCAATCTTTACCGAATAAGCCGGTGTCAGTCATGGGAATCGAATTCCCAAATTCTGTGGGTCTCGCAGCCGGCTTAGATAAAAACGGTGAGGCAATCGATGCATTTCACTCTATGGGCTTTGGTCACATCGAGGTGGGCACTGTCACTCCAAGGCCTCAGCTAGGAAACCAAAAACCTCGCTTGTTTCGAATTAGAAAGAAGAATGCAATCATTAATCGCATGGGGTTTAATAACCTTGGCATAAACAATCTAATTACCAATTTACAGGCAAAAGAATCGCCTGCAATTGTGGGTGTAAATATAGGTAAAAATCGAGATACTACCTTGGAGCATGGATTGTCAGACTACATTCACTGTATGAAAAAAGTTTATGAGTATGCCAACTACATCGCGGTAAACGTGTCATCGCCAAATACTCCAGGACTGCGTTCACTCCAATACGGCACCTTGCTGGACGAACTATTGGAAAACTTAAAGCAAGTACAAAATGATTTAACCAATCAAACAAATAAATATGTTCCATTAGCGCTTAAGATTGCACCTGACCTTGATAGAAACGAAATCACCTCCATAGCGAAAGCAATTACACGAAACGATTTCGATGGTGTTATAGCAACCAACACAACCCTCACAAGAAATGATGTGGAGGGGCTTCACCATTCCGATGAAACGGGAGGGCTCAGTGGAGAGCCTCTTTTTAAAAGAGCAAACCAAGCATTAGATTGCCTTCGTCAATGCCTTGATCCATCAATTCCAATAATTGCTGTCGGTGGAATAATGAGCGCTAAAGATGCGCAAAAAAAATTAGCGATTGGTGCTGACTTAGTTCAGATTTACACGGGGTTTGTGTACAAAGGTCCAAAACTTATCAAAGACATCGTCCTAAAGATCTGAGTGGTAGTGTTTTATATTGTATTTACCCGATAGTCTCTAGAGCGATCTCACTAGTTAAAACAAAACTTTCTTAGCAAAAGGAAAACAACATGGATTACCAAACCATCCTCTACCACGTTAAAGATCGGATACTCACGCTCACGCTCAACCAACCCGACAAGCTCAATTCTTTCACCATAGAGATGTCACATGAATTAATCCATGCCTACCAACGCGCAAGTGAAGATGACTTAGTTAGCGTTATTATAGTCACGGGGGCTGGCCGCGCGTTTTGCGCAGGTATGGATCTCAATATTGACGGAAATGTTTTTGGACTCAACGAAGAACTCAAGCCAACCATTGAGGATATGCGAGAGCGCTCTGAGGACGAGGAAATAATTCGAGGAGTGAGGGATGCCGGAGGCCGTGTTGTCTTGGCAATGTACGAATGCAAAAAACCAATTATCGGCGCAATAAATGGAGCTGCCGTGGGAATTGGAGCAACTATGACATGTGCAATGGATATAAGATTAGCTTCACAGAAAGCTAAAGTCGGCTTTGTTTTTAATAAAATTGGGATAACACCAGAGGCTTGCTCAAGCTGGTTCTTACCGAAGCTAGTGGGTCTTTCCACCGCACTTGAGTGGTGCTATACAGCCGAAATCCTAGACCCAGACACCTTGAAAGATGCTCGATTTATAAAAGAAATTTGCGAGCCAAAAAATTTATTGAGCAAAGCTAACCTGATAGCTAAAAAAATTATCAACTTCAGCCCAGTTGCTATCGCAATGACACGACAGATGATGTATAGAAATTCTGCGGAGAACGACCCGATGAGAGCTCATGAAATCGACTCACTGGCAATATTTTACTCAAGCATGGGAAGTGGAAAAGAGGGAGTTAGTTCGTTTTTGGAAAAAAGAGAGGCAATATTTACCGACACAGCCTCGAGGGACATGCCTGATTTCTATCCATGGTGGAAATAAATTAGAACATAGGCACTAAGTTGCCATTTCAAAATCAAGAAAACTAGCCATTATGGAAGGTCATCGATCAATTCGCCCTTCTCGGGAACTATTAGATCCTCTCGGTCAATATTCAT
>DDII01000054.1:0-4911 GCA_002338445.1 Cellvibrionales bacterium UBA1854 | reverse complement strand
GCCAGCATAACAGTAGCAGCCACATATATCGAAGAGTAAGTTCCAATAATGACTCCGGCCATAAGCGCGATGGCAAAGTTATGGATTAGCTCTCCGCCCAAGAAAAATAAGGACAATAAAACCAAAACGGTAGTCATGGAGGTGTTAATTGTTCTCCAAAGAGTCTGGGAGAGTGACTCATTGATAATATCTGCTGAGGACACATTTCGTATTTTCCGAAAATTTTCCCGGATACGATCAGAAACTACGATGGTGTCGTTCAAAGAATAGCCAACCACCGCCAGAACTGCCGCCAATACTGTTAAATCAAATTCTAGTCTTGCTAGAGAGAAAAATCCCAATACAATCAACACATCATGTCCCAATGCCAGCACGGCGCCAATTGCAAATTTAAGCTGAAACCTAATGGCAACGTATATCATTACTACAACAAGAGCTGCAAGCATCCCGAGTCCTCCATCGTCACGCAGCTCTTCGCCTATTTGTGGCCCCACAAAATCTACTCGACGTAACTCGACAACTTCGTCTTGATCCATCAGAGCTTCATATACCCTATCTGCCAATCCTTGATCAGGCATCCCCTGTAACCGAATTAACACATCACTGTCCGAACCGAAGTGAACAACAATCGGACTTTCAAATCCCGCTATTTCTAGTTGTTGACGTAACAACTCAACATTAGCAGGCTGCTGATATCCCACTTCTACTTGTGTGCCGCCAGTAAAATCGAGCCCCAGGCGCAGCCCTTGCGTCATGAGTGAACCTAACGACGCTATTAATAATAACGAGGATAAAACTACCGCATGCCTGCGGATGCCCATAAAGTTATAGACTTTAATTTGCTTTCTCTTATGTTTATCTTCTAAATCCATAAACGTTCTACTTTACGATTTCCATAAACTAGATTAACCATACCACGTGTGAGGACTATAGAGGTAAACATGGACGTTATAATCCCGATAGATAGTGTAACGGCAAATCCTTGAACGGGCCCAGATCCAATAGCATAAAGAATTAAAGCGACAATTAGGGTGGTGATGTTAGCATCTAGAATTGACACAAAAGCCCGATCATAACCTGCAGTAATTGCTCTTTGAGGTGATAAACCACCAGCTAATTCTTCTCGTATTCTGGAGAATATTAGAACATTTGCATCAACCGCCATCCCTACTGTGAGCACAATCCCCGCAATACCCGGCAAGGTCAATGTTGCACCCAACAATGACATTATGCCCATTAAAAGGAGTAGATTCGAAGCCAAGGCAAAATTAGCAAAAATTCCAAATACTCGATAAATCAGTAACATAAAAATCAAAACTGCTAACAGCCCAACAATCACTGATTTGATGCCTAACGCTATGTTTTCTGCTCCAAGAGAGGGACCGATAGTACGTTCCTCCACAATATACATAGGCGCCGCGAGCGCACCAGCTCGCAACAACAACGCCAATTCTGATGATTCGTTCTGACTATCCAAGCCAGTGATCCTGAATTGCTTACCCAATTGTGCCTGCACAGTTGCGAGACTGATAATGTTTTTTTCCACATACGGCTCCGGAACTAACTCAAGGACACCCTCTTCATCGATGACTTTTTTCAGCCGAGTTTTAAACTCGATAAAAAGAACCCCCAACCGATTACCAATATTGTCTCGTGTGGCATGACCCATGGCCCAACCACCACTGCCATCAAGAGTAATATTCACCTGTG
Source organism: Cellvibrionales bacterium UBA1854 (assembly GCA_002338445.1). Taxonomy (GTDB): domain Bacteria; phylum Pseudomonadota; class Gammaproteobacteria; order Pseudomonadales; family Porticoccaceae; genus TMED48. The sequence continues at coordinate 3,201 of DDII01000054.1, read as the reverse complement.
GCCTACCATTTTCGTCAAAACTTGCTCGAGCATCAGTCACATTTTCACCTGTTATGATCGGTCGTTTTTCTAAACGAGCATCCACTCCTTGAGAACCCGGTTTGCGGAATTTGAATAGCTCTCCCCCGCGCGACAAAGACTCCATTCGAAATTCTAGATTAGCTGTTTTACCGATGATGCGTTTTGCCTCAGCTGTGTCTTGGATACCCGGCAACTCCACGACAATGCGGTTCCTCCCCTGTCGAGAAACTATCGGTTCTGAAACACCGAGCTCATTGACACGATTTCGTAAAGAAGTTAGGTTTTGCTTGATCGCATTATCCTCAATCGCATTTTTTTCAGATTCGCTCAATTCCAAAATCAGCGTAAGTTGGTTTTGACCCGGTATATTCTGAGGCTGTAATTTGTTAAACTTTGTCCTGACGATCCTAGTGGCCTCCTCAACTTGAGTTTCGCGTCGAAACTGACCTATGATCTGGTCCTTTTCAAGAACAAGACTTCCATAGCGGATTCGCGCCTCTCTCAGCGCTCCTTTCAAGTCCTCAAGATCACTCTCTAATCGAGTCTCGAGCGCAGCATTTAAATCAACCTCCAGCAAAAAATGGACGCCTCCACTCAAATCAAGTCCCAATTTCATTGGTTTTCCACCGAGACCGGCAAGCCATTTTGGAGTCGTCGGGGCAAGGTTCAGTGCTACAATAAAATCATCTCCCATAGTTGCCTGAATAATGTCCTTGGCCCGAAGTTGATCCGAGCTATCAGTCACCCTTAAAAGAGCACTTCTACCATCAGAATAACCACCAAAATGCTTTATTCCCACTTCAGTTAGGGAATCCCTAGCCTTTTTTAGGACAGCATTATCTATCAACATCCCACCACTTTGTCCTGACAGTTGGATCGCCGGATCAGGTGGATAAATATTTGGCATTGCATAAACAAGGCCAAAACAAATAATCAAAATAACTGTTAAATTTTTCCACAAAGGATATTTATTCGGCATAGTCCCACATCAACCAGAAACACTAAAGATTAATTATTATAACTGCATTAAGCACTCAATAGGATCCTGACGGTCTAATTAAGTGATTCAAATTTCATTCGGCTCCTTTCCCCTGCTTATCGTAAAAGGAGGCAGTAAACGATTTTAGGCGTCCCTCAACAATCGATTTTCGAATTTTCGTCATTAAATCTTGGTAATAGCTCAAGTTATGTATAGTATTTAACTGCGCTCCCAAAATTTCGCCACACTTGTCAAGGTGGTGTAGGTATGCCCTGCTAAATCGTGCGCATGTATAACATTTACATTCTGGGTCTAACGGATTCAAATCAGATCTATATTTTGCATTTCTGATTTTGATTACACCGCTGCTCGTGAAAAGATGCCCATTTCTCGCATTTCTAGTCGGCATCACGCAGTCGAACATATCCACTCCCCGTTGTACTGATTCTATTAAGTCTTCTGGCGCACCAACCCCCATTAAATATCGCGGACTATCCTTTGGCATCCTCGGGCCCACGTAGTCAAGTATCCTCAACATATCTGATTTGGGCTCACCCACTGATAGACCCCCAATGGCATAACCATCAAATCCAATATCCGTAAGCCCTGACAGAGATCGCGCTCTCAAATCTTCATACATGCCTCCTTGTACAATTCCAAAAAGCGCTGCTTGATGGGAGCCGTGAGCAGTTTTACACCGCTGAGCCCACCTCAGTGATAACTCCATCGACTTTTCGGCCTCCGAGTGAGAGGCTGGATGTGGTGTGCATTCGTCAAAGATCATAACAATATCGCTACCTAAATCACGTTGGACTTCCATCGAAATTTCAGGATCGATGTAGACCTTTCTCCCGTCGACGGGAGACCGGAAATGCACGCCAGATTCACTCACTTTTCGCATTTTACCGAGACTGAAGACCTGAAAACCCCCAGAGTCAGTTAAGATAGGCCGCTTCCAATGCATAAAATCATGCAACCCGCCATGTCTCTTGATTACCTCACTACCGGGCCGCAACATAAGATGGAACGTGTTACCTAATATTACTTCCGCGCCCAGGTCTAGAACATCGCGCGGAAGCATACCTTTGACCGTTCCGTACGTCCCCACAGGCATAAAAGTTGGAGTCTGCACCCGACCACGAGGGAAAATAAGCTCACCTCTGCGCGCCTCTCCATCGATTGCCGAAATGTTAAAATGCATCTAACAACCTTTTCTTTGGTAAGAAATAAAAAAATGGTGCCAAAAAATGTATTTATCAATTTTCTTGCGTGTGGATTTCAGTCAAAAAATATTCCACTAGTCAGCATTTGGGCGATGTGCTAAAAACATGGCATCACCATAACTGTAAAATCTATAACCCTTTGAAATTGCCTCCCTATAAACCTGCTGAATAGTCTTGCACCCCGCAAAAGCGCTTACAAGCATTAATAAAGTAGACTCTGGGAGATGGAAATTAGTGATCAAAGCATCTACAACTTGGAACTTGTATCCTGGATAAATAAATATATCAGTATAACCTCTGAATTCTTTGGTCTCTCCGTCCTTTTCAGCGGTTTCGAGGCATCGAGCACTAGTTGTTCCAACAGCAATAACTCGACCGCCTCGCATACGTGTTTCTCGAATCTGACAACTAAGCTTCTTACCCACCTCGAGCCACTCACTATGCATCTTATGATCTTTGATTCTATCAACACGAACTGGCTGAAACGTGCCAGAACCAACGTGAAGAGTCACAAAACCAATATCAACGTCCATCGATTTAATTGAATTCATAAGCTGTTGATCGAAATGTAATCCAGCCGTGGGGGCTGCAACCGCCCCCGGCCTACTGGCATATATCGTCTGATAGCGTGATTTATCAACTTCACTATCAACTCGATCAATGTAAGGCGGTAGCGGGACATGCCCGATAGAATCAAGGATTTCTAATATTGATGTGTTGAAATTCAACATAAACAGGCCATTTAGTTTATCACTAACAATTGCGGTATAATTGCTGTCAAAATATATTTTGAGTTCTTTCTTCGGAGCTTTGCTCGCCCGAACATGAGCTAATGCTGTATTAGAATCTAGAATCCGTTCAATCAACACTTCAAGCCTGCCGCCTGTCTCTTTTGTTCCAAAAAGACGAGCATGGATGACTTTGGTATTGTTAAACACCATTAGATCACCCGGCCGCAACTGCTCAAGTAGATCCGGA
>DDII01000079.1 GCA_002338445.1 Cellvibrionales bacterium UBA1854 | reverse complement strand
TCGGTGCAGAGGAGGACGGTGAAGTTAGTGCAAAAGAACTTGAAGGAAAGATACAAAAAATTAAAACTGATGCACTCACTGACTTAAAAAAAATTGTTACTCCTTTACCAAAAGTAGTCATGGCCAACTCAGAAATTCCTTTCAAAGCTAAAGTATATCCGAGCCTCTTTTCTGACGGCAATCAATCTTCGCAAGAAATCACTCCTTACATAGGTTGTAGAATTTTAACAGGCTATCGTCTACTCTACATAGTGACGCTAGAGGTGTATAAATGTCGGTATTTGACCTAAAACCAAAGTTGCTGTCTCTTCTACCAAAACTGGGCTATGCTGGAATAGAGATTTTGGCGCGATACCTTGTTTCTTCGGATCTCTCCAAAGGGGACGTACTTATAAAACAGGGATCCAGTGATGCAGATGTTTTCTTCTTATTGGATGGTAATTTTTCAGTGTTTGAGAAAATACAAATCGACGGAGAGGATATTGTCCTTCATACCGCTAATTTCTCAGCTCCTGCAGTCATCGGCGAGATCAATATATTAAATGAAACAGAAAGGACCGCTTCTGTTGTCGCCACAAGCGAATCCAAATGTCTAGTTCTCACCAAAGAACAGTTTGATGCTCTCGTCTTACAGCACCCCACCGTGATAATTGAGCTGCTCATTTCCTTTGGATCCCTTTTATGTGAGCGGCAAATCAATTTTCAACACAAAGTGAGAAGTATAATTCTCAGCGAGTCTTCGTCTCTCGCGAAACGTCTCAGTAAACTGAGTAAGTTTACAGGTAAGGCATCCAAGGTCAGCTCGACTCTTACAAAAACACTCTTCAAAGAGGACTTTACTGGACGAAAATACTAGAAACTAATTCCTTTTTCCGTCATGAGTGAAAGGCAGCCTGCTTAAAAGGCTTGAGGTGTCCCAACGATGTCCACCATTATCTTCAATTTCGGAGTAGAAAAGATCTACCAACTTTGCGACCGGCAATTCTGATCCATTTTTGTTCGCCTCAGAAATACAAATTCCTAGATCCTTTCTCATTAACTCAACGGCGAATCCGAAGTCATATTCTCCCTTTAGCATGCTAGCAGAGCGATTTTGCATTTGCCATGACCCGGCTGCTCCTTCGCTGATCGCTTCTATCACCCGCCGAGAGTCTAAACCAGCATTGGAAGCAAATGCTATCCCTTCTGCGAGTCCCTGCAGCAGACCCGCAATACATATTTGATTAACCATCTTCGTTAATTGACCCTGACCTATGCCCCCGATTCGAACAATATTCCTCGCATAACTCTCCATGACAATTTGAGCTTTTAAAAAAGCATCCAAATCGCCACCACACATCACCGATAATTCACCTTTAATGGCACCATCTTGCCCACCCGAAACCGGAGCATCCAAAAAAAATATCCCATGCTTTTCACACTCTTTGCCCACATCAACCGCGACCTGTGCCGATGTGGTCGTATGGTCAACGATGATGGCGCCCTTCTTTAAGTTGGCTACCGCACCATCATCCCCCAAAAATATTTCCCGCAGATCCTGATCATTTCCTACACAGGAAAATACAAATTCTGAATCGAATACCGTTTCTGCAATCGTTCTTCCTTTTCGGCCTTTAAATTGTTCCAACCATGAATCCGACTTTGAGATCGTTCGATTAAACACGGACACATTATATTTGGCACGAGCTAAATGCCCAGCCATCGGAAACCCCATCGCTCCAAGCCCGATAAAAGCAATTTTTGTCTTCATAAAACCTACATTAGATACTCAGTTCAACGTTCGTTTATTTGAACGATAGTTTAATTTAACTACCCTTATTCCCCACAAATTAATGATTAAGACTATGCACAAACTAACTTATACAAGAATTTGGTCGGCCTAATCTGCGTCAGGACTAAAAGTCAGACCAATCAAAAAAACCGGTGAAACTCTTTATCCATCAACCCTAACAAGAGTAATGATTGGAATATTCCCTGCGTAAACCAAATTTTTGAAGCTTACCAGTGGCTCCATGAGGAAGTTCTTCTACGAATATTATGTCATCTGGAATCCACCATTTCGCGACTTTTAAACTCAGGAATTCTTTTATTTCCTGCTTTTCGATTGATTTGCCTGCCTTGAGAACGACAAAAAAAAGAGGTCTCTCGTCCCATTTGGAATGTGGCACCCCTACGACACAAGCTTCAATGATATCTGGATGTTCATATGCTGCGTTCTCAAGATCAATGGAACTGATCCACTCCCCTCCAGATTTCACCACATCTTTTGCACGATCAACAATAGTCATGTAACCATCTTCGTCTAGAGTTGCAATATCGCCCGTATCGAACCATCCGAGGCTATCAACAGCCTTTTTTGTTTCTTTAAAATACCTTTCTAGAATCCAAGGTCCTCTGACCATCAAATGTCCCCTGGCGATCCCGTCACGTGGCAACTCAACTCCTGTATCGCTAACTATTTTTAGTTGAACCCCATAACATGGTTTGCCTTGTTTCAATTTTATAGCGTATTTTTTATCTTTAGTCATAGTGGACATTTCTGTTGTTTCCAGATTCGTCGTTCCAACGGGACTCATTTCAGTCATCCCCCAGGCATGAATTACAGTAACATTATGTTTCTCCTCAAATTCTTTCAGTATAGGCAAAGAAAGAGCAGCACCACCGACAACAGTTTTATTAACACAAGACAGTTTTTTTTTGTTTTCTCTGCAGTAAT
>DDII01000021.1 GCA_002338445.1 Cellvibrionales bacterium UBA1854 | reverse complement strand
ATGGATAGAACCGCAGTTTCCTAATTTGGGGTGCCTTTCTCTATAACCCACATCAGTATTGAAATAGACATCGAATCAAATTTTTAATTTCGTAAAACCAATAAAACTCCAAAAAAAGCCCTCAAAACTTTGGATTTTTTTGGACCGAATAAAATCTTTTTTGCGGTAAGCTCTTTATTAGACCCCACTCATTTTTTAAGAAACACAATTCTTCATTCTGTGAGATATGCTAAGGCAATGTCCTTTCAGAGTTTGGCCGTTTTTAATAAACAAAGCCTAGCCCTACACGCAGCATGTCTCCATTACCGTGGTCGAGTTCGTTGTAACCCACCTCGGAGTGGAAGTCGTGTTTCCATTCGATACGCCCGTGTATATAGTCGTCAAAGCGCCAATAGAAAGCTGGACCCGCAGAAATGAACAATGTGCTGTCATCCTGGTACTTGATATCACTTTCCCATAATAGTTGGGCGTTGTCACGAAAGTTCCAGCCTAAGTCGAGTGAGGCACTCATCTCTACGTTTTCTGGTTCTTCGAATATCCAAAAGCCACCACCTATCGCGAAGAAAAGTGTGGGTGTCTCGGTTTCGTAGCCGAAACTTAGCCCCACACCCCATACACGATTCCAAACATCATAGCTGTCTTCGCCGCGATCATCAAGAGGAATGCGCAGTTGCGGGCTGACTGTCCAGTTCCCCGAGCGAGCATTAAGGTTAAAGTATTTTTTCAATGGAAGAGCGAGGGTTATATCGCCCAGACCCTCATCGTACTGCTCAACTTTACTTCCAGGCGTGGTGCCAGGCAGTTCGCGACGTGCATCTATAACATACGGTATCTTGAATGTGATACGCACAGAGCGATCCCAAGTGTAAACACCTTCGAGCCAGACCTGGTGGATTTCTTCGCTGAAGCCTGTAAATGCTATTCTGTTATCAGTGAGTATGTCGCTGCGATAGATATATTGTTGTTGAACTTGTAAGCCGAAACCTCTGTCCCAGCGCGGCATCATATTCATGATTGGCTGATCGGCATGAGTAAGTAAGGTATAGCAAAGCGCAAACCCACAAAGGAAGAGTTTTTGTACATTCATTATTTTTTAGGTTGGATGATGTCCCGTTGCACTACTTTAATTCCGTCCCATTCAAAGATATGTACTGGATCATAACCTGCATCGTAAATAGATTGAGAAACTTTTGCCTCGTCGAGTTTGGCGCCTTCTTTAACAGCGATTAGCGCAACCTGTATTTGAGCATTTAGCTCCACACCTTTTTTAAAACGCGTGTGATCAACATTCTCAATACGTTTAAGGTGCTGCCTAACACCGATGCCGCAAGACGAGCATACCAGCCCTTTGGCAAAAACGGCTACTACATTGTCTTTACCCTCGATAAGTCTTTGAACTCCTTTGTATCGGACTGTATCAGAGACTTCTGCATGCGGCTTCGGGATACCGCAGAGCACAATTCCTGGAAGGAATAGAAATAGAATTAATAATTGTTTCATTTTTAAAATTAAGTTGGTTGGTTTGAGTTAGTTTTTCTAAGGACATGCCCTAGATTTTCTTATTCAGGAAAGAACAAGGTCTCATATCAACCAGACGCAATTTTGCTCATGAAGTGAGGGCGGCTTATAGTGCCCCAGCGTGTATGAAAATGTATTATGAATCTTGCACAATTGCTCAGCACAATTGTACGCTTTGAGAAAGCTTGTTATGATACTAGGATGCTTTATTGAACTTAAGCGTTCTATGTTCAGCAACAGTGGTTGTGAGCTTTGCGTTAGTTCGCAATCAAAGCAATGATCACCGTGTTTATGGGAATGAACTTGCTGAGGTTGCTCGAGTGCATCGTCACACGGGCAATTTGTTGATGAGTAATCCGTTGCAATGCAAGCACTGTAACCTTTATGGCAATTAAGCTTTAACGCATCAGTCCGCGCCCCAAACAAGAGGCATAGAAACACTATTAATGCTATATATACTCTAACTGCTGAAACATTTGGCATAAACAACGAATTACGTTTACTTAGAGCTGAAAAAAGTCAAATTCCATTTTTTGATTTTGCTTGCTTAGGATATTTGTCAGCAAGCCTACATATAGAATTTTAAGCCATACCCTCCCCAATTCTTTTATTTAACGAGTAACTGAAAATCAGATATGGTAAGGGGGGAAGGTATTTTCAATCTCCTAAAAGATTTTTCTCAAAGGTTCTTATTCCATATGCTTCGTAACCTAGCTCTCTGTAGATAGATCGTAGATCGGAATCTTTTAATGTATCTTTACTTCTTTCCGTAGTTTGTCTTCGAGGTAGGCGTCTGTGACATGATATAGGCATAACCTCAAGTTTGATGCTTTTAACATCTGTTTGCCCCAAACACTGCTCAAAAGTTAGCATTGTATCTTTGAAGCCAACTTTGGGGCGAATCTCCTTGTCTGCATATCGGTAGATAAGTTCCAGAATTATTTCTTCTGGATCATCTTCGAATCTCAACTGAAGACCATACTTTTTGTTAAAGCATACCAGAAGATCATAGTTGTATACTTCATCTCCGTATTCGTAGTAACTATTCCAGAACTCTAATTCAAAACATTTAGACAAAGGTTCGTATAAAGAATCAAAAAATTCATTCATTAAGCTATCTAACTTCGTGAATT
>DDII01000040.1 GCA_002338445.1 Cellvibrionales bacterium UBA1854 | reverse complement strand
GTTTCTTCATGAATATTAGCCAGAGCGATTGCCGAAACGAGCATCAGAAGTCCACTAGCCTGAGTAAATATGAAGAATTTCATTGCAGCGTAGCCACGATTTTCATGACCCCATATCGCAATAATAAAATACATCGGGATCAACATTACCTCCCAAAAAAGGAAGAACAAAAAGAGGTCTAAGGCGGTAAATACACCGATCACGCCGGCTAGCGTCCAAAGTACGTTAGCTTCGAAAAAGCCTTGATGTTTCTTGATGTCTGTCCAAGAGGCACTCACGGCAACAGCACCCAGAATGAGTGTGAGTGCGATCATAAGAAGGCTTAACCCATCGAGAGCAAATTCAATGCTGATGCCAAATGCAGGTATCCATGCAAGTTTGAGGTAGACCAGCCAACTTGTCGGATCTGACAGATTTGACTGGGTCACCAAAGACATGTAATCCGAGTACCTAAGCTGGTATGTTAAAAACGCCAGGGCAACCAATATGGCAAGCAACGCAGTAATCCTCGGAGCTTTCGCACTTAATTTTTCGCTCAAGAGCGCTATGATGCCTCCGCTGAGGAGTATGGCAATCAGTGTTACAATCACCATTGCGAAAATCCTTTCGGGATAGTAATTGCGATTCCCAGCAAAACTATAAAGCCTATAGCGATGCTAACCATGTACCAGCGCATACGACCACTCTGAGAAAAGCTAAGCCAAGCATTAAGTTTTTGATTAATTAACACCACTGCGTTGTAGAGCTTGTCTACAGGCTCATGTGAAAGGACTGATGTGGAGCGGGTATAGGGCGAGACAAAAAGACGATCGTAGATTTCATCAAGCTTCCAGCCCGAAAATAGGATACGACTAAATTTAGTCTCCTGGGGTGAGATCAATGACTTCGGAATGCGGGATGGAGTTCTAATGAACAGGATATAAGCGACAATAACTCCCAACAGAGGTGTGGCTATGGATACCATCTCCACCCAGGCATCAGGGTGACTGTCTCGTTCCATCGGGAAAAGATTATTTAGCGGCAGCGAAAAATACCCTCCTACCAGAGACAGAATACACAATATTGAGAGTGGTAGCCCTATTCTCCATCCGTTTTCCTTGTCCGGGAGAGTTTGGATTTGGCCGAAGAATACTACGAAAACCAATCTAAAACTGTATAAAGCTGTGACTAGGGCGCCTAATAAACCTCCGGCCCAAAGTAGGGGGCCAAACTCCTCTAGCTGATAAGCACTTAAAAGAATGAGATCTTTACTAAAAAATCCTGACGTGAACGGCAGAGCAGCGAGGGCTGAAGAACCAATCAAGAAACTTACAAAAGCTATTGGCATACGCTTCCAAAGGCCACCCATCTTAAAGATATCATGCTCATGATGGAGGCAATGAATAATCGCACCGGAACCAAGGAATAATAGTGCTTTGAAAAATGCATGTGTCATTAGGTGAAAGACTGCAGCGGTCCATGCACCGACCCCAAGGGCTAAAAACATATAACCGATTTGGCTGATTGTGGAGTAAGCGAGTATTCTTTTTATATCGGTTTGCACCGCTGCACTGAATGCAGCCATCAAAGCGGTACCAACTCCTATAAAAGCAATGACCGTCATGGCTTGGGGAGATAGTGTAAAAAGACCATGCATACGCGCTATCAAATATACGCCTGCGGTGACCATAGTTGCTGCATGAATCAGAGCGCTCACAGGTGTGGGTCCGGCCATTGCGTCGGGCAACCAAGTGTGCAAAGGAAATTGTGCTGACTTTCCGGCTGCACCAGCTAACAGCAGGAGGCAGGCTAGTGTCGGCATAAAGTCACCTGTCTGCCAACGAGCTTGAGCAGATGCCGCAATGCTCTGAATGTCGAGCGTCCCAAGTTCTGTGAACAGTATAAGAAGACCCAACATCATCGCTGTGTCGCCAATTCTTGTTACGATAAAGGCTTTTCTAGCAGCATGTCCGTTACCACTATGCTGGTACCAAAAGCCTACAAGCAGATAACTACAAACTCCAACTCCTTCCCAACCTAGATACAGAAGAAGCAGATTATCCGACATTACCAATACTAACATTGCTGATACAAACATGTTTAAGTAAGCGAAGTATCTAGAATAGCTCGTATCATCTTCCATAAATTCACATGAGAAGAGGTGAATCAGGAATCCAACGCAGGTAATAATCATCATCATGACAATGGTCAGACCATCGATGTGAAACCCAACGTTTGCGTTCAATTCACCAACTTTTATCCAAGTCCACAGTGTGACCGTAATCAGACGTGGATCTTGGAGAAATTGCCAGGTTAGGTTGCAGGTCAATAACGCTGACAGACCTACCGAACCAGTCCCGAAGAGAGCAACGATGGTCGATGGAAGCTTTGATGAGAAAACCATCAGAAAAATCGCACTAAGTAAGGGTAGTAGTGGAATAAGCCAGACAAAATCCTGCACGACTAACCTCGCATCCGGTTTGCATCATCCATATCAAGGGTCTTGAAGCGTTTTTGAATTTGTAAAACTAATCCGAGACCGACAGCAACCTCGGCTGCCGCGATACTAAGAATTAGTAAAAATATTACCTGTCCATCAGCTTGTCCCCAATGCGCACCAGCTGCTATGAATGCGAGGGCGGATGCATTAAGCATTACTTCCAGAGACATTAAAATGAAGATAATATTTCTTCTTATCATAAGTCCGAGCATCCCGATGGTGAAAAGTAAAGTGGACACAAAGAGGACATGGTTGAGAGGTACAGCAAGCTCCTGCATGTGCTATAACCCCCGATCTAAAAAACGTCTGCCCAAATGATATGAGCCGACAAGTCCTGATAGCAGAAGCATCGAGGCTATTTCAACAGCGATCACATAGGGTCCAAAAAGGGCTAGTCCAACATCTTTGGGCGATACCGAACCAGATGATGCTGGGCCTTCAACTGTAGAAATCAGATACAAAAGCTCCACTAGCAGAACTAGCGATAAAATAGCTGGTCCTAGCCAAATGTGAGGTTGAAGCAATTGGCGTTCACGGGCATCTCCTTCCTCTCCGAGATTTAACATCATGATTACGAAAACAAAGAGTACCATTATGGCACCAGCGTAAATTACAATTTCCAGTGCGGCCGCAAAAGGGGCACCAATTAAAAAGAAAATTACTGCAATAGCTAGAAGGGAAACAATTAAATATATGAGCGCATGTATAGCATTAGTTCTCGTCATCGCGAGAACTGTTGCAAACAGTGCTACCGAGGCGGCAATGTAAAAAAGTGCAAGCTCAAGCATATTCTTGCCTTATTTTGTTATTATGGCATCAGGCTTTTTGTATCAATTGGCAATTCCTCGTTGATGGCCTCACCCTTATCCTTAGTTGCAGTTTGTAGTCCTGAAACGCGATAAAAATTATAATCAGGATATTTCCCCACACCGTCTATTAAGAGATGTTCTTTCTCGTATACCATATTCTGCCGGTCGTATTCACACATCTCGAAGTCTGGGGTGAGTTGGATTGCGTAGGTCGGACAAGCCTCTTCACACATTCCGCACATGATACATCGGGAAAAATTTATTCTAAAAAATTCTGGGTACCATGTGCCATCATCGCGGGTATCTTTTTGGAGTGCGATGCAATCAACAGGGCATGCAGCGGCACAAAGATTACAAGCTACACAACGCTCTTCACCGTCTGGATCACGAGTCAAAACAATTCGCCCACGATATCTGGGCGCGAGGTAGGGCATTTGCTCTGGATATTGAATTGTTTCTGCTTTTTGAAAGAGATGTTTAAATATATGCCACATTGTCCTTAACGAACTTAACATCTAAAGCACTCCTTCCTGTGACCAAAGTAAAACCGCACCGGTGAGGACGAGATTTAACAGAGTGATCGGCAACATAATCTTCCATCCTAAAGACATGAGCTGATCATATCTTGGTCTAGGTATTGCGGCACGTAGTAATACGAAAAAATTAATAACTAAGATAATTTTTACTATAAACCAGGTGACCGGTGGGAGCCAATTAATCCCAAATACTATTAGAGACGGCCCCATCCAACCGCCGAAGAAAAGGGTCACAATCATTGCGGCAATCAGCATAAGACCCAGATACTCTCCTAACATGAACATAGCGAATTTCATCCCACCGTACTCGGTATGAAACCCAGCTGTTAGCTCATGCTCTGCCTCGGGCAGGTCAAATGGTAATCTATGACTCTCCGCGATGCCCGCGATAACGAAAACGAGCAACCCTAACACTTGTGAAAAACAAAACCACACATTTTCTTGCGCCTTTACAATTTCAACCAAGCTAAAGCTTCCTGTCATCATCACTATACCCATCAAAGACAAGCCCATAAAAACTTCATAGCTAACCATTTGTGATGCCGAGCGAAGCCCGCCAAGTAACGCATACTTGTTGTTTGATGCAAGGCCACCGAGAAGGACGCTGTAGACTGCGAGCGACGTCATCCCTAAAAAAAATAATAACCCGATGTTCACATCTATGATCTGGACACCAGGAGAAAACGGCACAACCGCAAAGCCCATCATCATAGCTACGACAATTGCTGTTGGTGCAAAAATAAATACCATTCGATCAGCAAAGGGGGGAACCCAATCGTCTTTAAGCAAAAGTTTTATCATATCTGCTATTACTTGACCGGCACCGAATGGCCCGATTCGATTTGGGCCGTATCGATCTTGCCAAAATCCAAG
>DDII01000062.1:53256-56625 GCA_002338445.1 Cellvibrionales bacterium UBA1854 | reverse complement strand
CCTATAGTTTGCGGACCCTGTGATACTGCAGCAGGTCCTTTTAAAACTTCTACAGCATGAATTCTACCCATTGTAGGGAAATAATACGCAGCAGATGAGGTGTAAGGTGAGGGGGCAACGAGAATACCATCTTCCATAATTGTTACTTTCCCTGATCTTTCAATTGCAGTTCCCCTAATTGAAATATTTGGTCGTAAACCGTAACCCTCTTCGGTTCTCATATACATGCCAGGCACTGCAGATAATATTTTTGCAACGTCAGTATCCATAGCTTGTTCTAAAGATTCATTAGAGATGAACGCACCTGAACCCGCTATATCTTTGAGATCATTTTTTGAGCCAATAATTGTCACCGAATCAATATCGGCAAATTCATTTGCAGATACATCAATTACAAATATGCACAAAACTGAAATGTATGAAAAAATTTTGGCAGCACTCATTTCTATTCTCCGGTAAAAAAAACGTTCAATAACACATTTATTAAACAAATATACTCAAAAAAAGCAGGTTCAATTTATTACAATACAAATTCGATTAGAGAAAATAATTTTTTAAAGATGTAAGGATAATCGATTTTAAGTAGAAATGCAAATGATAACGATTATTATTATCATGCACTTTATGAAAATACATGTTTTTAAGTTGTCAAAAGAACATTCGCACTATTCTTAAGCAACACATATTCAATTAATGAAATTAATCCACACATGAAACTTGTCCGTAAAAGCGTTAATTTACTAAATTAAATGCAGTATGATGCAAATTCCAATCAAACAGGTGAACTTGTCTACTCAGATGAGCGAAGCAGTTTCTGAAATCGAATCATCGATAAAGCGCTCTGATCAGTGGAGCAAGCTTCTTATCGATGTCGGAATGAATCGCAGCAAAGAGTCTTTCGCAAAGCTTTTTAAGCATTTTGCTCCCCTTATCAAAAGTTTTGCGCAATCTAGCAAGCATGAGGGATGGTTTCCAGGTCTCAACGAAGATCTTGTACAAGAAGTTATGATTAAGGTTTGGCAAAAAGCCGAAGGGTTCAATCCCGAAAAAGCCTCCGCGACGACATGGATTTATACTGTAGCAAGAAATTGTAGGATTGACATGCTTCGAAGAAAAAGTAACACGCAACATTTACCTCTTGAAAACGAAGACTATTGGCACGAGCCTGATGAGGAGACACCGGCGTCTTTGTTCCAGCAAAAGAGAAGCGAAAGCAAATTGCAGGTCTCTCTGTCAAAATTACCAAAAGAACAAAACGAAATTCTACGAAAGGTTTATCTAGAAGGAAAGTCTCACGCAGAAACCTCGGCTGAGTTAGGTCTGCCCCTCGGTACAGTAAAGTCGAGAGTCAGGCTAGCACTTCAGAAAATGCAAGTATTGGTCCCCTCAGAATACCAAGAGAATGATTAGAATGAATAATAAGCCGTCACACTGTCCTAGTGCAGATTTGTTAGTCGAATTTGCGGCCGGGACTCTTGGAACAGCCGAGTCAATTTGCGTCTCGACCCACTTACATTTTTGCCCACACTGCAAAGGGACACTGCATAGGTTAGAACAAATAGGTTCTCATTTCATGGAAAAAAATTGTGAGGCTGTCACAAAAAAATCGACTGACAAGTTAAATGCTGCAGAGGATGAGAGTCTCTTTGAGTCAGTTATGGAAAAGATTGACGCTGCGAGCACCGACACCCCTGCTAAGCGGGCTTCTGTAAAAGGAGAATTCCCACCACTTGTAAATAAGCTTATCGCCGCGACTTACAACAAATTAAACTGGCGCAGACTCTCCAAGTCAGTAGACGTGGCGGCGCTGAAAACCGGACAAAACAAATTCGAGGTCGCGCTGCATCGAATATGTGCAGGCGGTAAGACTCCCAAGCATGATCACAGAGGTCTGGAGTATACAGTAGTTTTGAAGGGAAGTTTTTCTGACGAGAAATCAGTCTACAAAGAAGGAGATTTTATTCTTCGTCAGCCGGGAGACACACATCAGCCAATGGGGGCCCAAAATGGTGAGTGCATTTGCCTTTCCGCGCAATCTGCGCCGATCAAATTGCAAAGCTTCTTCGGATCCATGCTGAACAGTTGGTTACGAATCAGGCCAAATTAAAGCCGCACTTCGACACCGTTCTCGTGCATAAAACTTTTTGCCTCGTGTATCGAGTATTCCGAAAAATGAAAGATACTTGCAGCAAGAACTGCATCCGCGCCGCCGTTAACAATTCCCTCTACCAAGTGATCTAGTGTTCCAACCCCGCCGGATGCAATAACGGGAACTGGAACGGAGTCCGTAACGTGTGCAAGTAATTCAAGGTCAAATCCATTTCTTGTTCCGTCCCGATCCATGCTGGTGAGCAACAACTCGCCAGCACCATAATCGCTCATTTTTATAGCCCAATCCACAGCATCTATTCCAGTGGCCTTCCTTCCCCCATGGGTAAAAATTTCCCACCTATTTCCGTGAGGATTTACAGATCGTTTGGCATCAACTGCTACCACAATACATTGCGAACCAAAACGTTTGGCAGCGCTTCGAACGAATTCCGCATCATTGATTGCGGCTGAATTAATAGCTACTTTATCGGCGCCTGCGTTCAATAAATTTCGAATGTCACCTATACTGCGAACCCCACCACCAACAGTAAGTGGAATAAAAACCTCACTTGCCATGCGCTCTACCGTATGCAACGTTATATCTCGCGCCTCATGGCTCGCTGTTATATCAAGAAACGCTATCTCGTCAGCACCCTGCTCGTTGTATCGTCTTGCGACCTCTACTGGATCCCCAGCATCTCTAATGTCGACAAACTGAATCCCCTTTACAACTCGGCCCTTATCAACATCCAGACAAGGAATGATGCGTTTTGCTAATTTAGATCTTTTTTGTGCACACATATTAAATCTCGTCATAATCATCAAGAATATGTCCAAGTTTCCCTGCCTTCGTCGCGAGATAAGAACTGTTATGAGGGTTACTGTTGGTTTTAAGTGAGACTCTTTTGACTACGTCTATGCCAAGCGCTGAGAGGGCCTCCACCTTCCTCGGGTTGTTAGTCATCAGATGAACCCGATTTACTCCGAGATGTTTCAACATCGGCAAACACACCGAGTAATCTCGCATATCCGCACCGAATCCAAGACGTTCATTTGCCTCCACGGTGTCAGCCCCAAGATCTTGCAACTGGTAAGCTTTGATTTTGTTCACCAGTCCGATACCACGCCCTTCTTGCCGGAGGTACAAAATAGCCCCCCGACCATACTCTGCGATACGGCGCATGGCACTATGAAGTTGCTCGCCACAATCACAACGCAAACTCCCCAGGGCATCACCAGTCAAGCATTCCGAATGAATTCTCACCAAGAGCGGAGAAT
>DDII01000062.1:892-52885 GCA_002338445.1 Cellvibrionales bacterium UBA1854 | reverse complement strand
TCAAACCCATGAATATCGAAATCGCCCCACCGAGTTGGCAATTTAGATGACTCGATAAAACGCAGAACCACAAAACCACTCCTAAAAACCTGAACTCAGCAAAATTTTATTCCAAGTTTATAATCGGATTAACCATATCTTTACAAAGTAAATCACGATTCATCACCTATTTTTTACTACAAAAAATGTATCGCTCTTAAAAGCCAAATTAACAACGCTGCAAAAATACCAGCCACAACATCATCAAGCATAATTCCAATCCCACCATGTATGTTTCTGTCTATCCAACTAATCGGCCACGGTTTTACTATATCCAGCACCCGAAAAAGACAAAAGCCTATGACAAGACCGGACCAACTCACAGGTGCTGTCGACATGGTAATCCAAAAGCCAACAAATTCATCCCAAACTATGCCTTTGTGGTCAGATTCACCAACTTTTTTTTCTGCGTAACTACACACATAACAACCTATTACAGCGGCCACATAAACCGAAACGATATAACTAGAAAGAGAAAAATCGCTGGCCAAATACCAGAACGGTATCGCAGCGATGGTTCCGACGGTACCAGGCACCACCGGGGAGCACCCGCTCCCGAAACCAAATGCCAATATCAATCTTGGAGATGACCATATGTCAGAGATTGTCGGATTAAGCAAAATGATCATACCCTGTGTAACCTGTTATTTCTTGGGTAAAAGTATTTGATTTCGATGAATCAATGACGGTAACTCCATCGCCAGCGGTTATCAATCCAATTCGAGTTGCATCGATATGGCCTTCAAAAATCATCTTTTTTAAACTTTCTCTTTCTCTCTCCGGCACTGTGAAACAAAGCTGATAGTCATCACCACCGGACAATGCCCAGTGCAAAGAGTGATCAGGATAGCTTCGTTTAGTATGCGCGTGAATTGGTATTAAGCTGCAATCAATCTCAGCCGCCACCTGACTGGAGGAACATACATGGTTCAAATCAGCTACTAAACCATCCGAAATATCTATACACGAACTCGCTATTTCCCGCAGACGCATGCCAGATTCAATGCATAAACGAGGAGCATAGAAATGCTCAAAAAGCCGTTCACAGAAAGGAATCGTACTCCCTCGAGATAACATGTCTAAGGCCGCAGCTCCGTCTCCCAATGTGCCAGTAACATATATCTGATCGCCAACTTCTGCCGTATCGCGTCTTAGCGCTGCTCCTCTTGGCACTTGTCCAATGACGGTAATCGTTATAGCCAGGGGGCCACATGTGGTATCGCCCCCCACTAAAGCACAGTCATTTTGGTTTGCGATATCGCTTATACCGTCGCTCAACTCAGCGAACCACTTTTCTACCGCTATATCTCTGGGAACACTCAGAGCAACTGTGAACCAGCGCGGTTTCGCACCCATCGCAGCCATATCGCTGAGATTTACGCACATTGCTCTCCGTCCGAGATCCTTAGGTTGTGTTAAATCTGGGAAGTGAACGCCAACCAGCAAACTATCTGTGGATACGACCAAATCAAGCCCTGCATCTGGTTTGATAACCGCGGCATCATCGCCAATTCCTCTCAAAACCCCAGATTGCAGTGTCATCCCCTTAAAGTGTCTTTCGATGATTGCAAACTCACCTTTATGCGAGGCGTTTGATCCATGATCACCCATCACGAATAGACCCCCGAAGTAGTTCTGAACCTCTAAAGTTCTCAGCAACTCCCTCCAATACTGCATTAATAAATTTAAAGGCATCTGCGGGACCAAAAGTTTTTGCTAGATTGATTGCCTCGTTTATAACTACTTTGAAAGGCACATCAATCCGATTTACCAATTCAAAGGTCGAAATTCTTAATATAGCTTTTGATATTGGATCAAGTTGGTGCTGATCTCGGTCTAGATGTGGCTCATATGCTCCATCAATTCTTGCCACATTATCCACGACACCCACCAAGATGGAACTAAATAGTTCGCAGTCTACTTTAGCAAAGTCATTTTCGGATCGTAGGTGGGTCTCAATTGAACAAACGTCATCTCCTGCAAGATCCCAAGAATAAAGCGCCTGCACCAAAAGCCGCCTTGCTTTCTGACGCTTTCGAAGCAATGACATCTATTTGCGATTCCAAATAAGGTGCAGTGTATTGATCATCTCTAACACTGCACGGGCGGCCTCTTCACCTTTATTCGAGTCATTTTCATTAGACCGAACAACGGCTTGATCATGAGTGTCAGTCGTCAACAGACCAAATCCTATAGGCACAGATTCCTCCAAAATAACCTGACCTATACCTCTGGTAGTTTCAGCACAAACATAATCAAAATGCGGAGTATCCCCTCTAATAACACTACCGAGCGCAATAACACCATCAAATTGTCCGGTTCGGACCACTTGCTGCACTCCTAAAGCCAACTCAAACGCCCCCGGAACATAAAAAACACTTACTTGATCCTTATCGAAACCTTGAGAAATCAAAGTTCGTAGAGCACCACTGAGAAGTCCTTCCGTTATGTCAGAGTTCCACCTCGCTACCACTGCTGATAACCGAAGTGTCTTAATGTCGGAGCATCTCGCCTCCGGTCGAGCTGAACCCATTGGACCTCCTACTAATCGTAATAATCAACATAGCCTGTTACCTCCAAATCAAATCCAGAGATTCCAGTAAACTTAAATGGTGCACTCATTAACCGCATCTTGTGAATTCCCAAATCATTTAAAATTTGTGACCCTGTACCAATTTGGAGGTAGACACGATCCGTCGCTGATTGATGTCGGTCCATCACCGGCGTGAGTAAACTGTCGATATTTGAATCAATATCCTCCGCTGTCTCTGGGTAGTAGAGTAATACCAATACTCCTACACCCTCACGTTGTATTTGCTTCATCGCACGCTGAAATGACCAAGCTTTAAAGTCTCGAGCATCCTCAATGGACATTATGTCTCTTGCACCGCGATTTATATGAACACGCACCAGCGGCTCAGGCGAAGCGGTAATATCCCCCATAACAAACGCAAAATGCTTTTCATTCCGCACCTGGTCTAGGTAGGTTTTTAATAGAAATTCGCCATATTGAGTGCTAACCACCCGCTCTCTTATGCAGTTAGTAGTCTTTTCGTTCACTAAACGATAATGAATTAAATCGGCGATCGTGCCGATTTTTAAGTCATGCTTTGCTGCAAAAACTTCCAAATCGTCCCTCCTCGCCATTGTGCCATCGTCGTTCATTATCTCTACAATTACTGCCGCGGGCTCGTAACCAGCGAGCCTCGCAAGATCACATCCGGCTTCGGTATGCCCGGCACGACTGAGCACACCACCAGGTTGTGACCTTAAGGGGAATATATGTCCAGGTCGCACAATATCTTCTGACTTTGCATTCCTACTAACCGCAACCTGCACAGTGTGTGCACGATCAGCCGCTGAAATTCCAGTAGTCACGCCCTGCGCCGCCTCTATTGACAAAGTGAATGGAGTACCTTGGCTGGCGCGGTTCTCCTCAACCATCATTCCGAGTGAAAGCTGATTACATCTTTCTTCTGTTAGGGTAAGACAAATGAGACCTCTCGCGTTAATCGCCATAAAGTTGATGTCTTTACCGGTTACTAAAGGGGCAGCCATGACTAAGTCACCCTCGTTCTCTCGATCCTCATCATCTATAAGAATTATCATCTTCCCTCGACGAATATCATCAATGAGCTCTTCGGTGGTATTAAAATCCATTAACTCATCCTTTGTCCTCAGATAATCCGTTCTGACTCCCAATACCTCCGCGGTAATAATGCTCCATTACTGACTTGCCCATCAGTAACCGTTCTAAATAACGTGCTACCAAATCCACCTCAAGATTAACCGTAGTGCCCTTTCGATAATCATCGATGACTGTGTGCGTTAACGTTTGAGGAATAATATTCAATTCAAACTCGTTGCCAGCTACACGGTTTACAGTCAAGCTAGTGCCATCAACTGTAATCGAGCCCTTACGTGCAATATACTTCGCTAATTCATTCGGCGCACGCACAAGGAGCCACTCTGAACGAGCATCTTTCCTTCTGTCTATTATCTCACCCATTCCATCAACGTGGCCAGATACAATATGTCCCCCAAAGCGATCTGTTGCCTGCATCGCTTTTTCTAAATTAATCCGTTCACCGATTTTCCAATATCCTACTGTCGTGAGGGACAAAGTCTCTCTGGACACATCAACAAAAAAAGTTTGTTCATACATATCGATGACCGTCAAACATACCCCACTACACGCCACGCTGTCTCCAAGGAATAGGTCATGAAACCCTAGATCATTAGCGATTATCCCCAATCGGATATCACCAGACGATTGTTCTAGACTGCTGACTTTGCCGATAGAACTTATGATGCCCGTAAACATATTTTTACTCCAAATTCTTACTGAACCTAGTTATTAACCCCCCACTTACCCATTATTATTTCTCTCAATAATCTGAATCGGGGCTAAGCGTAATACGTATATCATCTCCAACCCGACGCATGTCTCGAATCGACATTGCTAAATGCGCATCCATCATATTTATTGGTAACTGAAATAGTGGTCTCGCGTTACTACCCATTAATTTTGGAGCCATATAATAAATAAATTCGTCAGTAATCCCCTCCGCTATAAAGGAACCAGCAAGAGTAGCGCCAGCCTCTACAAGAACATTGTTACATCCGAGCTGTGCTAACCGATGCAAAAGATGCGTCAAGTCCACCTGTCCATGACGACTCTCGGGAAAAAATTCAACCTCCGCTCCTGCCACTATCAATTTTTCCGCCCTTTCCCTCTGAATGCCACCATCTAATGATGCAACTAATATCCTTCCAGTTTGAGAAAACAATTTTGAATTAGTTGCCATTTCACAACGGCTGTCTACAATTACCCTAAGGGGTTGTCTCAAATCACTATTCGCCAAAGCAGGATCAGACCCAAAGGCCTCATAATCAACCCGTAAAGAAAGAGACGGATCATCGATCTTCTGAGTTCCAATGCCAGAGACAATTGCACAGCTTTGTGCCCGCAGTCGCTGGACATCGAGCCGCGCAGACGGCGAAGTAATCCATTGACTTTGCCCATCTGCCATCGCAGTTCGTCCATCAAGACTAGCAGCCATCTTTACAGTTACCCATGGTAGGCCCTTTTTATGCCGTTTAAAAAAACCTCGATTTAAGTGTCGGGCTTGGTCCTCTAAAAGCCCTAACTTAACCGCTATTCCAGCAGATTTTAATTTTTCAATTCCGTTTCCGCGAACTAAAGGATTCGGATCCTCGCTAGAAATTATTACAGAACCCACTCTTGCTTCCAAAAGAAGGTTTACACAAGGACCAGTCCTACCGAAGTGCGCACAAGGCTCGAGGGTAATATACACCTCTGACGAATGCGCCATTTGCCCCGCCTGTCCAAGAGCTATTGCTTCAGCATGCTCTTCTCCTGCACGCAAATGCCATCCCTCCCCGATAATCTTACCGTCCCGCACAATAACACAACCTACCATAGGATTAGGGCTTGTTGTAAACCGCCCCTTTGCTGCAAGTTGCAATGCATAAGACATAAGTGAGATGCTAGATTGCTGCTTATCCATCAACTCTTTTAAACTCCACTATCCTTATTTGTCAAACGATTGAGTTCAGCCTGGAACTCACTCAAATCTTGAAAACTTCTGTAAACTGAAGCGAAACGTACGTATGCTACTTCATCTAAGTGTTGTAATTTGTCCATAACCGCCTCTCCAATTAATCGCGA
The DNA here is from genome assembly GCA_002338445.1 of Cellvibrionales bacterium UBA1854. Classification (GTDB taxonomy): domain Bacteria; phylum Pseudomonadota; class Gammaproteobacteria; order Pseudomonadales; family Porticoccaceae; genus TMED48. The sequence continues at coordinate 47,154 of DDII01000062.1, read as the reverse complement.
GGTAACCTCCCTCTCTCCGAGGCCCCGTAACAACTGTTTGATCTGGCCTAATGCATTTTCTATTTGATCTACGGATACAGGTCTTTTTTCCAACGCCCTCTGGAAGCCCGATCGAAGTTTAGACTCATTGAAAAGTTCTCTTGATCCATCGCTTTTTATAACCCGCGGCATAACAAGTTCAGCAGACTCGTATGTAGTAAATCGTTCATTACAAGTCACACACTCTCGACGGCGACGAACCTGATTTCCATCAGACACCAAACGTGAGTCAAGTACACGGGTGTCCTCTGCACTACAAAAGGGGCAATACATGGGCAAAATTCATTGGGTCTTAATCTAAAACCACGAAATTAACTGATAGTTTATCATATTAAACGGATTTGAATATCAAAGGCACTCGTGAACCCACAGTAGCTTGAGTTTGGTTTAAAGCTTCAAAATCTGAGGGCAAATGGAATTTTGAAATAAACAACCTAATCTCGGGCCACTCAACGCGCTGATTCTATTTAGCGACGAGCGAGAAACGGGTAGATCAGCAATACACAGGATACCGACCACAAATTTCTGACACCTTTGCTTTTACTTCTTCAATAACTTTTTCTGACATGCCAGTCTCTAGACTGTGCAAAACGTCACATATCCAGTGTGTTAACTGCTCACACTGTTCTTCACGAAGTCCACGAGTGGTGATTGCAGGCGTGCCAATGCGGAGCCCAGAGGTGACAAAGGGAGACCTAGGATCGTTGGGTACAGAATTTTTGTTAACAGTTATAAAAGCCTTACCTAACGCTTCATCTGCATCTTTTCCGGAATACACTTTACCAATCAGGTCAACAAGCATCAGGTGATTCTGAGTACCATTCGAGACAATTTTAATTCCTCGCCGGATAAACGTAGATGCCATTGTTCTCGCGTTTGCCAAAACTTGTTTCTGATAAGATATGAACTCTTCAGTTGAGGCTTCTTTAAAAGCAACGGCCTTTGCAGCTATAACGTGACATAAAGGCCCTCCCTGCACACCCGGGAAAATTGCTGAATCACATTTCTTCGCAATATCTCTATGATTCGTGAGAATAATTCCGCCTCGCGGCCCACGCAAAGTTTTGTGGGTCGTAGAAGTGATAACATGAGCATGGCTCATCGGACTCGGATAAACTCCCGCGGCTACTAGTCCAGACACATGCGCCATATCAACTAAAAGGTAAGCGTCTACAAGATCCGCAATTTCACGAAATCTACCCCAATCCAAAATTCCTGAATATGCAGAAAATCCTGCAATAATCATTTTAGGGCGATGTTCAAGTGCTAAATTTTTAATTTGCTCATAATCAATCAGTCCCGTTTCTTTACACAGACCATACTGAACTGACTTATATAGCTTGCCAGAAAAATTTGGTGTTGCGCCATGGGTAAGATGCCCGCCATCCGCAAGGCTCATGCCCAGAATAGTATCCCCCCCGGACAACAACGCAAGAAATACTGCACTATTGGCTTGAGAACCAGAATGGGGCTGAACATTCGCAAACTCAACCCCAAATAATTCTTTAGCCCTCTGAATCGCCAGTTCTTCTGTTAAGTCAACATACTCACAACCACCGTAATATCGTTTTTGAGGGTACCCTTCCGCATATTTATTGGTCATTTGGCCACCTTGCACTGCCATAACTGCGGGACTAGCGTAGTTTTCCGATGCGATCAGCTCCAGATGCTCCTCTTGCCTTTGGTCCTCCAACATAAGTGCGCTGTATACCTCCGGATCAGCCATCTCGAGCAAATGTTTTGTGTCATACATGATTTGTTTCCAAAATAGTGTCTAGTTCCAAATTCCAAATGTCCGCATTAAAATTTTTATCAAATAATTACAAAGACGAAAATACATTTGAATGTAGAGGTCTTTGTGAGCGCCTAAACTCTCTTGAGCAGACACAGCACTATCTCTCGAGCCTCACCATTCTATTGGCACGCCCGACCAATCCAAAAAAGATAGCTCCCCATCGACATCGGTTTTCCTCATAAGATCCATTAACTTAGTTGCCACAAAATTAGCAGGGAAAAGCTTATCTCGCGAGACCGACGATTGGAAGGGCCGTGATAATTTTGTGTCTGTTGTTCCCGGATGAAAGCTAATTAGTTTAACATTCTTACATTTTCTATTCAGCTCGATGGCAGAAGTCTTTAGTAGCATATTCAGAGCGGCCTTTGATGCCCTGTAAGAGTACCACCCTCCTAGTCTGTTGTCTGAGATGCTGCCTACCCTCGCAGATAAAATAGCAATTTTACAAATATCACGCTTTGAAAAAACTTGTTTTAGTTCCTTGATCCAAAGGATAGGAACAACAGCATTTGCAGTGAATACTCTGTTTAACGATTCCTCTGTAATATCATCCATACGCTTTTCAGGCTTTACTGCATCGTCATGCAAAATACCATTACATATGGCACCCATGACTAAATTACATTCCAAAGACAGCAAACGGTTGACTGTTCGGGCAATATCCATCGCAGAATAATCACAATGCATCCAAGTCAATTTGCTATTATTGTTGAATTCTTGTGGCGCTTCCGGGACACTACTCACTGCAAAGATGCGCTCCAAACTTGTGTCATTCAGCATAGTTCGGACCATCGCAGTTCCGATACCACCGCTAGCAGCAACAACAAGTGCGTCACTTGATGAAATCATGATTCGATTTTAAAATCACATTTGGTAATGGCGCTTGATCGTGTCATCAATCGCGATATTTGCTGCCGGTGTCTCGCAAAAAAGATGTATGCCGCATCTGCCAGATGCTTGATAATTGGCCATCTCAATGGCGCCACCCATTTGCCTTTTCCCACCAGAGTCCAAGCAAGGACCGTAACATCTAGCCCGTAAATAAGTTCTCCATTCCCTCTCATCCCATGCAAAATTCTGTTGGCATCTTCAACATTAACTGTTGCATGTTTCTTAGCAAAATCGTCGGCAAAAATGTTTTCGAGAGTGATGCGATTATTTAAATCAAGCTCTTTTAACCTTCTCATTTCTGTTGAGCAAAGTGCGCAACGACCGTCATAGAAAATGGTGAGTTCGCTCATTTCGTTACAAGCTCCATAACAATGCTATCAAGAATATTAAGTGCATAACGATCACCGCCCAAGTTAGGCGAGACCGCATTACAAAATATTGGGGGGAAACACTGGGCGATGTCCGTTCTGCAGTGAGAGCTACAACGTAACCGGAGGCCAGAATGACAACCGCCAACAAAACCAAATAGTGGGACAAATTCATAATAAGCAGACTGAGCCAACTAAGAACTGCCAGCAGGTTACTAACTATCAGCATATTAGAGCCATCATATCCACTATCGAATTGTCCACGCCACAAAGTTCCCGCTAAGAAACTAAGAATACACGCGCTATATGTGAGGAAAACATATGGAACGTAATACCCAAGAAAGCTTGAAGTGTTGGCATTGCCCGTCTCTACAATTGAAAAAATAATCAAAAGGGTAAAAAATGCAAAAGGAACTAATCCTAAATAACCAAGCAGTTTGTATGTTCTTTCATCTCTCAGAGAACTCGTTTCTAAATGAAGACTACCTTCAACGGTTGAGGTCATTAGCGCTCTCAGTATTTGGTAAATAGTTTTTTTTGATATAGTGCGTTACGTTTTCTAATCTCTGCTGGATTGACTCTATAAATTCAACGAGCGTAACCCTATTTAAAAAATAGTGCGTACTAACTCTACTAATCAAAATAGACAGGGTCCCTATGGAACGATTTGAGCTAGGTTGTGTGTTTTTTTCAAACGACTTGAGAGTATACGACAACTCATGTCTAGCTTCCGCAGCCAGAGAGTGTAAGACTTTAGCGTGTGTGTATTTAGAAGCCAAAGATGATTTTAAGCGACAATTTGGCATAAACGAGTCTGACCTGCGTAGGCAATTCCGATCCGAAAGCTTGTGTGCGCTAAATACAGAGCTAAAACGTTTTGGACAGCGCATAGATAGATTAGTGGTCAAATCTAAGTCGGAAATCTGTTCATATTTAGACGAACTCAACCCAAACGTCATCTACAGAAGCTGGGAACCAAAACAGTCCGCCGATAATGACTGGGCAGCAATCGAGAAAGCATATCCAGAAATCGACTTTAAAGAGGAGTTCACGTCGACACTCTTCGATGAAAGTCAACTCCCTTTCGAATCGAATCACTTTCCTGGCACGTTTTCAAAATTTCGCCGAGCGGTAGAGCATCTAGCCATAAAAGATCCGGTCGCTAGTCCCTCTTCGCTACCTCCTCCTGTAGGCAAACCAAAGCATTGGCAGATAAAATTCAAACCAGCTGACTGTCTTTTTAATGGTGGCGAACGGGAGGGTAAAAAACACTTAGACGAATATTTCGCGGGTCAACATGCAAGTTCTTACAAACAGACACGAAATGCCTTGGACGGCTGGAAAAATTCGACCAAATTTTCAGTTTGGCTGAGCAATGGCTGTCTCTCGGTACGACAAACATTTCATGACTTGAAGAAATATGAACTTGCTGCAGGGGCCAATGAATCTACATACTGGATTTATTTTGAACTTCTGTGGCGAGAATACTTCCAGTGGTATGCAAAAATTTATTCCTCAACGCTGACAAAATTTTCAGGCCACTCAAATCGGTCTCCAATGACTTTTTTCAATCCTCAACGCTTTAAAAAGTGGTGTTCAGCAAACACTCCGTTCCCACTTGTGAATGCATGTATGAGCCAACTAAATGCTGAAGGTTACATGTCAAATCGCGGCAGACAAATTGTGGCGAGTTGTCTCGTCAACGAACTCTCCCTCGATTGGCGCTTCGGAGCTGCATACTTTGCTCAGAAACTTATCGATTATGATTTTGCCTCTAACTGGGGTAATTGGCAATACATAGCTGGCGTAGGTACTGATCCGAGAGGTGGGAGACACTTCAACTTGAGCAAACAAAGAGCCGTCTATGACCCGAATTTTACATTTATAAATTCTTGGCAAGGAGAGAGATGTGACCAGTATCTCGACTCAGCTGATATTGTGGATTGGCCAATTACCCATAGGTGATTTAAAAGTTTTTGAGCCCCAATTTCTCCTTTACAAATCAGCAAATGCGTCAACGATAGCGGGGTAATCCTTAAAAAATTGCTTGGAGATCCCGTTCTCAAAAGTGTGAGGAGTAGCAAGATCTCCACCCAAATCAATTAAGCCCAAGGATGTCAATTTTTCCCCAAATTTCCGCAAAAATGTCAGGTCATTAATCCATGAAAAAAACCTCAAGGTACCCAAATTTTGAACAGCCCCTCCGGTAGGCCGGTACCGGGTAATTCGCGTAAACACGGTATCGTTATCAGGGTCGACAAATATGTACTGACCGAACTTACCACTTGCGTTAAAAATACTGGAAGACTCATTGCTTCTTGAAATCCACCAATGCATCCCATACCCGCGCTTCTGATTTATTGTTTCACTTTCTATATTCGACCAGATTTCTTCGAAAGTTTCATCTACAAAAGCAGACGATACAACTTTTTCACTCCCCCACATGCCTTTTCGCGCAAATAAAAGGCCAAATCTTGAAAAATCTCTTGCCGACATGTCGACGCAACAATAAGTGAGCGGGTTTCCAGAGGAGTCCCTCCACAAAGTATAATTCTGAATACCAATTTTGGAAAAAATGCGTTCCTGCATTAATTGATCTGCTGGCTTCCCCGACGCATTTGAGAGAATTGCCGAAAGAAGCATTGAATTAACATTATTGTACTCAAATACCTGGCCAGGCGATTTTTCAAATCTTGCATTTACAGCATATTCAAGGTGATTTTCCTGTAAAAACATTAGCTCATGCTCATGAGCCGGAAAATCAAGACCACTCGTCATGTTCAACAAGTGCCTTATCGTGATGTCAGCACGCTCATCATTGAATATCGGTAGATAATCGGAAACAAAATCATCCAAGCTGTCAATTTCGCCATAATCCAGAGAGATGCCAATTAATGCAGCGTAAAAACTCTTTGCCATCGACCAACTCGTACCATAACTTTCAACATGGAACCCTTCCTGATATCGTTCACCCACAAGTTGGCCGTTTTTTATTAAAACAGTAGCTTGAGTTGCCGGATCCGAAAACGATAAGTCAAAAAGATGCTTGACTTTACGTTCGCTTATTCCAGCATCCGAAGGCTCAATTTTTATCCAGTCATTCATAGGCACTATTTTGGTGCTACTCGCTTGTCCAAATGAACTAACAGCAACTGTCAAGGTAACTAAAAATATCCCCTCAAAAAATAAAGTTTCTCGCACTGTTGCCTCCTAACACTCAAAACAAAAAGTTACTCTTTAAAAACTTACTGACCTCATCAAAGACTTAATAAAGTAATTAGGCTGATATGTCAGACAAACCCACCCACAATTGAATTAAATTGGGCATTGCTTATCTTTTTATTTTAACTAATTCTCTTTGCGCCAAATTGATATAAATAACAGGTCAAGTTTACATGATCTAACACACCAAAATCTTGCAAACATGAAAAAATAAAGGCTATGTATGTTCGACTGCACAGATATTACTTGCACTCAGTTTAATTCAACAAATAAATCTTCTAACTAAATTACCTGTCTTAAAGTTTAGCTCATAAACATTTGTTACCTTCGCTTAGCTCCGAGCCTAAAATATCTATACCTTTAAACTAAATTGCCTCATTATGGGGCAAACACTAATCTATTTAGCTATGAGTAATTCAATTTGTACAAATTAATCGCATAAAGTTGTTTGCACTTTTTCAAAATAAAGGATAAATTACGTGTAGTTCGAAATTTATGTTGTCGTTGCGCTTCATGATTTTCGCTTCTGAGTGGCTAAATAGCTGTGCTTGAGCCACTTTCAAATAAAAATTTTTGAATAATAGGGTATAAAACAATGACTAATTTAGAAGCTAACGATCCAGTTGGCATTTCCTTTTGGCTAATATCAATGGCCATGGTAGCGGCAGCTGTATTCTTTTTCATTGAGCGCGATAGGGTCAAGTCACATTGGAAAACGTCGCTCACTGTCGCTGGTCTCATTCAACTTGTAGCTGCGGTACACTATTTCTACATGAGGGCTGTTTGGGTAGAAACAGGTGAAACACCAACAGTATACAGATATATAGATTGGTTGATCACAGTTCCCCTGCAGATGATTGAGTTCTACTTAATTCTTGCTGCGATTGCTGTAGTTGCCTCCGGAGTTTTCTGGCGTCTGTTGTTAGGAACAATTGTTATGTTGCTCGGCGGTTTCGCAGGTGAAGCTGGGTTTATGGATCCAACTCTTGGTTTCATTATTGGGATGGCAGGCTGGATATTCATTCTATATGAAATTTTTGCTGGTGAAGCGAGCCAAATCAATGCTGCCAGCGGCAATGCTAACTGCCAAATGGCGTTTAATGGCATGAAATGGATTGTCACCATTGGGTGGGCCATTTATCCTCTGGGTTACTTCCTCGGTTACCTCGCTGGTGGTGTAAATGCTGATGCTTTGAATGGCATATATAACATCGCCGACTTGATTAACAAGATTGGATTCGGTCTATTTATTTGGGTCGCAGCAGTCGCTGACTCCGCAGAATAAAGGCACGGCGAAGACGAGACAAAAGAGCCAGGTCCCTGGCTCTTTTGGTCTTGAAACAAAGGTTTAGCTTTAGGTGCCGTGAACACTAAGAGGGTCGGGCTTCTCAAAGCCCAGAGCTTATAAAAATATGAAGGGTACTGCTATGCCCCCAATAATAAGAAGCAGATTAAGTTTCGGGGTTTTTTTAACCCAACTTGGCGAATTATTTCAGCGGGAGCTTCCGTCCCGAGAGTCAGGTCTTCTTAATGCTGCAAAATATCATTTTAGAAACCCCGGTAAAGGATTTAGAGCTCAGTTAGCTTTAGCTAGTGGCGAAGCTCTTCGATTACACTATCACGATGTTTTAATTTGGGCAGCTGCCTGTGAACTCATACATAACGCCTCCCTTGTCCACGATGATATTAGTGATGCAAGCACTCACAGACGTGGCCAGAAAAGTATTCACGAACAATTCGGAATTGACACAGCGCTTTGCCTGGGCGACTGGATGGTTGCTAAAGCTTTTGAACTAGCTTCCAAAAATAAAACGCACGGTGGTCAACTAGTGGGGCAGTTGGCAACTGCAATGCAACAAACTTGTGTCGGTCAAGCGTCCGATGTTGGGCAAAAGCGGTGCATAACAACAAATCAATGGAAGCGAATTGCATCTGGGAAGACGTCCCCGTTTTTATTGGCGCCAATCGCGGGAGTGGCTCTGGCATCTAACTTTGAATACTCGTTGCAAAGCCTCAAAAATTTAGTAAGTCTTTGCGGCCTCGTGTACCAGGGACGAAATGATATAGACGACATAGTTCCCTCCAGTCACCGGTCATGTGATTTAGACGGACGGAAACCTAACCTTGTGGTAAGTTTGTTTAATGAGAATAATACTGGAAATGAGGACTTCAATCGCTGGTATAACTCAGGGGATACGTCAAAAGTGGGTCAATGGCAACAGAGAATTGCTTCGAGCCAAGCAATTGTGAGAGCAAATCACGCTTTAGATATATGGCTTGCAGAGGCGGAGCTGATAGTTCCAAGCGTTCCCTCGCCTCTACGAGAAGTCGCAACTCAATTAGTAGCATCTGTGAATGATAAAAAAATCACAGAAACTCAGCGTGGTAGGATTGCATAAGTTATCAAGGGGTGGTTGCAAATCAATCATTAGTTGACCATGCCAATAATTAAGGCGGGGATCTTCCTTTTGCCTTTCCTACTTGTACGAGAGTAAGAACCAATCAAATGTATACTTCTAAATCGCTCGCGCAGCATCAATCTTCAATACCCGACCCAAAGCCAATCGCGGTCCTTGCGGCGCATGGCAAATCATTTTATTTTGCAAGTTTGTTTTTAGGTAATCATTATGCTGAAAGCGCAGCACAGCTGTATAAATTCTGCAGATTCTTGGACGATTTAGCAGATGGCACTGATATCAATAGAATTGAACGGCTAAAAAATATTCGGGGATCTCTGGCTGGTAAAGCATGCCTAAATGAGGATGAACTTGAAACTAAAAATTTTTTGGTATTAGCTAAAAAAAAGAGCATCCCACTGGCAGCAGCTCAAGAACTCTTAGAAGGAATGATCTCTGATCAAATTCCCGCCAGATTTGATAATACAAAACAACTTCTCCGTTACTGCCACGCGGTGGCAGGCACTGTCGGACTTATGATGTGTCGAGTCTTGGACTGCTCTCATAAGGATGCGGATAGCTTTGCAATTGACCTCGGAGTAGCCATGCAATTGACAAATATTGCAAGGGATGTCTTAGAGGATGCGCAAATGGGCAGGCGCTATATTCCATCAGAATGGCTGAATTTAACAAAGCTTCAGTCCGAACCTTGCAGTTGGGTTGATGCCTCTATAGATGTACGCATTAGAGTTTCTTCTGCAATTGAACAACTACTTAAGCTTGCCGAGCAATACTATGAAAGTGCTGAGCAGGGGATTGTCCTTCTTCCCTGGAGATCAAGGTTTGCAATCAATGTCGCCTTGAGGGTTTATAGACAAATCGGAAGACAACTACAAAAAGAAAAATATTGTTGGTGGCAAGGCCGCCAAGTCATTTCAGCTTTTAAAAAAATTCAGCTCACACTATCCGGATTATCGGTATTTATTCCGAAGGAAACTCCAACTCATCAACAAAAATTACATGAGCCATTGCTGGGTCTCGCCGGTGTCAATAACCTTTGACATAGCAATAATAGGAGGCGGTAATGCTGGATTAAGTCTTGCCTCCGAACTGTCCAGACTAAATGTCGCTAAGACTGTGTGTATCTTTGAACCAGCACACAAACTGAAAAAAGAGCTTCATTGGAGTCTTTGGACCGATGGAAACCAAAGACAGCTTTTAAATTACGCGGTAAAAGGCAGCTGGAGTCAATGGCAACTAGTAGACTACAGTCGCAGCGTCGTCAGAAACAGTCCTTCCTTCGATTACACATGCCTCAGCTCAACTAAATATTTAAGTTTGTGCGAAAGCCAACTCAGTGAAAAAATCCATATAATTCCTGAGGCGGTGGAATCCGTGAGAAGAACTTCAAGCCAATATATTATAGAAAGCGGCGATCAGTCTTTCTCTGCAACTCATGTCTATGATAGTCGTCCACCATCTGTTCGACCAAATGGCCTTTTACAGCACTTTTTGGGAGTTGAAGTAAAGATCAGTACTCCAATGTCGCCTCGGCAAATAGCTACCCTCATGGATTTTCGGGTGGATCAAACCCGAGGACTACATTTTATTTATGTCCTACCGTTTTCTTCTACTCACCTTCTCGTTGAATCAACAATGATCTCTCAGAGCTTAGAACCTCAAAGCTGGTATAGAAATGCTATAGATCGCTGGTTAAATGAACGGCAGATCATTGTCAAATCATATCTCAGCGAGGAAGTTGGTGTTATTCCAATGGATGAGGTTATTTCTCGTGACAAAAAAATACCCACAATTGGCGCAGCAAGTGGGGCACTGAGACGGTCATCAGGTTATGGCTTTAGTTATATACAAAAACAGGCTTCTTGCCTTGCTCAACAAATCAACCAGGAAAATTATAATGTCCCTGAAGCTATCTCTGAAAGAATTGTACTTATGGATATGATATTCAATCGAGTCGTGACCGAATACCCTGAAATAGGACCGAGTCTGTTCATGAAATTAGCCGAAGCACTAAATGGAGAGCAATTTGCCCGCTTCATGCTTGGTAGAGCAACTACATTCGACTGGGTTCGCGTTATAGCCGCAATGCCAAAGATCCCTTTCTTAAAGCAACTCTTTAATGTCTAGCCTGGATTACATTGCGATCATTGCTGTCATGCTAATTGGCGTTCCTCATGGTGGACTGGATGGAGCAATAGCAAGGCGCGCTGGATGGTCTAAAACGTTTTTTGAGTGGCTAATGTTCCATGTGGGCTATCTTTTGCTTGCAATAATGGTCGCAATTATTTGGTGGTATTTGCCGGGAATAAGTTTAACAATATTTCTAATCTTATCTGCAATTCACTTTGGGACAAGTGATATCAAAATCGTCGAATATCCTTGGAAATGGTCAAATTTTTTGCCTCTTATTTCACACTGCGGACTCATCATAATTGGGATACCAGGACTACACCCGTCAGATGTTCAACCCATTTTTACTATTCTGGCGGGAGAACATACTGCCAAACTACTAGTTTCCACTTCTAATTCTCTACTCGTTCCGTGGCTAGTTTCTCTTCTTATCTACCTCTTTTATAGCTATTTTCAAAATAAATGGGTCCCTACCGCCTGCATTGCAGCTGGTGTATTTATGAGTACATATGTCCTGGATCCACTTGTAAGTTTCGCACTTTATTTCTGCCTGATTCACAGTCCGACTCATAGCTTTCTTGTCTGGACTGGGATGAAGCCTCAAGAACGCCTGCGATCATCGGTAGAGGCGGCTGGTTACACATTGATTACTTGGTTATCAGGTATATTCTTGGTACTCTTTTTCTTAAGTAAGCCAAATCTCAATTTGGAACCGATTTTAATCCAAGTAACTTTTATTGGCCTTGCCGCACTTACAGTACCTCATATGATCCTAATTGATTTGCTTAATAAAGATTATGACTGACATCCAAAAACGTAAAGAGGATCATATTAATCTGGCATTAGATCGCAGTCATCAATCCACTGCAGGCAACAACTTCGATGAAATTTGTTTCGAACCCTCAGCAATTCCAGAAATCGACCTTAATTCCGTGAACATAGAATGTACATTTTTAGGCCGCCAATGTAGTGCTCCGATCATTATTGGCGCTATGACTGGTGGATGCAATCATAGTGATATAATCAACAAAAATCTTGCTATCGCCGCAGAGGACTGCAGAGTTCCCATGGCTCTTGGATCTCAAAGAGCATCATTGGAGTTGGGGCTACCACAGAAGATTCGCAGTTGGGCTCCTAATGCGGTGCTACTTGGAAATTTAGGAGGCACACAAGTTGCGTATGGCGGTATAGACTTGGCAAAAAAAGCTATCGACAGCATAGAAGCAGATGGTTTAATGATCCACCTCAATCCGCTACAAGAGCTCAGTCAACCCAACGGCGATCGCAATTGGTGTGGTGTCTTGAATGCAATAGAAAAATGTAGCAGGCACCTTGATGTACCAATTCTTGCAAAGGAAGTTGGAGTAGGCATCGGGCCCACCACTGCAAAAGATCTTTTATCTGCAGGCGTAGCCTGGCTAGAAACAGCTGGTTTTGGTGGAACCAACTGGGCAACCATAGAGCTTGCTCGTAACGACTCACATAAAGAACGCGAAATCATGCAACCTTTCATCACCTGGGGAATGTCAACCTGTGAAGTTCTTTTTGAATTAAGTAAGTTTGACGCACCTTTAAACTTAATTGCCTCTGGAGGCGTTCGCCATGGTCTCGATGTAGCACGTTGCATTCGTTTAGGAGCAAAAATGACGGCACTTGCACAGCCATTTTTAAGTCCCGCAATAGAATCTTCGTCGGCTGTAATTGAAAAAATAGACATCGTAAGTGAACAACTCAAAAGAACAATGTTTCTGACAGGCAAGAACTCTTTGGAAAAACTTAAAGAAGCTAATCTTTTAAGATCTCCAAGACTCAAACAGCTTTGATGCAACCTTGAAGTGTTAATATTTTAAAGTGATGGAACATATAAAAGCAGAAATTAGTGCGGGTGTAGGTTGCGTTACGTTAAATCGTCCAGCAGCTCTTAACGCGTTAACTCTTGATATGGTACTCCAATTAACCAATCTATTAATTAAATGGCGAGATCAACCAGAGGTAGAAGCGGTCGCAATTCGCGGTTGCAATAAAATCGGTCCTTTTGGCGATTTCTCCGCTGGAGGAGATATCCGATTCTTTTATGTCGCAAGTCGCAAAAAAGATGAGTCATTAAGCGATTTTTTTACTGCTGAGTATCGTCTAACTCATCTAATTTACTCTTACCCCAAGCCTTACATAGCATTTATGGACGGAGTTGTTATGGGCGGGGGTATGGGTCTTTCACAAGGAGCATCTTTTCGAATAGTGACGGAACGCACTCGGATGGCTATGCCAGAGACTAAAATAGGTTTTTTCCCAGATGTTGGGGCCAGTTTCTTTCTGAATCAATGTGAAAACAACATTGGGAAATACATCGGGATAACGGGACAAGTACTATCCGGTAATGATGCTGTAGCAATAGGTCTAGCTGATGGTTTACTAATGAGTAAGGACTTGCAGAATAATTGGAATTTATTAACAAAATCTAGCCTTATGAACGTGAGGGACAGGATTAACAAATTACAAGCTCGGTGCATAATTTTAAAAGATATTACTCATACACCATCATGGTTTGATCCTCGATTAACGTTAATATTTGGGCAAGAGTCTTTTGGTAAAGCTCTAGAGAAGCTCGCTGGGTTAGGTGGAGAATGGGCAGAAAAAACTCTTCTAAAACTCAAAAAGCGCTCTCCAATAATGCTATTTGTTACCTTTAGACAACTCAGTTATGGGCAATCTTTAACATTAGCCGAGTGTCTCAGGATGGAAAGAGACCTTGCTCAGCATTGCTTTTATACATCTAAAGAAAACCAAGTAAACAAAGATAGTGAAACCATCGAGGGCATAAGAGCTCTAATTATCGACAAAGATCACTCTCCCAATTGGTATCCTGTACACCTCAATAATGTCACTCCTGAGATGATTGTACCGTTCTTCAAAAGCCCCTGGTTACCCTCCGAACATCCTCTCGCCGACTTAAAGTGAATGTAAAATTTCTGAAGAAGAATTAACTATAAATTGATTTAATTTCAATGAGCCAATTAAGTTACTCTTTCGTAAGTTATCTGGTTGTCGCAGAGGCACTCCGAAAATACGATAGGCTTCGGATAGTTAAAAGTGCATTTAGAAGAATTTAAAGAGACTTGCCCATTTTGCTGGGAAAACATTTGGTTATTAGTCGACCCAACCTTTGAACAGGTCTATACAGAGGATTGCTCTGTGTGCTGCAGGCCGATTCTTGTAAAAATTTCAACATCGGATAACCAAATTACGTTAACACTTGCTCAGGAGGATGACGGCTTCTAGGCACTTGGGCAGAAGTTGAACATTTTGTTACAAAAATCGAAAAGCAACACATCCTTGAGGAGATGTTTTTGGAAAAACAACGAATCAATGTAGTGTGGTTAAAGCGGGACCTCCGTACTCAGGACCACAGTCCTTTGGCTGAAGCTGAAAAACACCAGACACCATATGTTGTCATACTCATCATAGAACCAAGCTGGATTCGAAGAGGAGATTTTTCACTACGCCACTTGCAATTTACTTCTCAGTCAATGGACGCTATTTCGGAAAAATTCAAGTCAAACAGTATAAATATCAAAACCCTCTTTGGAGAAGCGCCAACGGTGTTTCAACAGCTTTCCAAAATTTTTCAGATCGAGTATGTAATGAGTTATCAAGAATCAGGAACTTATGGGAGTTGGAAAAGAGATAAAGTCATCGAAAAGTTTTTTAAAGAAAGTGGAATCCAATGGCTGCAGTTTCAGTGCAATGGAGTCATTCGCGGCATTAAAAACCGAAAAGGCTGGGATGGGCTTTGGTACAAGCATGCTAGGGATGCATGCGTGAAAAACGTATTTCGAAAGCGCCCGTATATTTCATTCCCGAACTGGTTCCTCATGCCTAAAAAATTACAAGATTCTTTACGAGAGTACCCCAAATATTTTCAGCCCGCGGGCGAAAGAAATGCATGGAAATATCTCCAATCATTTGCATCTGGTCGTCATCACGACTATTTGATTAATATTTCGAAACCTAATGACAGCCGATTCAGTAACGGGAGAATTTCGCCATATCTAGCCTGGGGAAACATATCCTCCAGACAAGTTTATCAATTTATAAAAAATCATCCAAACTATTCTATGCAAAAGAAAGTCTTTGACGCATTCCTCACGCGGCTAAAATGGCGTTGCCACTTTATGCAAAAGTTTGAAATGGAATGCAGTTACGAAAATCGATGTATAAATCAAGGTTTTGAAGAATTAGAGAAACCATTAAACCAATATTTCATAGCTAAATGGAAAAGCGGAACCACTGGATATCCTCTTGTTGACGCATGCATGAGAAGCGTAATTCGAAATGGATGGTTGAATTTTCGAATGCGTGCAATGTTAGTCTCATTTCTTTGCCATCACTTGTATCAGGACTGGCGAGCAGGATCCCATTTTCTTGCTCAGCAATTCCTAGATTATGAACCGGGTATTCATTTTCCTCAGTTCCAAATGCAGGCTGGCGTAACTGGTATTAATACTATACGGATTTATAATCCGATAAAACAATCTCTCGAGCATGACCCACACGGAATTTTTATAAGGCGTTGGGTACCCGAGTTAGTAAATCTCCCAGATCGGTACATCCATCAACCCTGGACCATACCACCGCTTGAGCAAGCTTTTTATAACTTTAAAATAGGCAGAGACTACCCTCTTCCGATTGTGGATATCGCAAAAAGTGCCAAACACGCTCGAGAGGCAATTTGGGCTCACCGAGCACATCCCAAAGTTGTATTGGAAAAAAAGAGATTGCTAGAAAAACATGTCCGACCACAAAGTCAGCGATGATAGCTAGTACGACAAAATTTGATAGAGGTCAAAGCTCTCTAAAAAGATGTAAAAACATTAAAGGTAAGGATGTCATAAAAAGAGAGACTAAGTGACGTGTCTTTTCAATTATTTTGAGGTGTTATGCGAGCTAAACGTTGCGACACTACATAAAAGTTTTCGCAGCTATTGCGTGCTCTCATAGACGGGTACTCTTGCAAAGTCACTCTCCATACCAAATTTTTTAGGTGATACGGATGGCTGTGATGAATTATTTTCGCCCACTTTTACTGCGAGAGCGAAAACTCTCGACAGAGGCGACTTTCTGGTGTTGTTCACCGATACAAATATTGTCAAGTAATGTTTACCCTCTTTTGTTGGGCTCAGGCTTAAATTTATGTCGTGGGTGTCCGTATCTAGCATTGTAAAAATATAACTTTGCCTAGTCGATCTAATAATCAATCCATCAGTTGTCGCAAAAGTTATTGTGAGGTCTCCAAAGTCATACCGCTCTCTGAACGTAAGAGTTACATTTGATGACTGATTCAACTCGCTAAAACCGTCATAATTGTGCGAAAACGTGACCGCCGCGCCTGGCTTCAAATGAACATAGGTTTTATTATTTGATCCTGGTTCTAATCCCTCATAACCGCTTACGGAAAAAGACACATAAAATAGAAGTATCACAAAAAAATATAATCCAGATTTCGGGTTAGCTAAAATATGACTCATAGATTATCCACTTAATTTGTTAATCTTAAAATCGAAACAAACATCTCTTCTGCCGTCGTATACATAAATTGCCACACCGTAAAGACCGACATTTAAATTAATACTCAACTCTTCCGATCCTAAAACTGCACTCTCCGCTTTTCTCTTAGGCAATCCTGATCCAACAATCAAGAAATCGACGTCAACCGCAAAATTTGTTTGGCCTTGTTGGGTCACTGAAATTTGATATAGACCAACTTCGAAAACCTCAAAGGTTACAAATATTGTGTTTCCTAGTTTGTTGAAGAACCCCGCATCCACAACTGAACAAAATCCACTGGCACCCCCATCATTTACTTCAGCCGTCCGGTAAATGGGCAAAACAGAGGGGATACCACCATCATTTGTCTCATATTCTCCGAGTGAGCCAAAACCAAAGATATTCTGATTTCTTACTAAATCATCTATTTCTGAAAATTGTGAGGATTGTTGACTTTTCAACTCATCGATAAAACTATAAACACTAGTAAACAACGGCATTGTCCTGTAACTCTCTGAAATCAGCACTGAATACAGAGGTCCAAGGCCAAGACTTACGTTGTCAACACCATCCCGAGTAGAGTCATAAAGGTCATATATTATAGACTGTATTGAAGCTTCGTTATACCAACCGCCGTTAGATACCTGATTATCCTCTATGTCAATGTAAAAACCGTCTTGCTGACCAATTCCCGAGCTATCCTTATAAAGCGAATCATCAGTAATAATTGCTGCTAAAGCGTTGCTCCATCCCTCTCCGAAAGCGACACGAAAATCTAGTTTATCTCCACTTCCGTGGTCACCCCCAATCGAGTCTGTTCGTGACAAATTATCTTCAAAATAATGTCCCCACTCGTGAATAATGACATGTCTGTCATACTCATCTGTATCACCATTTTCAGCACCAAGAACATAAATCTTGTCTGATTGATAGAAAGTTGTTCCAATATCGCCTTCGCTCAAATTGCCTGATGCCGTAGTGTTTTTCTCGCTCCAATATATTTCTAGGGCTGGGAATTCAATTGTGTCATCAACTTCGACAAACCTCCGTGAGGCATCATAAACCGCATCTAATATTGCAAAGGGCGCAGCAGACCTAGGTTTCGAGTAATTTCCATCTGACCAGCCAGAATTGAAGTGAAAATTTCTCTCCAAATGTTCTTTATCGGCAATGAAATAATCACCATATCCCGCATATACAGCTCCTAATTTCGTGTTGTCAGCAACTTTCACATCCCAATAATGCTCATTCCGCATATGGGAAGAAACTCTAATTTGCAATTTTTTATTAGTACCAATTTTCAAACTATACATTCCAAAGTCATTAGTGGTAGTGGCACCAATAACCGTATCTGATTCGTCGAGTGCCTCGACTAGAATACCGCGAGCAGGAGCAATTTTAATGTTGTTATAATCCAATCCAACACCGCTCTGACGGATGGGCACTAAATCAAAAGTCACTTCACCGGATATCTGAATTTCTTCAGAAACAATCAAAGGAAAATCCTTCACCGTTTTAGCGCCAAGATTGTCAGTAACTTCAAGTCGAAAACTGAATTCCCCCACACTATCAGGAGCTGTGAAACTTAGAATATTTGAATCCCGTCCAAAAAGGTCTAAAGTGACACCACCAGTTTGTTGCCAAGAGAAGTTTTCGACAGTGCCATCGCGATCCTCAAAGTTACCAATTATCTCCACCAACCCTTTTGGAGCCACAACCTCTGGGCTCGTAATTTCTACTGTCGGACTAGAATTTGCGTATGCCACTCGGACTCTCTCGCTGCTTTGAACATCTTTGTTATCCGACACAATGACCTCAATGACTATATCAGTCAAAGATGATAATGATGGCATTACAAAACTTACCTCAGATGTGTCCTGACCCCGAAGGGCAACAATTTCACCGGAAATTTGCTCCCATCTATATGACTGAATCGAACCATCTGAATCGGTTGCGTCAACAGCAAGTTGGACAATAGATCCTGGAATTGCAGTATAATTGTTAATAAGACTTATCTGCGGGGGTGAGTTCAGGTGAAAAATCGAAACCGAGTCAGATGCGACGCTACCAAAATTGTCTGATACTTCAACAGAAAATGTGAAGACAGAGGACTCAGGCCTCTCTGGCATATAAAACGATGAGATTATTGAATCTGGACTGCTTAACTGTATGTTATCGCCCGCAGTCTGCATCCAGGAGATCATATTTATGTATCCGTCCGGATCGTTTGCCATAGCAACCAATTCCACTTGTTGCCCTGATTCCACGAGTTGATCATCGCCAGCATTTACCTGTGGCAGTTGATTTTGATTTGTCAAGGAGTTCCCTCCAGATCCACCCCCACAAGCATTTAAAAACAATAAAATTAAAAGTAGTAGGTAATCACTTCCTTTTCTTCTGGGGTATCTCAAATATACGTGTACAAACTTCTCATTCATCTTGTGATTACCAACCTGCTGAAATTTGAGGGTGTCGATAAAACAATAACATTAAAATCATCTCTTCTCTAAAATTCTAAAAAGAGGTTCACATTGCCTGCAAACCCAAACATAGCATCTGCCCGGAGCTACCATAAACTATGATTAGTCCGTCGTGGGTGAAGTATCAACTATTTCCTTTTAAAGAACCTCTCGCATTAAGAAAATCCATATATGCTGATGACAAAATCTACTCCATTCGTTACAACGTAAAGAATAAAGTTTGGCAATTTGACACACACGACTAAAAACAAGTTCATACTAAGGCTATCATTAAACCAAAAATAAAATGTCTCAATCTAGCTGGTTCGACAAGAGAATGTCCGCGATATCAGAAGGATTCCCGGACAAGATGGTGATTCTAGATTGCGAGACTACCGGCGCAAATGCCGCTAGCTGTAAAATTATCGAAATTGGGTTATTAGTTATAGAAAACGGCGTGTTAATTGATCAATGGCAAACATTCTGTAACCCAGAGACACCGATCCCTGAAAAAATCAAACGGTTAACGGGTATTGACAAAAGCATGCTCGAGAATGCTCCTGTCTTTTCACAGATCGCTGTGAAACTTAGAGCCTACTTGAAAGATCGCGTTTTAGTCGCTCATAACATCCGATTCGACTATGGGTTTTTAAGAAATGAATTCGCGCGAGAAAAAATTAACTTTCACGAAAAAACCCTATGTTCTTTAAAATTTAGTCGACTTCTATATTCACAGTTTAAAAGGCACAGCCTTAATGCCATTATAAAACGGTTCAATTTTACGATTAAAAATCGACACAGGGCTATGGATGATGCACTCATCATCTACAAGTTTTTCTTGAAATCATCTGAATTGTTTGACCTAGAGGAAATTACCGCCATCTGCAATACACTGCAACGTAACTCATCTTTGCCACCATTGCTGGCACCAAAAGAGGTTGAAAAACTCCCAAATGGACCTGGTGTTTACCATTTCTACAGCCAACTTGGTGAACTTTTATACGTCGGTAAAAGCGTTCACATAAGAAATCGTGTTATGAGCCACTTCGCTCAAAATTTTCGAAATCCTAAGAGTACGCGACTTAACGCAAAAATCAGCTCAGTGGACTATACACCAACTCCGTCGGACTTCGGCGCGCAACTATTAGAAAATCAACATATCAAAACTTTAAATCCACTCTACAATAGGCGTTTGAGAAAAATAAAAAACCTCTTCTCTATAAGAAAATCTGAAAATCATAAAGGCTTTACTACTCTAAAAATTGAACGCATTGAGCTTGATCATGGTAATTATGGATCGGGACTTTTTCGCTCCCCAAGGCAAGCGAAAAAGAAACTCGAAGAACTCGCTGATACTTATTGTCTGTGCCACCAACTATGTGGATTAGAGGCTCCCATTGACAAAATAAATAAAAAAAGATGTTTTAGAAGTCAGCTTCAAAAGTGCTTCGGAGCATGCGTGGGGGATGAGTGTGCCACCGAATATAACCAACGAGTTACATTGGCGCTCGCTTCTTACGACATAAAGGTGTGGCCATGGAAATCCGCTATTCTTGTCAAAGAATGCAATCCCTCAGATCAAGAAGATGTCGCATTTCATCTTATTGATAAGTGGTGTTATCTCTCCCGGATAACAGATTTACAAAGTCTCTTTGAAGCCGGATTCCAACCAGAAAAGGAGCATGCTCTGCCCAAAAAAGTGCAAGAAGCAACATCAAGCAGCGAAGAGTATTGTTGCGCTGAAGCATTTGATTTAGACACATATTTCATTTTATCTAGATTTATCTGTGATGAGAATAAAATGTCCATCCACAATTTGAGACTTTTCCCACTAATACCGATTTAAGTAAGCTATCCAGGTAACCATTTTATCAAAATACCTATTTTGAGTTAGACAGAATAGCTTTTACATTGCTACTTAAGCTAAAGGAAGTTTTTTTAGGTAATCTTTATCTAGCAACTCATATTTTTCCTCCGCCAGATCTTCAAAAAGTTCCTTTAAAAAATTAGATTAAGTGGAAACAACTCCTCAAAATGAGATTAGTCGGGAGTTTTAGTTTCCGATAACTACTCAATCAGATCATAGCAAAATTAATTTATAGGCAAGCCAAATAGCCTGAGAGCAAATTTATTCCTCTTAATGGAACAAAGGCAAATAAGAAACACTGAAAATGGACTCTCGTGGGGTAGTAGTTTTTGAGCACCTTCAGAGAGTTCTGTCATATCCATCCCCAAATACCCTTGCCATCCTGGTAAGTTAAAAATATTCTAAAAAGATCTTTGTTTAAAATCAGTTCTACTGAGCTTATCTGAAGCGGGTATTCATTGCCTTTATTCAAACAAATTGAAGCAAACATATCCAATAAACCTCTAGGTCTGCACACAAGAGTGCTAAGAAACTCATCACCGTGAAGATTACTGTGCGAATCTAAAAACTATACGAGAAATAGCCAAGTGCTGCCTACAGTTGTATTCCATCAAATACTGCTGGCGTTGCAGCCTTTGCATTGATCGTCTAACTATCAGAGACATGTATTATTCTACTCTTTCATAAAACCTGAGGGTGACAAGGTCCTTACCGAGTAGCTTCATATCAATCAATGACGGAGCAAACGGATGGGGACGAACAATCTTTCTTGTCTGCCGGCCTACATGGTTTTATTAAACCAAAATTTACCACCTATTTTTATTAGACGCTGTAATCTAATTTCTTAGTGCGATTTCATGTTATATATGTAGCACGCAATTAATGACGAAATTGCCCAGACGTTCCAAATGATCTGAATCAATCAAAATATTTCCAGAAATTAATAAATCCACCCTGCCTAGACCCAATATCTCATCAAGCTTTTTGGGATAATCGAAATGACTACCATTCCAAATCACTGACCCCTTGTGATCACAGACCTCGTAATTCGATTCGATGTCATTAAGTTATGGGCCAATTCAAAAGGTTATGTGAGAAAAGTAAGTTTCGATGCGTTCATGCTAAAAGCTGTTTGCGGACGACACTTCAATTTTCAATAAAAAATATTTACAGAGGGACATCCGCAGCTGTTCGAAAACCGATGTGTGAGGTCGCGAGCGTAATATCCTGTCCCTGACGCGCCGAGGGTCTGTAACGCCTGCAATAATTGTCGGCACACAAGAATGATCCACCTTTAATCGTCTTAAGGCTGACACCAGGCTGTCTCGGGTCATATCCAGTCTCCCGATAGGGCATTTGACGGTCGAAATGATAAGAGCTCTCGGTTAACTCCCATACATTTCCTGCAGTATCGAAGAGGCCGTACCCATTTTGGTCATAGCACCCCACAGGTGAGATACCCACATAGCCATCACTACCATCGTTAATAAAAGGAAACTGTCCTTGCCAAGTGTTTGCCCGAGAATTCGCCCCATCATGCGGCTGATTACCCCAAGTGAACTTTGCTCCATCTAAGCCTCCACGGGCAGCATATTCCCATTCAATTTCCGTGGGCAAACGCCGTCCTACCCAGTCGGCATAAGCTACAGCATCCGAATAGGTAACCTGAACAACAGGAAAGTTATCCATCCCCTCAATGGAGCTATCAGGTCCTTGAGGATTACGCCAATTTGCACCGGCAATAAATCTCCACCAATCTCCATCAGTGGTAACATCAGGATTGGTAGGTGGCACGAATACGACTGAGCCCGGGACACGAAACTCTGGAGGTAAATCAGGAAATTGTTGCTCGGATAAGCCCTTCTCAGCATCCGTGACATACCCCGTCGCTTCAACAAACCTCTTAAATTGTTGGTTGGTCACCTCTGTAGTGTCGATCTCAAAAGCTAACACTAGCTCTCGACTCACTGGTCTCTCATCAGGATAAAATCTATCGTCACCATACTGAAATTCTCCACTTGGTATTTTTATAGAGCGAATAGCTTTTTCAACGTCTAAACAACGTGAGTGCAACAAAACGGTGTTTTTTTCATCCGAACAGCTCGGTAACAATAAGATGTTTAAACAAAGAAGAAACGCAAGTACGGTATTCTTTGCATAAAGTTTAAACAATGACAACGTGTTACTCATCATTACCAATACTCTCTGGTTTAATTGCAAGGTTAGGAGCAGAATCGACTAGTTTACGACTGTATTCATGTTCACAATGAAAGAATACATCTTCGGCAGCTCCTTGTTCCACAATTTTGCCATCTTTCATGACTGCAACGTTGTGCGCAAAAGAAGGGATTAATGATAGATCATGGGTGATGAATAAATAGGAAATGTCATATTCCACCTGCAACTCGCGAAGCAAATCTAACACCTCAGAGCGAAGAGCTACATCAAGCGCGCTTGTGGGTTCATCACAAATTATCAGTCTTGGCCTCACTACGAGCGCTCTCGCAATAGCTATTCTTTGACGTTGTCCGCCTGAAAACTCATGGGGATACCTGGACAGGTGTCCTTCTGACAGGCCAACGCGATCTAGGATCTCATGTAAATACCTATCCCGTATCTTTTTTGGGATTTCATATGTCAAAGCCCGCATGCCCTCTTGAATGATATTACCTACTGTCATGCGCGGGTTCATCGAAGAGTAAGGATCTTGAAAGATTATCTGTATTTTTCTCCTAAAACGTCGATACTCGTGGTTCGATAAATTTTGTATCACCAAATTTTCGTAACTTATTTGTCCTTTTGTCATGGAGCAGAGTCTGAGGATAGCCCTACCAGTGGTAGTTTTCCCACATCCTGACTCCCCAACCAAAGCTAATGTTTCACCCTTATTAATTTCAAAACTGATCCCATCCACGGCCTTTGTATATCCGTAAATTTGTTGAAAAATTCCACGTCTTTTGGGGAACCAAACACGTAAATTATTCACCCTTAATAAGGATGCGCTTGTCTTTTTTGGTAGGAAATTTTTACCACTAGGCAGGCAGCTAAGCAGCTTTTGACTATAGGGGTGGGATGCCGTAATAAAAAAATCATCGCACGCAGCAATTTCAACTAGTTTTCCGTGATGCATGACTGCAACCCGGTCAGCAAAATCTGCCACTACGTTTAAGTCATGTGTGATAAACAAGATAGAAAGGTCTCGTTCAGACTTCAACTTTAAAAGAAGATCTAAAATTTGTTTTTGAACGGTCACATCAAGTGCAGTTGTTGGCTCATCAGCGACTAGTAACGTCGGATCAGACGCAAGAGCAATAGCAATCATCACTCGTTGTATTTGTCCACCAGATAACTGGTGTGGGTACCATGTAACTCTGCTTTCCGCTTCTGGTAACCCTACCTCAAGGAGTAAACCCACCACCTCAGATTCAGCCTCTTTTAAGGATAGCTCTCTATGCAGTCTCAGTGCCTCAAAAATCTGATGCCCGATAGTTTGGACTGGGTTTAAAGACGTTTGAGGCTCTTGAAAAATCATAGACACACGTCGCCCACGAATGTCATTCATCTGCCTTTCAGTTAGACGAAAGAGATTTTTAGCCTCTAACATAATATTACCCTCTGTTACAAAGAGGGAATTTGGTAATAGCCTCATAATAGACAAAGCTGTGATAGACTTCCCAGACCCTGACTCTCCCACCAATGCCAGAACTTCTCCTGGATTCAGCACAAAAGATATACCATCTACCAGAGGTTTTCCGACATCTTTGCTGCCTATTTTTAAATTGTTTACTTCTAAGATAGGCTTTATCAAAGGTCAAGTCTCATTCTTCGCAACCCTCGTGGATCAAAAGCATCACGAACCTTGTCGGAAAATAAGTTCGCAGACAATACTAATATAAACATGAAAACAAAGGCCGAAAGTATTGACCACCAAATAGCGGGATCGCGTGATAACTCTTGTCTGGCAGAATTTATCATATTGCCCCAACTATTCATTGAAGCATCCACACCAACTCCGATGTACGCTAGCACCGATTCAGCAAGGACGAAGCCACTAAAATTTAAAACCGTTGAAATAATCACTAAATGCATTACATTTGGTAAAATATGTCGAGTAATAACACCTGTATGACTTACTCCAAATGCACGAGCAGCATTCACATAATCCAATTGACTTACCTTCAATGTTTCTGCACGCAACAACCGACATAAGCCTGTCCAACTCGTTAAACCAAAAATTGCACAGAGTGCTAAAAATTTAAAATCAGCACGGTATATAAGCAAATCAAACTTGTCTGTATGATTTTCGATGTACACGTCGATAACTAGAACAGCAGCTGCAATTAATAAGATATCTGGTATAGAACTCAACGTTGTATACAAATATTGAATTGCATCATCGACTTTTCCTTTAAAATAACCCGCCGAAATTCCAAATACAATGGCAAAAGGTACTGCAAACAAGGCAGCCAGAGTCCCTAGCAAAATTCCGGTGCGAATAGATTTAATTGCTTGATAAAGGACATCTGCGCCCACTTTATTGGTTCCCAAAATATGATAGTAAGCTCCCAACTCCACTACCCAAATCCAACCCGTCACAATGATTCCAAGCAGCAGACAGGCAGAATTGACAGGGAGAAAGGTCCCATAAAAATAAGTTCGTCGAATTAGTAGAATGCTACCAATCAAAACACTACTAACAATGATGCCCTTAAAAAGCGCAAACAGCGTCTTACTAAAAATATCTTTCATACGTTCAGAATCATCTCGCAAGTGACTACCACCATGGATTAGCCGCGGGAAATCCCTGTATAACTGCCCTGAATCAGAAAATATGTTCTCTTTTGAGTATGAATATATCGCAAAGGGCGCGGAATATGTTTTTTCTTCTTTGTCGAGCATACCGACATGTATTAAATCAAGAATGCTGAGCACCTCATTACTGTAAAACACCTGAGAACTTTCCATGGTGGAGGGTAGCGGTTTCTGGAAATGAAGAGAATCAAGTAGGGCGATAAAGATATAAAGACAAAGAATCATAAAAGTACAACACCCGAGTCTGCTCTCAAATACCTTCCTCCAATTAGCTTGAGTTTCAGAACTGGGCTTGAGGTATGTAAACAAACCAACAAGTGTCAGAACGAGTAGAAAAATTAAAATGTCACTCCACAAAACAATTGGTTTTATCAAGTAAGCCTCACTCTAGGATCAGCAATAGTGTAAGAAATATCTGTTAGTAGTAGGCCCAAGATATAAAGCACCGAACTCAAAAAAACCATTGATCTTACAATGGAGAAATCCTGTGACCTTATGCCATCGATTGTGAAACTACCCAAACCCGGGATTCCAAAGAAAGATTCGGTCACCAAACTACCCAAGAATAACGTGGGTATTACCACAACAACACCAGTTAAGATTGGAATTAAGCCGTTGGGGAATAAATGCCTGAATAAAATCGCTAATTCTGAAACACCTTTGGCCCGAGCGGTGCGAATATAGTCTTTATTCGCCTCTTCAAGAAAAATAATTCGATAGATCCTTACACCGCCACCAAATCCTGAAATTACGCCAATTATGATAGGTAGAATAAGGAACTTTAACGCACCTATATCTGCGATAAAGCCCGAGACAGGCACCAAGCTCCAGAGCTTACCGAACAGAAATTGCCCACCTATTATGTAAAACATAGAGGAAATAGAAAACATTGCCACGCAAACAACCATCACAGAAAATTCGAATAAGCTTGCCCGAAACATAACAACAATCAGAGAAACAAAAATTGAGACTGCCAATCCAACCACAAATACCGGAAGCGCAACCGCTAAACTTGGCCACATCCGTTTCTTAATCTCGTCAAGGATGACCCGTCCTTCATCAGTTTTTCCGAAATCAAAAATAAACAATCGAACTGATTTTTCAAAAAAAATAGTTTTAGTGACGGTATCGAGCCCATTCTTCTCATCGTTAAAAAAAAGTGGTCTGTCATATCCACGAGCCTTTTTCCACTCATGAACGGCCTCTGGCGAGATATGCTTAATACCAAGCTGCGCCTGAGCCATTTGATCCGGAGAGTTGATCATAAAAAATAAAGCAAAAGTGAAGAAATTTACACCGATAAGTATCGGCAGCGCATAAAAACTTCTCCTAAAAATATAAGACCACATAATTAAATGACTTTCTGTGTCTGCCTACGCCTGTATGCAAGATAACCGGGGAGAACAACAAGGAAGCAGACAGATGCAAACAGCCATAAAGGCCACACCACTGGTTTGTTCCATTCATCCCGGCGATTTTCTCGAAGCTCTGTATCTATATCCTGATATTTCAAGGTTACCTGTGATATCCCATGAGGCTTGAAGTTTTTTACCCAAGCGTTATTCAAGATAAAGGTCGTTGGATGAAAACTTGATGCCCACGGCCTATCTTCCCTGTATATCTCAAGCATTTCCTGTATAATTTTCATACGCTTGGGCGAATTTGACATTACTTTCATTTCATTAAATAAATCGTTAAACCTCTGATTATTGTAATTGGTAGAGTTCACGCCTGAGCCACCACTTCCAGTCCTGCTATTAGGTCCGTAGAGCAGAAACAAGAAATTTTCAGGATCCGGATAATCCGCAAACCAACCCCAGAAAAACATCTGTGCTTTTGCACTCTCCATCTTATCCTGAAAACGATTATAATCTGTTGCACGTATATTAAGTTGTATGCCCAGCGTGTTGAACTGCTTTATTAACCAATTCTGACGTGCTGTATCACCAGAATTCTTTGTTGTATCCAAATTGAGCACCAGAGGTTTTCCAGTAATCCGATCCCTCCCCCCCGGGTAGCCAGCTTCGCTTAACAAACGAGTTGCTATTTCAATCGGCTTCCGCACTGGTTTACCATCTACCCAATCAAAAACTTTTTTGTCTAAGCCCCACTCTCCGCTCTGATATCCAAATATTCCGGGCGGCAATGGGCTCATTGCTATCTCACCTCGACCATTGCGAAAAATAGAAATCTGTTCTTGCTCATCATAAGCTATGGCAATCGCATTCCTTAATTTCTTTTGCTGCTCCGAATACCCTCCTACTACGGGATCAAGCATGTTAAACCCCATGTAATAGGTAGCAGGTTCTACTGTCATATTCAGGCTGATACCTTTTCTCTGCATTTCATCAGTGAGCGCTATTCCATCAACGCTCATATCCACCGCTTGGTCAAAGCTATCACTACCGACTCCCGATCGATCATAATAACCTTGCAAAAATTTTGTCCATATCGGTATCGCCTCTTTTTCAAGGCGAAAGATGATTTTGTCTAAAAAGGGTAGTGGTTTCCCGGAGTCCATCAGTAATCCATTTGATTCGTCCTCCGTCTCCCCCTCATAGGGATAATACTGTGCGTTAAAATTTGGATTTTTCTCCAGAATAATCTCACTGCTAGCATCATGTTTAGTCATCATAAATGCTCCTGTTCCAACAGGGTGAAAAGCAAGACTAATATTCTTTTCTTGTTGTCCGGGAAGATTATAAAACCGATCTAGCTCCATCGGGATAGGAGCAAAAAAGTGGAATGCCAACCAATACTTAAATTGCGGATACTTTTTGTGCAGCGTTATTTGAAATTTATACTGGTCTATTTCCTTGACACCTTCGAGCGGAAATGTATCCAAATTTAGCCAATCCTTTGGATTGTCCCTACGAGCTTCAACAAGCTGCTTGCGCAAATCTTTCATGCCAACGAGGTAATTAGACATGATATCCCAGATGGGGAATTGCAACCTCGGGTCCGCCATACGTTTTATTTGATAAATGTAATCGCTGGCAACTAGTTCTTTTGTACCGACACGCTTGAAGTCGGCCAAGACCCTAAATTTTTTTGCTGAATCTTCATTGGAAAAAGAATAATAAGGTTGATCAAGATCATTTACAGCAAATGCAGGGTGTGGTTGATATTGGATCCCTTTTTTCAGCTTAAACGTGTATCGCGAATAAGCCACATACTCTGAATCCTCTGACACGATTGCTCCATCGGCATTTAGATACTCCAAATTCGGTAACTCTGTTAAAGTCAATGGCTTAAGTTGATAAGGACGCTTTAAATAATGGTACTCAAGCGGAGGCTCATAAATTTGATCAATTAAAGTCGCCTCGTCAAGATTATATGTGCGCACAGGATCTAAATTCTTAGGCGGGGAAGTGAATACTGAGTACATCACTCGGATGCCCTCCTTTTCAGGTGCATGGGGATTATTCCAATTACCATTTTTATCAGCACATCCAACTGAAACTGCCATTAAAAAGGAAGTAACTAAAACTAATCTTGAGGACACTTGGACACTCGTAAAATTAATCAATAACCAAAGTTCAACAAAACAAAGCGTATCATTCAATTGATTGAAAGTCGCCAAATACATTACTGCATTGCAGCTTTGGAGTAATCATATCACTCCGATAATCGCCCAAAAATATTCAGGAATCAAATTACACGTTTTGCATCATCAAAGCGACCGAAGTTGGCAAAAACGATGCGGAGCATTATTGATCTTTTTTAGAGACTTATCTACACTGATACCAATCTGTATTGTTAAGCAGTGCCGTAGAAGTAGTAGCTAAGTAAATAGTTATATTAGTAGCGAAAGTCGCAGCACCAGCAACCCTAGAAGCTATTTTCAATTGCTGAGAACATGAATGTAAGGAGATATAATGATGAAGCTATTGACCACCTCGCTTGCGGTATTCGCATTTGCTAGCTCTGCCGTAGCGCACCCCGCAGTTCATCTTCATACCCATGTGTTTAGTGCTCATAAAATTTTTTTACTCGTCGTCACGTGTGTACTAATGGCTGTAGCGGTTTATATATTTGAGCGAAGCCGCCCAAAAAGAGCAGTTAAGTCCCTTTTCATCAATAAGCCGAGTGAAAAATAGTAAAACCCCTCTAATTCCAAAATGTGAGAAAGATGATGTTTAGAATTCCGACTGTAAAAGCACACTGCGATATTCCTTGTAAAATTTATGACCCGACGGTGGCTCAGATTGCCTCAATAAGCATAGTAAGATTGATGGATTTAATGGCCGAAGTAAGTGGCGGTGGTGGTACTGATGAAATTGCTCAAATATCACGGTTAACCTCCCAAAAAGAAATTCATGCCGCTGAAGTGAAGCATGAAGTTGTGACTATATGGGGAGACTATTTTAAAGCGCCGCAAATTGAAAAATTTCCAAATATTCACTCCCTGTCGCACTCTATTATGATGGCGGCCTCAAAATGTAAACAGGGCAGTAATCGGCAAGACGGATTGAATTTATTGTCTCAGTTGAATGAATTCGCAGAAATATTTTGGCTTAGTAAAGACATAGGTATTCGGAGGGTGGTGTCTCCATATCCGCCATCATTAGAAATGGTACAGCCCATTTTAGCTGATGCCTAAGATTTTTAAAGTGACGGGTTACAGCATGTACCCGACCCTTTCACATAATGACATCCTAGTCACTTGTGAAAAAGAAACAAGGGCTGGAGACATAGTGGTGTTGGATCTCCCTCGCTTCGGCAAAGTTGTGAAAAGAATCAAATCACTCAGCGACGAGAGGTGCGTGCTGATAGGAGACAATCTATCAGAGAGTTCCGCATGTTGTTCAATCGCTCAGAGCACCGAGAATATCATAGGTTGTGTCGTGCTAACTGTAAGAACCGGCGCCATGATCGTCTACAAAAATAGTTGGATACGAAAGTTCAAGCAATTAAAAAAGTTCTTGCAAATTTATGTAAACCTTCAAAATAGCGACGCCAAACCTTAAGCCCGCAACAAACAACCGAAAGTAACCACATCTCGTTTGATAGTTTTTTTAAACATTTTTGATCAAAAAAGGGCTTGCGTCATGGGCCTTTGAATAGCTCAAACTCATTCAAAGACCCGAAACCCTTGACCTTT
Organism: Cellvibrionales bacterium UBA1854; assembly: GCA_002338445.1. Classification (GTDB taxonomy): domain Bacteria; phylum Pseudomonadota; class Gammaproteobacteria; order Pseudomonadales; family Porticoccaceae; genus TMED48. Next base: position 16,506 of record DDII01000062.1, on the reverse strand, counting down.
ATATTATTAATAGTCCGAATCATAGCAGACTTCAAAGCGTTATTTAGCTCTCCAGGCGGAGTCAAAAGCAGCAACTCATACGACTTATGATGCAGAGTCAAATAACTCCCCAACACCGTGTATTCGCCATCGTCCATCATCAACATCGCCTTGTATGCCAGTTGGTGTCTTTTGTTAACGGTCATTAACTGCGACGAGCGGAGGAGGCATTCTTTGACGCCCTCTAATTTCGCGACATTGGAACGAATTATGCTCTTTATATCTGTGAGATTACCACCTCCCAGATATTTGACACGCATCGGGTCACTACGATCCTCTACAACAATCAACCTACATGCCACTTCCGAGCCTCCAAGGGCACAAAAAATTGTTACACTGGGTTCTACTTTATGTTCCTCCGGGCCAGCAGACCCGAGTGACCATATAATGTTTTCAGAATCTGGAATAAGCATAAAGAACCGATCCAAAATGCAAATTAAATTTCCATTTAAGCATCTCGGCTCAACTGGTTTATCCGTTAGAGAGAATACTTTCAGATCTCCACTTTGAAATCGATATACATCATCAAAGCAATTGAAATTATTTAAGTAAACATTTTCATCAATTACCTTATTACGAAGAAAAAGATAGCCTCCCAAAAAGGGGATACATACTACAAATGATAGAAGGATTTGAAAAACTAGCCGCAAATTATTTGATGGTGGCGCAAATGTATCAACCACAAGATACCAACCGCTAAAGAGTTGATTCAGAAATTCATAAATGATAATCCATACCTCAGGATGAACATAATTTAGAAAATAATGTGATATATCAAAAACAAGAGAAGCCATGGCCAAGCCAACGAAAATCAAAAGAGTGAACTCTGCTCGACCGCTTCCTACCTTGCCAAAAAAATTCCTCACGTTGTAAAAAAAAACTCTCAAACCTAACCTCGATGAGCCAGCAATGTAAAACCCTGATAACAAATAGTAGCAAAATACTTCGCTACTCGGTCGATAAAAGGTTCTCCGATATCAAAATTTAATGCCCTCAAAACTTTTACAAGCATATAATTTTTGCTCTTTAAAATGCTCAGAAATACGCTCTGAAAGGTAATTTAAAAAACAGACACTAAATGTAGCAAAAAATTTGGTTACATATGATCACTAAAAAATTAAAAAAAGGGCCTTTTAAGCACAATAAGTAGTATAAATTACGAATAATCGGGTATCCTAAATTATTAAATTACAAAAGGGTAATACAATGGCTCGAGTAATACTGATATTTATATTCATGATGTCAGCAGCGTGTGGCGGTGGAGCTGGCTCCTCGGCAATCCCTGAGATATCCTCGGGATTAGACGCCCCAAAACTCTACCTTTTTTACAGGTTAGGAGGTATCTCCGGTATACAAGATCTTAAAAAAAAACCACCAGCGTCTAACGACCCATCCAAATTAGACGAGTATTGGAAATGTATGTTAAAGGCGGTTCCCAAAAAACTTCCTAACGAAATCTTAGAGACACTCACTCAAGAGTATTCTGCTCGTGAACAACTTATAGACGGAGAAATTAATAGATCAAGATATAACGCAATTCTCTCTGAAGTTGAAACATTAAAAACCTCGATCACAAATCGCGAAAAGACTTACTTATCAGCCATGGAGGGTGGTCTGGCAAGGTGCGAAAAAGAGTATGAGTGAAAAACGATTGATTTATGCATTACCAGCTAAGACACAATATTCACCGGGATCTAATAATGTGAATTGATACGTCTTTTAGCCTTAAAAATCGAAAGATCTTAAATCGTCGCCGCAACAACGACGACTGCGGTCCCGTAAACCAGTATTTCGGTCGCCCCCAAATCAATCATAGATGTGTTAAAGTGAGTTGACACAATTGCGTTCGCCCCCTGGACGAAAGCTTGAATTTTCATCCGATCTATTGCTTGTGCTCTAGCCTCCGACAAGTCTGCGGTGAAAGTCACCAACTCTGCGCCCGGGAGGGTTATATGTTTGGCACTTAACTCTGCGGGGAGGCTTTTAGATCGAACTGTACTCCCTTGTACAACGCCGATTGTTTTTAAGATTGTTTTATCGGCAAACTGTGCATCGGTAATGAAAGGCATAGTCAAGGCCTTAGCCCGCTGCTCTTCATTGAGACCATCTTGGAAATCTGCCTCGTGCTTTCTTTCTTTATAGGCCTCTTCTTTTTCTTTCTCCATCGCAGCCAATGCTTCTGACTCAGTTTCAGCCTCTTTCTCGCGAATTAAAAGATCCTCCACACTCTCTAAAATGTACCACTCACCATTTGAGAAGGATCCTTCAATAGACTTGTCTTGAATCAACTTAAAAACCTGTTCCTTTTCAAGGCCATGCTCTAACATATATTCGCCGATTTTTATCTTTCTTCGAGCCTCTTGGCGCCTTTTTGCCTCCCGACGCACCTCCTCCGCTTTAAGCTGTTGTTCTGCTAGCGCAGCACTTGCTGCCGCTGAAGCTTTTCTTTCTTCATGCTCTTCATCATTATCTATAATGTACCAGGAACCATTAATAAATTGCCCATCCACTTTTTTCTGAGTAATGAGTTTGAACGCATCCTGCATGTTGATGCCCTTCTCCAAGATGTAATCGTCTATCTTGGTTTTCCAGCGCTCTTCCTCTTTGCCCTCATCAACATCATCTTCAAACTGTCTAGCGATAAAAGTGGGAGGTTTTTTTCTCTTCTGACTTGGGACAGGTTTAGCGTCTAATTCAATCTGATTACCAGTTACTGCAATTTCATCATGTAATTTGGCCAAGTCGCGCGCCTCGGCAAGAATCCCTTCGGCAAAACTGCGACTTTGATTCGGGGTGTTTGCATGTGATGAAGCTTTAGACTCACTTCCGAGAGCCAACTCACGCGCTTCCGCCAGAATCGACTCTGCCATTCCCGATTTCCTGAGATCTACCTTTCCGCTCGCCAGCGGGCCAGATTTTGTGTCAAAAGCGTCAGTTATTGGGGCCCTCAAAACCTCCGACTTACGTCCCTCACGCGTGGAAAGAGATTTCTTATTACTTGAAGAATCTTTCCCTTTTATGGTTGCCTTTATTTTTTTCTCTGAGGAGTTCCGCGCTTCTGTTTGCGCCGTCTTTGCCATCGTTTGAGCCATCGCGATCTTTGCGATAGCTTCCTCTTTTTCTCTCTCTAGTCGCAAATTAACGCGATTATCAACTTTTTTGTCAGCTTCTGGGCCCGCAGACATATCTATTCCATTGTCGAAAATCATCCACTCACCAGCTACAAAGCTACCCGCGATTTCTTTTCTCGATATAGCTTGAAACACTTGCTCCTTGGTCATTTTCTTAACGACCATATAATCATCCAATTTCATTTTTGTCAGTTTTTCTGCCATCAGATACCCTCAACGACACGCAATCCATTAGCCTTTAGTTTTTACTTTCGCTCAATCTCGAGCGCTGGCCACAGGTGCAAACATTAATTAACCAAGAGTCAAAACATTTTTATAAAAAAATTAACCTAACTCAAAAAAGTTTGAATTATGTTCACCCACCTTTATCATTACCTAATATTAGGCCAGATCACTAAAATTAAATAGGTACAAAGTAATTTTTAGTCACTATTTTTGCCATCCTCATGCTTAATTAATCATGTTTTTCATTTATTTAACGACTAAACTATAAATAGTTAACCTATAGAGATACCTCTTGCAGAGGCAAAGCTGACCAGAAATGATGAAATTTTACGCAGCCTACGGTTCTAATCTGAATGTTCGACAGATGAGAAAAAGATGCCCTCTTGCCAAGTCAATATCGACGGGGAATTTGTATGGCTGGAGATTATGCTTCAAAGGGGTCGCTGATATAGTTCCATCGAAAAATAGCACAGTGCCAGTGGGCATCTACAAGACTACGCCTGCATGTGAAGATTCTTTAGATGTATATGAGGATTATCCTAGACTTTATCGAAAGCAAAATATTAAAGTGCACACAGCTCATGAATCAGTAGATTGTTTTGTGTATGTGATGAATCAAGGCTTTGGAGTAGAACCTCCCTCCGGCTACTATTTTGATATCATTCAGGAAGGGTATGATGACTGGAGTATGGTGTACGCACCGTTAATTGAAGGATTGCGGAACGCCTTTGAAAAAACTGAGAAAAATTTCAAAACCAGTACAAACTGGAATCAATATAAAACACTAAATAGACTCGAGGCAAATGAAAGGATAAGAAAGCTTAATAAAGTACAACGATACTAACCATAAAACCTAAGTACTAGCGGGCATAGCTTCTCTCAGCAACAACCTCACCATCGCAAAGATTGAGGTATTGCATGATTGTGCGGTCCGATAAAACAACTACTTGGCTCTCTACTTTACAGGCACCTGAGTCGGAAAAGTTTACCGGTATGGTTCCCTGCTCTACAAAAGGCACATCCATATATGGAAAACTTACGTTTTTTTCCATAAGTTCTCTCCTAACTACCGCAGCAGCAGCTCCATAAGTCACCCACTTCGCGATGTTTCCACTTACAATTTCTTGAGGTTCCGTGGTGAACCCATCAAAAGGGAGTACTAGTAAAAATAACAAATGCTTGTTTTTCATGAACGCCTCGCTTTTAAGAAACCCTGCGACTCCAGACATAGTGATGATAGCTAATTGATATCTCGTATTGAGGATTTTTCAGTCTCAACCTGATAGTAAAGACTTCGGTTATGGAGACCTTCACTGTGCGCTACACAAGTGCTTATAGTTCCGTCTCCTGCCACATTCACGGCGGTTCGAAGCATATCCAAAAGACGATCTACCCCGATAATTAATCCGATACCTTCAACCGGAAGGCCCACCTGATTGAGCACCATGACGAGCATAACCAAACCCACACCGGGGACAGCAGCAGTCCCTATAGATGCCAACGTGGCAGTTAAAATAACCATTAGATATGCCTCCAAACTCAGATCGATGTTGTATGCCTGCGATATAAACACCGTCGCTACACCCTGCATTATAGCCGTGCCATCCATGTTAATCGTTGCGCCCAACGGAACAGTGAAAGATGCCACACGATTATCAACGCCAACATCATGTTCCACCGCCTTCAAAGTAACTGGCATCGTTGCGGCGCTGGAAGCCGTACTGAAAGCAAATGTCATGGGTGATCGCATGTGCAAAAAAAAATTTTTTGGGTTCAACCCAGTGATAGCTCTCAATAGCATTGAGTATATTCCAAAACAATGCAACAAAAGAGCGAATACGACTGTTAAGAAATAGGATGCCAAACTGACAATCACGCCTATTCCAAGGCCGGCGAACAGTTTTGCTAGCAGACAAAAGATACCCAGTGGCGCCAGCTGCATAAGTAGTAATACCATTTTCATAATCATAGTATTAATATCCTTGAAGAAGTCTAGTAGTTTATTTCCAGAACTCCCCATATGAGCTAACGCAACACCCATCAACACTGCGAAAACAATCACTTGCAAAACTTGCCCGTCTGCCATCGCAGCAACTGGGTTACTCGGGAAAATATTGATCAAGGTAGTTTTCAGCTCTGGGGCCTCTACCGCTGAAAAATTCGACGTCTCTAACAAGTCTATCCCTTGACCCGGCGCCATAAATATCGCTAAAACTAGCGCAATTGATATAGCCAAGGCGGTGGTGACCATATATAAAGCGATAGATTTACCCGCCAGCGAACCCATTTTTGCATTACTGCCCAAAGATGCGGTACCGCAAAGCAATGATACAAACACTAGTGGTACCACCATAAGTTTTAAAGTACGAACGAATATTTGACCCACGGTATCAAACAACCCAGATACGAGGTATAAGTCAATTTGCTCAGTAGTTGTTCTTGAAAATAAATCTTTCTGCATCGCGAAATTTAGCAGAACACCAACGAGCAACCCTAGTAACATGGCAATAATAATGCGACGAGATAAATCAGTCTTAATGTTATCTCCATTATCCAAGATCACCATAATTTCCCTCAATAAATCTGTTTACCCTACATAAATACAAATGTTTATACCGCTAATATACTATCGTCCAACATTAAACAAAGAACATCAAGCCACCAAATAACTCAGCAAAATTTTGAGAGAAACTGAGAATATTGCTGATGTAGGAAATAGGCAACCTCCTCCATAGATCGTGTAGGTAATTCCATGGAAAGATTATTAAGATTAACGTGAGCTTCGGCATTTACTGTCAACTGATCGTCAAGGTCTTGATATAACTGATTCAGTGCATGCGTGCTCGATACCAAGTCATGGTCAACTAAAATCAAGGCGTGCGCAAATAATACCGCCTTGGACGCAGGACCTCTCTGCCTTGATCTTCGCTGTGCAGTACCTGCAAGCTTTCGTGCTCGGCAGACCACATTATATTGACCGTCACAAAAACTGCCATTAACATGACCGCAACTTGCCGTCTCGCCAAATTCATTTGCCAAACGGATAACCGGATCACATATTTCATTATAAACCTTAGAAATAGAAGGATGTCGATCACAAACATAAGCATAAGTAACATTTAAAATTCCATCACCCTGTGGGGTTATACCTCCTCCGCTATCCCGAACAACAACCGGCCAGCCTCTTTCCCTCGATTTTTTTTTGGCTCTAGCGAAATTAGAATTGTGTGTAAAACGGCGAGGGACAACAAGAGAGCGACTGGTGGTCCAAATACTGAGCGCAGTCAAAAATTTTCCCGAAAAAACATCTGAAAACAAAACCCGCTCCTGTTCAAGAGCTTGAGTAGAGCTTGTTATGACCTTAAGATTTGCAACCGAGTTGCTTCTATTATCCATTTAGAAAAAGATTTGAATTTCTGTTAAGGGATTTAAGTTTAACCTCACCATAAAAGCTTTATCAGCTGTAAATATAACAACGTTGATTGGTAATATTTGAAATAAGCGCGAAGTCAAAATAAAAATATAAGAAAGATTACTCAAATTGGTTAAAACTGCACTGTACTTATGTTCAATCGTTGCAACTATAGCAAAGTCTTTGCTACCAGCGCATTGAAATCATCTGAAGAATTCACAAGGATCATACCATTTGTTTTCGCTTTAGCTGGATATACGTGTTCGCTCTATTTTTTGACTCTAGTTCTTCGAGATGTTCCGCTCGGAATGGCATATGCAATTTTGTCTTGATTGGGAATTGAGCTTGTTTCCATCATTGGATCCGTTATTTTTAAAGAGGACCTAAATTAGGCTTCGGTAATTGGTATTGTGCTAATTATTAGCGGCTGTGTACTAATTTACATGTTTTTGAACTCTATCCATATGGAAAAAATGACCGAAAAAGGGAACCGCGAGAAACTGTGTCCTATTAATCACATTCACAGTATTTAATTCTAGGCAAAGGTACCATGTTCTCAAATTACAACAACTGACATACACAATCAACATCACACCGCGGTAGTCTTTGAAATAATCGAGTTAGATCTCAATAACCAAAACAAGATATTTAACTTGGTCATTACTATCAGCAAAAAATTCTTGATCTGCTCCCGAGTTGCCATAACCCTCAAGCAATTCATGTGTGCTACGACAGAAGATACCGATAGAAATCTGCTCTAAGTTAAAAAGCGCTGTCCATTTAAAACCAGAGTCGATAGTCTTGATCTCGAAATATTAGACTAATTTGTTTAATTGATTGCGGGTGTGCGCTAAAGTATTGCTTAAGTCTTCCGATTAAGAGATCGATTAGGACAAATATAATGTTTTCCACAAAAATTGAGGTGTTTTCACTTGAAAAAAATCACGCTTTTTAAAAGAAGCCCAATGTTTTTTGCGCTGTTAATGATTGTGCTTTTCGGTTTTTCGCCCGCACAATCCCATGAGCCGTTAGAAATGAAGCGTCTTCAAAATAGTGTTGACATCCTTACCAAACAACTAGCAGATGCAAATACCAAAGTTCGCAGACTTGAGGCCGCTATGACCAAGAGCCGGCGCGGACAAAATCTCAGTCGCCTTGAGGGATGTGATGTTAGCGATGCCCGCGCTAATGTCTCTCTGGCATCTGGTAATCGTGGGAAGGGAAATGCTTTGGAGAGCTGGCTCCGCGCCAACGGAAAATCTTGCTCTCGAAGTGAATTGACACAACTCAAAATTCTAGCGAAAGAGCTCTTCTATGACAAACCGGCACTTGAGCTGATTGATCTATTCTCTGGATCGAGGTAGGGCAAAGAAAATCCATAGAGTTTCTGCGCAGACCCAACAGAAACTCTCCTGTGTGAGATAATTAAATGTAGTTACCCAATTAGACGCTTCTTGTTGGAAAGCATAGCGCCTCTATTCTCCATAATACTTTCACGGCGCTGCGCTATTTCGCTTTTGTTTTCTATTAACGCGTCACTATTATCCAAAGACGCAGCTAAAACGCTGTTTATACGCTCACGATTGGCTTTAGCCGATGCCCTAATGGCCTGCATGGCTTTTCTGTTTTCGGCAATCAAGGCGCCGTTTGTCTCCGATGTGGCTTTTTCAGGTGCATCATCACCTTCAATCAGATCTGAATTGAAAGCTATTTGTTTCGAATTAAATTCTACTATGTACTCGTTTGCTGCCATTATTGCTCTGTTTATTTCAATGAGCTGTGTATTTATGGAAGCCATTTGCTCACTGACGTCCAGAACCGTAGAGTTGAGCTTAGACCGATGGGCAAGATAATCTAATCTGGCCCGAGTGATCTGTGATTGAATGAAATTTTTCTCAACATCATTTTGACAAACATGGGCATTTAAAATAAGTTCTCGGTTTTTAAAAATGTCATCAGTATTCTGGTTTGCCAGCTGACGATTTCCCATAAAAGATGCGGCGTAATTACTAAGAATCATAAGACGATTCTCTTCAATCATTGCCCTTGAGGTGTATGCCAACGCTTTATTAGTCATAACCTCAGTGTCAATTTTATTGAGTGTGTTTTGATCTTTATTCAGGTCAGCTTTGTTCACTTCTGTTTGATCCATTGCAATCTCCGAATGATATTTTGTTTAAAATAATATTTGTAATCCAATTTGTTATTTTCACAAATGGGTCTGCTCTTATCTTATCTCTTTACTGGTTGCAAAAACTTTATGAATAGAAAATAACGTCAATTTCTCCATAAAACGTAAAAATACTAATACCAAATTCCCTTAAAAGAAACGAGGCGCCCATGATAGCGCAACAACCATAAGTAAGGCGATGGCAAAGCAGTTTAGATAAATACCTGCTCGTGCCATTTGAGGGATAGTTAATATCCCTGATGAAAACACAATCGCATTTGGTGCAGTTGCCACCGGCAACATAAAGGCACAACTAGCAGCTAATGTAATTGGAATACAGAGAATCAGAGGGTCTAAACCCACCTCGCCCGCCAGTGAGCCAATGATGGGCAAAAATGTCGCGGTTGTCGCAAGATTACTTGTCATCTCAGTCAAAAAGACAACCAATACCACCGATCCAAAAATTAAAAAACCCACCCCGACCCCAGAAAGAGGAGACAACCCTTCTCCAAGCCAATGCGCCAGTCCGGAATTTGATATGGCCGCTGCGAGACTAAGCCCTCCACCGAAAAGAATTAAAACACCCCAAGGTAACTCTTTTAAATCCGCCCACTTCAATAAAACAGGTTGATTTTTGTCTCCACTAGGAACAAGAAAAAGTAGAACTGCTCCGACTAATGCTATTGTAGTGTCAGAAATACTATTCAAATCTAAATTCGCTCCCAATGGGCGTCGCAATACCCATCCCAGCACCACAAAAATAAAGATATATGCAACACGTTTTTCTGCGGTACTAATAGAGCCCAAATCTTCATAGAGCAGCATCAAATGCTTAGTCACATTTTCGTCAGAAGAAGTTGAAATATTAAAGACTACCTTGGTTAAAACGATCCAAGCACTCAATAACAAGATGAGGCCAAACGGTACCGCAAATAACATCCAATCCAGGAAATTTATTTGAACATTATAGTTTTCAGCTAAAAACGCGACCAAAAGTGCATTGGGGGGAGTACCAACCAAAGTGGTCATCCCCCCAATGGTCGCAGCGAACGCAAGACCTAACAGCATTGCTACTTCAAAATCTCCACCATGATTTGACATTGATTGCGCAGTTTGCCCGGAAATAACAGTCGCAACCGAAATTGCTATTGGCATCAACATCATAGTTGTGCTGGTATTAGTCATCCACATGGAAAGGAACGCAGCAGCAACCATAAAGCCACCAATCAATCGATCACCAGTAGTGCCAGTTTGCAATAATATTGATAGCGCTATTCTCTGATGAAGATTCCAACGCTGTATTGCCAATGCCAATATAAAAGCCCCCAAAAACAAGTATATAATTGGATGAGAATAAGTTGCTGCTGCCTCCTCTATAGCAGATATACCAAGCGGATCCAGAAAAATAAGTGGTAATAATGCGGTAGCTGCAACAGGAATTGCTTCTGTCGCCCACCAAGTTACCATCAACAGTCCTAAAGCAGCAGTCCGCCAAGCAACTGCATTCATGAACATTTGCTGCTCACTAAAATATAGCATTAACATGAAGACTATTGGACCAAGGACTAAACCGACGCGTTGATGAGTCACATGCCTATTCGAGTAAGCCATAGAACTTCTCCCAAACAAATTTAACAACCAGCCTTTTATTATGGTCACCGCGCGGATCCCGGATCAACTGTATTATTTTTAGGATCCGGCCAATGCGTTGCAGTAGCTTTTCCTCGAGTGTAAAAGTTCAACGATTCTAGTCCCGTGAGCTTACTATCACTGTGCAGGCGCTAGTCCTACAACCACCAAAGGTTTTACACAATGGAGGAACTAGTTTGAGCACCTTGACACCGACCATAACCACCTGCACCTCGTTAGGATATCTTCCCGCTACTCCGCCACCTCGAGTAAAAATTTATGCTCCATTACCCAAAAGATGGTCGGCTATAATCGCCATTGCATCCTAGCTACAAGATGTCCCAACTGCACATGGGCCCAGTCTAAAAATTTGGTAATCACAAATTGTCATTTCCGGTCTGACATAATCTTTAGCCATAGCACCAATGAACCATCCCTCAATATCGTACACATTACCCTCAACCGATATCTTACCCTAATTTCCGGCGGCCCCTCCCAAAAATGCGCGAATTCTTTTATAACTTTCTCCACTGTGTTGAGACCCAACTGCACATTAATGTCGCTCGAAACTGCTGTTTTATTCTTCGATGTTCACTAAATCATTTTTTCCAATAATTCATCTTCAATGTCTCCAACAGCCACAATACTCAGATTGCCATGTACCTTTGTCCAACTACTTCGGACCAAGCTACTCAACCTTACAGCCCATGCTATCCCTGGCATCGCTTTATCGAATCATGCGGCAGAATAAGCGTACACCTCCTACCTAGAGAGTATAAATGTCACTGAAATAATCTTCGTGCTCCAATAAACCCTGCCAGCATGCCAAAAGCAAAACGCGAAAATCGTCTGGAGTATCGTTACACGATTTAAGCTTCGACGAAACTTGAGTAGTGTGCAATTTAATACTGAATAGGAACATCGACATCAATAGTTAAGCTCATCAATTCTGTAATCTAGTCCGTAAAGGTATTATAGCTCTATGTGCTGACAGCCATGTTCGTTGAAAATTTATGATAAACAAGAAAAATGCCCCAAAAACGCTGACAAAAGATCCATCCATCAGAAAACTTATGGCTCAGCTCATTTCTAAACTATGCCTCATGACGCTCAGATCTTGACCTACAGCGTCCGGATACAGATCCAAACATCATTTACAAAAAGGTTAAAGCGGCCGAAAAAAGATTGATTTGATATCAGTCTTATACCCTTGTTGTAAGCAAATTCATCTTTTCCCTGAAACTGCATCATTGGTGTACTAGTATTTTTAAGCTTTGTTCGATTTTGGACCTCCATACTGCTACGGGTCTGCATCATAATCTTTTTTTAACCCTCTCGTCGGCCGCGTCCTCAACTAACAGCGTTCTTTAAAAAAATGAGTTGCTCGATCGTATGGTTCGCTACCCCGAGTCGCAGCAAAGGCTGCAGACCTAAAGCCAGGAGACAACGGGTCATTTGGAAGTCTAAATTTAATAACTCAGAGGAATATTAATCGACATTGCCAAGGGATCACCATGCACCGATGTGGCGGTTCAACCAAAACTCCTGGAGCCAAGTTGGACCAACTTTTGTGAAGATAATCCCAAATTTGAAAACCGCGAAACAAACTAATCGCTATCTCAGAATTTTTATAAACAAGATAATCGAAAACAACAGCTCCACGGTCATGTCCAACAAAGTTAGCTCGCGCTATCCCCAAATTATATAGAATCAGAAGTGTCTTTAGGGCTTAATTTTTTGTGGTTAAACCTTGTGTCGATCATTTGCTTAGTCAAATCAATTGCATTACAAAAGAGGATTCCTTTGCCCTCTTAAATAGAACGCCTCTCTGAAGAAAACGAAGTTTTACGCGGTTTTCAATAAGCGTTAGATTCATAATTACATATCGAATTCTTGAATCTACCCGACATAAAGCGGCCACGAGCCAAAAAGGGCCTTACTCGCGTCGGTTGGATTTCCGCCCATCAGGACTAACGTGCCCCTTTCTGATGCTCTCCTGGCTCCAGCCTAAGTTTTACGATGAGAGAAACCATCAAGTAACACCGAATATTCCCTGAAAGAGACTTCACCACTCCCGAAGCTCCCCTGGTATCTGTGTGTGGACGTGGCATAGCCACGAAACCAGCAAATTAAGATAGCTTGCCAACGAATTGCCTTTGCTAGTACAAAAGCAATTACTTCGAGTGACAAAATCAAGAATTTTTGTTTTACAAGCATAACAGGCTTCATTAAAGCCCACATTCGGATTATATTTTTCTTTACAAAAAATCTTACTTTATTTTTTTTCTTCCCAAGGCGGAAAAGTTTTCTATATAGATAAAAAATTGTTTTAATTAGAGTCCGTAAAATGAGGGGCATTTCAAAATCATAGACTGGCGCTTTTTATTACTCTCGGTTACCACGTTAATCGGACTGATGCTTTTCAAACGCTCCTTTGTAAAATTCAAACCTAGTTTCCTCGGTGAAAAAGAACTCTCACAGCAGCGCGCGCTTTTTGAAGATAATTTTCTGTGGGGAGCTGGTTCCGCATCGCAGCACGTTGAACATCAGCAGGATAGTGACTGGACAAACTTCGAACGCCAAGTAATCAAAGATGGAAATACTTCTACAGACGCCCGTCCGGGTTTCGCCTTGCCGGGCCACATTAATTCTTTGGACACATTTAGTGAGAGTGTTCGATTAAGGAAGACTAATTTTGACAATTTTTTCGATCAGGATTTCGCTTTGGCGTCTAAACTTGGACATAATACACATCGTTTTTCCATCTGCTGGGCTCGCCTCTTCCCTACTCAGGACTTAAACAAACCTGCTCCAGAAGCCATCGAGTTCTATCACAACATACTTGACAGTTTAGAAAAATATAATATTACGCCTTTTGTAACGCTCTTCCACTTCTCCACTCCCGCATGGTTTTGGGACAAACTTGACGATAAAAGAGGCTGGGAGCGAAAAGATGCCGTTGAGCATTTTGAAAGATTTGTTCAATCCGTGTTAGATGCTTTTGGAAATCGTATTTCGCACTGGACGACATTAAACGAACCTATGACTTATGTTTATAATGGATACATGCAAGGGATTTTCCCTCCACTCGAAAAACGAGATATAAACGGTGTCATCAATGTGATTGAGCAACTACTCAAGGCTCATGCTATGGCATACAAACTTATACATGATAATGCAAGTCGTAAAAATTTAAGTGCTAAAGTTGGAATCGCAAAACATACGCGCGCTTTCACACCGCTGCGAAATTGGGCTCCACTAGATATAATTTCAAGTAAAGCTGTGGAACAAGCTTTTATATGGGACTTTATGGATGCCATTAATAGCGGTGTATTAAAAATTTCAAACACACACGTTAAAAAACATATAGTCGGTCTCGCTGGAACTCAGGACTATATAGGGATTAATTATTACGGACAGTTTTATGTCGAAAGTAATTTGTCAAACATATCAAAGCCAAACATCCATTTTTTTAATCCGAAAAGGCATGATGAGGAGAAAAGTGATTTAGACTGGGCGATATATCCGAGGGGGCTCTACAACATCTTACGGGCAACCCACAAACGATATAAAACCACTATCTATGTTCTCGAAAATGGTTTAGCTGATTGCAACACCGACGATGTCAAACGACAAAATTTTCTCGTCGACCATATTGACCAAGTTTGGCTAGCAAAAAATGATGGCGTTGATATTCGTGGCTACATACACTGGTCTTTGACCGACAATTTTGAATGGGCTGAGGGGTTTACAGCTCGTTTCGGTCTAATCGGCATCGAATATGAAAACAACTTCAAACGAATACCGAGACCGAGCGCAACCCTTTATAAACAGATAATCAAAGATAAAGGTATAACTCCCGAAACACGCGAGCGACTCAAACAAAGATAAACGCTAAACCTTAAAGCCATTAAATGCAATTGTAAGGAATAAAAAAATCGTTAGAAAAAGTACCTCTTTTGAACTTTGGGAATTTTCCCTTTCGGCATATGGGCGTCAAGGCATTGAGTCTACGTGTCTAAAACTGCAACGAGAGATAAATGCAGATATTAATATAGTGATGTACCTACTTTGGCTCTCATCATTCAAACGCCAACTCAAAACACAGCAAATATTGGATGTTATAAACGAAACTAAGTTTTGGCAATCACAGGTTGTTAAACCAATTCGGGAGACAAGGCAAACCTTTAAAAAAACCTACGTGCTTTCTGATAACGTATTAAAAAAAGAAACTTATTCTGATCTTTTAGAGTTAGAATTAACGGCCGAGAAACTTGCTCAAAAACAATTATTCGGGGACGGTATTGCAAGGAGCACAGGTTATCTAGCATCAACAAAAGAATCGGCGGCAAAAACTAGTCTATTTAATTACATCGAGATACTTGATGGGAGCGTCAGCACTTCCGACATTGACAGCCTGTTATCTGTTATAAAAGAGGACTAAACAATGTAAATTCATTTTCCCCCAACATTTCTTCCGCTGCAGAGACTTATGTATACTGTACACTGAGCGGAGAAAAGTTCCCCAGATCGATAAGAGATTTCACAAGTGATGCATGATATTTGGAACACGGAAATTATTGAATTGAAAGGTGTACTTCGGGGGCCAGCTAAAATACCTCTACAAATGTTGGCTGAGCAAGAATATGATGGCCATCTCTCGATTCATGATGATCAGCAAGCGCAGAATCTCGGCTTTCAAGGAGCACCCATAGAAGGGCCGACCCATTATTCACAGTTTGACCCACTACTCCATAGTATATGGGGAGATAGATGGTTTGAAGTCGGGTGTATCAGTACGCACTTTAAAAAAGTTGTCATAGAGGGTGAGTGTGTAATCGCATTCGTCCAACGTCCGACCAAACAGAAAAATATCACCCGAATTTGGGCTGAAAAAGACTCTGGCGAATTAGTATTGGAGGGGACCGCATCACTCGGTCCAAATCATCCGACAACAGAGCTTGATAGACTTTTAAAGTCCCGCTCAACACCTGAAAAACTAGTTATT
>DDII01000062.1:0-509 GCA_002338445.1 Cellvibrionales bacterium UBA1854 | reverse complement strand
TCTCATCTCGGAAAAAATTATCCTTTTACCCTTGCTCAGAAGTTAAAAAAAATTACCGAGTCATGTGATTGGTATTGTGAAGCAATAAACAAAAACACACCCTGGGGTGCAGCTATAATACCATTCGAAATGGTAAATCCTCTTGTCAGGCATACTCCAGACGGACTCCCGTCAGCCAAAGGCCCATCAATAGGCCTATTTGCAGATCTTGAAATTAAGATGATAAACGGTCCCCTGCTTGTCGATCAAGAGTATTTGTTAGATCGCGAGATTGTCGGTCTTGGTGAAAGCAGGAGAACGGAATCGATGTGGATAAAGACATTCATACGATCAATAAATACTGGAGAAGTGATTGCAACCACCTTATTAAATACAGCTACTTTGAAAGACTCATATCAGCTGTATGAAAGTGAGGCAGAACGCCTTGGGAAAAATTAATTGCTTTCCAAGTTCCAAATCAGCAGAAACTTAACTGTTAATAATCGAATCCCTCTGCGGATACCCTGTCA
>DDII01000058.1:47385-103923 GCA_002338445.1 Cellvibrionales bacterium UBA1854 | reverse complement strand
GCGGGGGGGTCGAATTACAAAAGAAGACGTCGTCAATCACGACGCTACACAGGATAACCCGGTTAAGGAACAGAGACAGGAAGCATCTCAAGGATCAAGTTTGGTAGCTCTTGGAGGCGACGAGCGCGTGGAGCGTCGCGTTGCCATGACTCGAATGCGGTCGCGAATTTCAGAGCGTTTGCTAGAAGTTACCCAGACGACAGCTTCATTAACCACTTTCAATGAAGTGGACATGAGTGCTTTAATTAATTTGCGTAAGCAATATCAAGAAGAATTTACCAGGATGCATAACGGCACTCGGCTGGGGTACATGGGTTTTTTTGTGAAGGCCGCTGTAGAGGCTTTGAAAAGGTTTCCCTTGGTAAACGCATCGATCGATGATAATCATATCGTGTACCATGGCTATCAAGATATAGGTGTTGCCGTGTCTACCGATCGTGGTTTAGTAGTTCCGGTATTGAGAAATGCGGAAAATATGAGCATTGCGTCTGTTGAGAATGGTATCTTTGAATTTGCCGCGAAAGCTCGGGATAGTAAATTAACGATAGATGAAATGACCGGTGGAACCTTCACTATCACTAATGGGGGTGTCTATGGGTCTCTCTTATCCACGCCAATCATTAATCCGCCGCAGACAGCTATTCTTGGAATGCATAAGATACAGGAGCGTCCCATTGCGCATCAGGGGCAAGTAATTATTCGTCCTATGATGTACCTAGCATTGTCTTATGACCACCGACTTATAGATGGAAAGGAGGCAGTTCGTTTTCTTGTTACATGTAAAGAGCTTCTTGAGGATCCCGCTAAAATTTTATTAGAAATTTAAAATTGGATATTGGATAAGGAAAGCAAATGCTTGAAAAGTATGATGTTATAGTAATTGGTAGTGGCCCAGCTGGTTATGTTGCCGCCATTCGAGCGGCTCAACTTGGGATGTCCGTAGCTTGTATTGAGAAATGGCGAACGCCAGAAGGTAAAGGTGTCAACGGTGGAACGTGCTTAAATGTTGGTTGTATTCCGTCAAAAGCGTTACTCGATAGCTCGCAAAGATATTATGAAACAAAAAAAGGCCTCGCAATACATGGAATAAGTGCGAGTGGAATCGCGATCGATATCCCAGCAATGATGCAGCGTAAGACTAAGATTGTCTCGCAATTAACCGGAGGTATAGAACAGTTGTTCAAGGTGAACGGTGTTGATGGACTTTTCGGAACAGGCAAATTATTGGTAGGCCACAACGTCGAATTTACCAGTCATGAGGGTATAACCGCTGTACTCAAGGCAGATCATGTTATTTTGGCAGCTGGATCTTTGCCGATAGAAATCCCTGTTGCGCCGGTTGATGGGACATTCATCGTTGATTCGACAGGAGCTCTTGAACTTGAGTCTGTCCCAAAGCGCCTTGGAGTGATTGGGGCCGGTGTGATTGGTTTGGAATTGGGTTCAGTCTGGGCGCGCCTTGGTTCAAAAGTTGTATTGTTGGAGGCTGTGAACAAGTTCTTGCCAGTTATGGATAGCGGTATAGCGAAGGAAACTCACAAAATCTTCATAAAACAGGGTCTAGATGTCCGATTGGGTGCGCGGGTTATAGGGACTGAGCTAAAGGACGAAGAGGTCCACGTTCGCTATAGCTTGGCCGATCAATCGGAGCACTCAGAAGTGTTCGATAAATTAATTGTGTGCGTCGGCAGGAAACCTTTTACGGATGGTTTGCTCGCTGATGAGGCCGGAATCGCGCTGGATTCGCGAGGAGCTATAATTGTAAATGCTCAATGTGAGACCAATGAACCACGAGTTTATGCAGTCGGGGATGTAGTTCGAGGCCCGATGCTTGCACACAAAGGTTCGGAAGAGGGAGTCATGGTGGCGGAGCGTATCGCAGGGCACAGTGCTCAGATTAATTACGACATTGTTCCAAATGTGATATACACTCACCCAGAAGTGGCATCTGTAGGGCGTACTGAGGAGCAGATTAAAGAGGCAGGTGAACCATACAGAGTCGGAACTTTCCCGTTTGCAGCGAGCGGCAGGGCCTTAGCAGCAAACGATTCGGATGGCATGGTTAAGCTAATCGCAAACGCCGATACAGACAGGATTTTGGGTTGCCACATAGTTGGCCCGAGCGCTGCCGATCTGGTTCAGCAAGTTGCCATTGCCATGGAATTTGGGTCGAGCTCTGAAGACCTTGGCATGACCGTTTTCGGACATCCTACGTTGTCAGAGACTGTTCACGAGGCAGCTCTTGCAGTCAACGGTCATGCTATCCACAAGGCAAATCGTAAGCGCAGATAAGTTCAGTTTAAGAATAAAACAAGCGTCATCGAGGTGATGACAAAGTTCATTTTTTTTTTTTGGGATTAAAATACATGAATTTGCATGAATATCAAGGTAAGCGGCTTTTTGCAGAGTATGGATTGCCTGTTTCTAAGGGAGTTGCTGCACGAACGGTAGATGAAGCTCTCGTCGCTTTGGATACTCTGGGAGGTGATTGCTGGGTGGTCAAGACTCAGGTTCATGCTGGAGGGCGCGGTAAGGCTGGCGGCGTTAAAGTAGTACGGTCTGGTGTGGAAGTGAAGAATTTTACCGAAAATTGGCTTGGGAAAAAGTTGGTTACTTATCAAACAGATACTTTAGGACAACCGGTTAACATTATATTGGTTGAACCTTTAGTTGAAATTGCAAATGAGCTATATCTCGGTGCGGTCATTGACCGATCTACCCAACGGGTTGTTTTCATGGCTTCCACAGAGGGTGGTGTTGAAATCGAAAAAGTCGCTCATGAGACTCCTGATAAAATATTGAAGGTGAGCATAGATCCAATAACTGGTGCTCATCCCTACCAAGGTCGACAGCTGGCATTTAATCTCGGGTTGGCTGGTAGTCAAGTTTCGCAGTTTGTAGATATATTTATGGGTCTGGCGAAGATGTTTCTTGAATGCGATATAGCGTTGTTAGAAATTAATCCTCTTATCATTAATGGTGAAGGAAATTTACACTGTTTGGATGCAAAAGTGGTCGTTGATAGTAATGCGCTTTATCGGCAACCTGCGCTTAAAGCCATGCATGATCCTACACAAGAGGATGCAAGAGAGTCTTTAGCTGCTGCGTGGGATCTTAATTATGTAGCTCTAGAGGGTAACATCGGATGCATGGTGAATGGAGCAGGCTTGGCAATGGGTACAATGGATATAGTGCAATTACATGGTGGTTCTCCTGCTAACTTTCTCGATGTTGGTGGGGGTGCCACTAAAGAACGGGTTGTTGAGGCGTTCAAGATTATTCTTTCTGATGACAGAGTAAATGCGGTTTTGATAAATATATTTGGTGGTATTGTCAGATGTGACCTGATCGCCGATGGTGTGATTGGAGCGGTTGGGGAGGTGGGAGTTGAGATTCCCGTGGTGGTGCGTCTCGAGGGTAATAGTGCAGACTTGGGAATAAAAAAGCTTGAAGATTCAGGTCTTGACATTATTGCAGCGACGAGCCTTTCAGATGCAGCTTTAAGGGTAGTAAACGCCTCGGGAGTCACATGAAATGGCTATTCTCATTGATTGTGAAACAAAAGTGATATGTCAGGGTTTTACTGGTGGACAAGGCACTTTTCATTCAGAACAGGCGATTGAATATGGCACTAAAATGGTGGGAGGGGTAACTCCGGGGAAGGGTGGTATAAAACATCTGGGACTACCCGTGTTCAATACGGTTGAGGAAGCTGTTAAAGAAACGTCAGCGGACGCCTCTGTAATATACGTTCCTGCACCATTTTGTAAAGATTCTATTCTAGAAGCTGCCAACGCAGGTATAAAACTTATTGTGTGTATTACTGAGGGTATTCCTACACTTGATATGTTGGAGTGTAAGGTTGCGTGCGATCACCTTGGTGTGCGGCTTGTTGGACCAAATTGTCCGGGAGTGATAACCCCCGGACAGTGCAAAATTGGTATAATGCCGGGGCATATACACCTGCCTGGGAAAGTCGGCATTGTCTCTCGCTCGGGCACTTTAACGTATGAAGCAGTAAAGCAAACCACAGACTATGGTTTTGGGCAATCCACGTGTGTTGGCATAGGCGGTGATCCAATTCCTGGGTCCAGTTTTATCGATGTTTTGTCTCTGTTTGAGCGGGATCCTCTGACCGAAGCGATTGTAATGATTGGTGAAATTGGTGGAACGGCTGAAGAAGAGGCGGCCATGTTCATAAAGGCTAAAGTCACAAAGCCAGTGGTTTCATATATCGCTGGTGTCACGGCTCCGCCAGGAAAAAGGATGGGTCATGCTGGGGCCATTATTTCAGGGGGTAAGGGTACTGCGGAGGAAAAGTTTGCCGCTTTACAAGATGCTGGCGTGAAAACTGTTCGTAGCCTTGCGGATATTGGTAGTGGGTTAGAAGAAGTAGCTGGTTGGTAAGACGCTTTTAGTCTCCCTAAGTATGTCTTGCGATGTAACTTTTCTTAGTTACGCTTCCAGCTAATGAAAATCTCTACTGCGGATCTTGGTTTTATAAAGTAAGTCAGTGTGGTCTATGAGTTCTTGAGCCACCACATTTACCACAGAGCCCTCAGTTTCTATTACACCCTTTACTTCAAGTAGTTGTCCTCTTAATAAAGCCTGATGGCAACGTTTTTGAATAGTTTTCCAGACAATAACATTGCTATTGCCTGTCTCATCTTCTAGAGTTAGAAAAATTACACCAGATGCAGTGCCCGGACGTTGGCGACCTGTTACAAGTCCTGCTATACGTACAAAGCATCGGTGGCCAAGAAGAGCTAGCTCGGCATGTGGTTTACAGTGCATGAATATCTTGAATTGTTCTCTTAATAAACTCATTGGATGGCGTCCTAGAGTTAAACCAGTGCTCTCATAATCGGCATGTAGTTGTTCTACTTCGCTCAATTTCTTTAGACTTTGAGCACTATCATCGATAAACGTTATGTTATGCTTTTTCGCATTTATATTAGTAGTATTTTCTAAAAGTGGGCCGCCAGCTCCTGAATCAAGAATTTGCCAGTGCGCTTTTCGTCGATCTCCTACCAGTGTATTAAGAGCGCCTGCTGTACCTAATAACGTTAGTTGGGATTTAGGTATTGAGGCTCGTTGAATAAGTTCCGGAATGGAGGTAAAAAAAAATGTTTTAGAAGTATCTAGATTTCTTGCTTTTACAATTCGTTCAGCGACTGTCTTTGACATGCCAGTTATTAGCCGATATCCCAATCGAAGTATAGGAGCACCTTCATTAGATGATTCTTTTTCTAGGATATTATCCCAGTTACTCCGATTTATATCGATCGGCGCGATTTTGATTCCTTTACGTCGTGCGTCTTGGACTAATTGAGAGGGACTATAGAACCCCATTGGCTGACTATTAAGAAGCGCACAGTAAAATGCTTCCGGATAATGGCACTTTAACCAGGCTGATACATATGCTAGTAATGCGAAACTGGCCGAGTGCGATTCTGGGAAGCCATACACGCCAAAACCTTGAATTTGTTTGTAGAGATGCTGAGCGAAGTCTAATGTATAACCTCGCTCTAACATTCCGTCGACTAATTTCCTTTCAAAATGATTTAGATAGCTATTTTTACCCCAGCTGGCCATCGCTCTGCGTAATTGATCTGCCTCGCCCCCAGAAAAACCTGCAGCAACCATTGCTAAACGAATTACTTGTTCCTGAAAAACGGGAATACCCAGAGTTCTTTCAAGAACCTTTTTGATTTCTGCGTTGGGATAATTTATATCCTCCAAGCCTTGTCGTCGACGTAAATAAGGATGTACCATTCCGCCCTGAATAGGGCCGGGACGGACGATGGCGATTTCAATCACTAAATCATAAAAGCTACGTGGCTTTAACCGCGGTAACATAGCCATTTGTGCTCGGGACTCTATTTGAAAAACACCAATACTATCTGCGGCGCAGAGCATGTCATATGTTGCCTTGTCATTTGCAGGAATTTTTTGCATTGATAGAGCTTGTCCATGATGTTTCTGAATTAATTTTAGACAACGATGAATTGCGCTTAGCATACCCAAGGCCAGGATATCAATTTTCAAGAGACCGAGTGCTTCAATGTCCTCCTTATCCCATTGAATGACTGTTCGCTCAGGCATACTCGCATTTTCTACTGGCACTAGAGAACTAATTGGACTATCTGTGATGATAAATCCTCCGACATGTTGAGAAAGGTGTCGAGGTGTCCCGATTATGGATCGCAATAGCAAATAAAATTTTTTTGATAAGAGGCCGCTCTGATCTATTCCTCTTTCATTAAAGCGTTTTGTAAGATCCTCACCCCTCTCCCACCAAGATATAGATTGGCTAAGTTGCTGGATAAAATGTGGGTCAAGTCCGAGTGCCTTTCCGACATCGCGAATTGCACTGCGTGGTTTATAGGTGATAACGGTTGCGGCAAGTGCGGCTCGTTCACGGCTGTATTTCTTATAAATGTATTGAATAACTTCTTCTCGACGTTCGTGCTCAAAGTCTACATCGATGTCAGGTGGCTCATTACGTTCCTTTGAAATAAACCGTTCAAATAATAGTGAAACTTGGTCTGGGGATACTTCAGTGATGAATAGGCAATAACACACGACGGAATTAGCTGCAGAGCCTCTCCCCTGACAAAAGATATCACGATTCCGAGCAAAATCGACGATGTCATGAACGGTTAAAAAGTAATATTCATATCGTAGTTCAACAATAATTTTCAACTCATATTCAATTTGTTCTCTTACACTTGAGAGTATTCCTTGTGGCCATCGTTTGCGTATACCTATCTCAACAAGGTACCTTAGTTGTTGTTTCGGTGAGATATTTTCTGGAACTACTTCTTTGGGATACTCATAACGCAATTCTTCCAAGCTAAACCTGCATTGCATGTTAATTTTTAAGGTTTCCGATAATAGCGCTGCCGGATAAACTTTCTGCAATTTGTCTAAGGTTCGTAGATATCGTTCTGCATTAGAAAAACGTTTTTCTCCTAATTCCATGACCGAACAATTATGGCGAATAGCAGTCAGGGTATCTTGTAATGGACGAGAGTGCTTGTCATGCATATGAACATCGCCGCAGGCGACAAGAGGGATCTGCCATAATGCTGAAAGATTACGTAAATAATGATAATTATCTATTTCATGGCCATCAAGTAGATGCTCTACACCTATCCATAAACGACCGTCGCTCCACTTTAATAACTCTTGTACCCTTAAGGTATCGCAATCTAGGTTTTTGGATGGTAGCCAGATTATAAGACCAGAGTGTAAATTGTGCTCTAAATCTGACCAATATAGGATATATTCGCCTTTAATACTTCGTCTGCGTGATAGTGTAATAAGTGATGACAGCTCAGAATAAGCGGGTCGGTTTGTGACAAGGACGATTAGTTTTTGATTATCTAGTTTGAATTCGCTACCGATAATCAGCTTTAAATCACATGCTTTAGCTGCGATATGTGCTTTAACAACACCTGCTAGTGAGCACTCATCCGTAATAGCTAAAGCGCTATAACCTAGATCTTTTGCAGTATTCACTAATTCTGCTGGATGTGAAGCTCCACGTAAGAAACTATAATGGCTTAGACAGTGTAATTCGGCATATGACATTTAAGTAAAATATCATATAACTGTTTATATGTACAGTATTATGGCACTATATGCTTATTTTTATCCTGCAAAAATAGTTTATTTGTTTGTTGATCAATACGGAAATTGAACAAAGACAAAAAATTCATCCCGAGAAGTCCATCGAATGAATCATTTAAGTATGGATTGATGGCGACCTCAATATTTTCCACTGAGTGATGCCCCAATTGCAGACTGGGAACCTGATATAATTCGACTACAATAGTACCGCCTGCAGTGTTAACAGTTGTATCGCCGATATTTTTTGCGTTGATTGATGATTCTATACGTTCGAAAACTTCTCTAGACAGCACGCAGATACTAGCTCCAGTATCCAATAGTAATGACACTTCAGTTGTGCCGGTAATTAGGCCATCAACCATATATTGCTGGCCTATTTTTTTGAGTTGGATTTGGCTTATATTCTGCTTTTTAGATAAAATCCTAGCTAAAAGTTGTTCTCCAGCTCGTTTCCACTTTGGTTCATCAAGGAGGCGGGAGGCCTCTAAACTGGCATTTATATACTTCTCCTGCTCTAGAAGG
Source organism: Cellvibrionales bacterium UBA1854 (assembly GCA_002338445.1). Lineage (GTDB taxonomy): Bacteria > Pseudomonadota > Gammaproteobacteria > Pseudomonadales > Porticoccaceae > TMED48. Next base: position 95,766 of record DDII01000058.1, on the reverse strand, counting down.
GCCTCTGCTAAGTGAAACTGGGCATAATTAAAGTCTTGGTCTAGAGAAACAATAAGCGTGGTTAGTTCGGATACATTTGCCCAGTCGCCTTTGTTAAATAATCGATCTATGCACCGTCGACTTAAATTTCTCGCATCTTGTAGTGCCAATGTTTTTTTGTGTAAGTCATAGGTTCGATACTGAATTTCATAGATTAGCCGGACCGCCGATTCGAAGTCTTCTAGTAGCTCGAATGTTGTTGATTTCAATTTGAGAAATTGAATTTCATTAGGAAAGTATGAGAGTAGTTCATCGAGTAGCTCAATTGCTGAGCCTACATACCCGTCACTGAGTTGGTCTTGGATATGTTTTAACACTAAACGTTTTAGCGACTGAGTAATTGCAGGGTCATTTAAATCTGCTTTAATCAATAATTTTACACTTTCGTGGTATTGCTGCAGTGACAGCATTTCCAAGATATCATCGTCAATCTCCTGTGAGATGGGCGAATCTCCAATTGTTGCGCTTAATTTAGGGATATAAGATTCATCCTCTTCAACCTTGATGGTTGACTTAACGTCCTCACTAAACTTCGAAAGGAAATAGATATTGATCACAATTGAGATTAATAAAACTACGAGGTAGACAGGGTTCACTACATTTCCACTCTCAATGATTCACGATTATAGTCAAACACGAGGGGATATTGCATAATTTTACGGTACTTTGAGATTAAAGAATATAGACTCACCCTGGGCAAATTTTATAAACATGCCTAACATACAGGATTACGAGCCATGATGAAGAGCACAACCATAGAATAATGGCTCTCAGCCTTCAGAGTCTAAGAAATTATTACTTATCCAAATTGTTTGGTAGGGGTCTAAGGCGACAAATGAATCGCGATCACTAAATTTCTCACCACTTATTAGATCACACCAATTCTGGTTGTCGATTAGATTAATCTCGGCAAGAAACAAAGTTTGTTTTGACTTGCTAATGTTGCTTACACAAAAAATGCTTTGCTCTCTATCAATGCTTTGTCTCCAATAGCCAAATATATTATCTCCAAGATGGAGCGTAAACTGGGTTGCATTTGGGTGAAACGCCACCTGATTACGACGAATATCTAGTAGTTTGCCCAGTTCATTGTAAACATGATATTCAGTTTTGTTTTCATCGGTGATTCGATTGACTAACTCTTCATATTGCCACTGATGTCTATTAATAGCACGGTTGTGACCACTATTATTCAACCTGTTATAGTCATTACGTGTTCCTACAAGGCTGTGAATATATATCGCAGGAATTCCCTCAAGTCCCAACATAATAGCATGTGCACAGATGAATCTTTCAACAGCATGATTGTCTTTACCATCGAGTGTTCCACTCAGAGCATCGAAGAGTGATATATTAATTTCATAAGCCTTTCGGGTGCCGTCGTCCTGCGATCTCCATGAAATTTTGCCTCCAAAAGACTCCATTGTTTCGATAAGACGCGTTATTTCAATCTCGCTGAGTAACCCTTCCGCAGGGCGAAGACCGATACCATCGTGAGAGGCGATAAAATTAAAGTAGGCCGTTCCCATTCTAGCCGGCGGCATACTCATCATCCATTGCTTTAAATATTCGCAATTCCCTGTCACAAGTGTGTTAATGAGTAATGGCGGTAAAGAAAAGTTATAAACCCAATGTGCTTCATTGGCATTTCCAAAGTATGCGAGGTTCTCCCGGTTTGGAATATTTGTTTCTGTAATTATGATCGCGCCAGGGGCAGCGCACTCGATAAGGCCTCTCAGAAGTCTAATGACGCAGTGTGTCTCCTCGAGGTTGATACATTTGGTTCCCACTTTTTTCCAAAGGTATGCCACTGCATCAAGCCTGAAGATTTGGACACCCATTTCGAGATACAGTTTGATGATCTTAACAAATTGTTTTAACACCTCTGGATTAGAAAAATTTAGGTCAACTTGATCATGACTGAATGTACACCAGACGTGTTCAGGGCCCCGGGCAGTTGAAACAGCCTTTAACAAAGAATTGGCGCGTGGACGAGTCACACTGCTCAGATCAATATTCGGGTCAACTGAGATAAAATAGTCCCGGCCGGGATGACGATCAGCAATATAGTTCTCAAACCAACGACTTCGCGCAGAACAATGATTAATGACTAGGTCTGCCATTAGACGATAGTCGCTAGCAATTTGAGATACATCTTTCCATTCTCCGAGAGTTTCGTTAACGCTGGAGTAATCCAGCACAGAAAAGCCATCATCAGAGGTAAATGGGTAGAAGGGTAAAATATGGATTGTGTTGATTTTAGATATGAGAAAGTTATCTAAGAAAGTCTTCAGCGCACCAAGTGGAGCCATAGTTCCGCTCAGAACACTATCACCATATGTGATCACCACTGTGTCACCCTCATCCCAATAGTTCCTATGAGGCTCAGGAAATTGAGATGAATCATTTATTTCCATTATGTTTAAGAAATCAGTCGAGAGCTCTTTTGCCTCGGCTTCGTTCAGCTCCGGATACAAGAAGGAAAGTTGTTCGGCGATACGTCTAGTCAAACGCTCCGATGGCAAACTCGTCATTTAGAATGTTCCATATATTCGCTATTGTCTGCTTCGACAGCCGCCAAGAGTTGCTCAAAAATGTCTGGAACTGCACTGATAATGCGATTCCAGCTTGCTATGAATGGACGGTCACTGGGTCTCTCTAAAAATACCTCTCCTGCCTTCATGATATTCTCGGCAAAAAGCTCTACAGCCCTTTCCTCGCTATGCACATCTAGGGTAAGTCCATTCATTATGGCATCATTGTGAGAATTTTCTACAGCGTCCAGAGCAATGCGATAATAAGTGGCTTTGATCGATCTAAATGTTCCTCGCTCGAAGACAACGCCTTGAGTCGCCAGCTTTCGGAACAGCGCTTTGGCAATATCGATTGACATTTTTGAAAGGCCATTTTTTGCATCTTCCGGAGAGAGGGGCTGATGTTTGTGGTCATAACTATTGGCAATGTCCACTTGGCACACGCGGCTTTTAGCATAATTACGATACATTTCCGAAAGCACGCCAATTTCGAGCCCCCAATCACTGGGAATTCTTATGTCCCTGAGTACATCTCGTCTAAATGAAAACTCTCCAGCCAATGCGTACCGGAAACTTGTCATGTAATCCAGATAGTCCATTTGACCTAGAATCTTTTTTAACGCTCCTAATAGAGGCGTTACTAGCAGCCTACAGGCCCGGCCATGCATTCTGCCATGTGCTGTGCGGGCATAATAGCCTTTGCAAAACTCATAACTGAAGCTTGGATGCGCCACAGGATAGATCAGCCGCGCAAGGAGAGAACGATCATATGTTGTAATATCGCAATCATGGAGAGCAATTGACTCTGTTCTTCCTGATGCAAGAATATACCCCATACAATACCAAACGTTCCGTCCCTTACCCAGTTCCTTAGGAGCAAGATCAAGATTTTTTAAGTTATCATCAATTGCCTTTAATCTGGGTCCATCATTCCAAAGAACCTTGTGCTCTTGTGGCAGTCGAGAAAAAAAATTCAGTGCATGACGATATTCTTTAGCATTTGCTCTATCGAGCCCAATAATAATTTGGTTGAGATATGGAACTTGAGATAACTCCTTGACAATATTTGAAAGTGCAGGACCATGCAGTTCAGAATATAGTGAGGGTAATATCAGGCCCATAGGCCTGTGAATTGCAAAATCGGTTAATTCTTGCTCCAGTTCACTGGTTGCTCTATTTTGTAAATTGTGTAATGTAGTTATTATTCCATTTTGGTAGAAATCCGCCATATATATTTCCTAATCTGTATGTTAGTGACGATTGTTGGTGATATCAGTCATCATTCGTGTTTTCAAATTCATACTTTATTTGGCTGAGCCATTCTCGAACTCCTTGGTCCCAACCTTTGGGTCCCTCATCGTCACTGATCAGTGTATTGTTATCACGCTCCAATGAGGGGAGGGCCCTATTTTTGGCTCTTATAAGTAGTGCCCAATCGGCTGCATCAAGCATACTCACGTCGTTAGCACTGTCACCAACCGCTAGAGAGTGAATTGGTAACTCAAGCGTTGATGCATAGAAACCACTAATTTTTTTCAATGCGCTTCCTTTGTCAAATGCACCTCCAATGGTAAGAAAACGCCCTCCCTGAAGTGGATTTGCCCCGACCTTCTGTAATTCTCTTATGAATTGAATTTTTCTTTGCTCAGTTCCTTCCCAGATCACGGGCTCTGTGTACTCACGTTTGTTCGCATTTTCTGCAGACCGGAGACTTAATTTCGTGACTTTAGAAATGCCGGAGGTGCCATCTTGATTGAAAATATCAGAAAAACTTCTAAACTCTTTACTATACTTATCTCCAAAATCACGTAACACCTTTCGCCAATGGTCACGGGAAGGGGCTTCAGAAATCCGGATGTACTCGTCTACTACATTACGATTTTTTATGTTTAAATTTTCTGAGAAATATTCCTTGGGGATATATATCGCTGCACCATTTTCAACCACAAAAGGGTGTTTATTTTTGAGATGTTCACGAAGAGGGATGACCTCTGAAGCTGTTTTACTGGTAACCGCTATAACCGGCAGTTTATGGAGTTCTAGCAGCTGTAGTAGTGATGAAGCTGCATCATTACTATAGCTGTGATGATCCAATAAGCTACCATCGAGATCAGTGAAGATCACTGGGTAAAAGTTGCCTTTAACTCCGGAATATTTCTTATTGAAGACATAGTTGTTCAAGATTAGGGTTGCTCTTAAAAATACACTCGCTTCATTTCGCACCATTGTTGTGCGAGCTCTTGATTTAAGCCTTGGTAGATGTTGATAAATCCATTGTAAGTTTAAGTTGCACGGGTTTGTTTGCTCGCAATCTTGGGTCGTAGTGTATCACGATTATGGAGAAAGCATATTCTATGCCACTTAAGTTAATATTAGCACCAAACTTGAAATGTTATTTCGACAAGTTTGCAAATGAATGTTTATTTAGTTATAAATCTGTTAGATAGATCTATGAGAAAATACAAATTTGTCCGGGGGCACAAATGAATATGGCTAAAAGTCCAGACATTGGTCTAGGACACACTTTATTGAAGCGAGCTGCAATTTCTCCGCTCGAAAGGGCTATTACATTTGAGGGTCATACGAAAACTTATGTTCAGCTTGCTCTCAGCGTACGTAAGGTATCGGCAGTGTTGAAGGACATGGGTGTTAATAAGGGTGATCGTGTCGGTTATATTGGGCTTAATCATCCATCATTTCTTGAGGTGCTCTACGCTTGTGGATGTTTGGGGGCTATATTCGTCCCAATTAATTGCCGGTTGACCTCGCCGGAGGTGCGATTTATTGTAAATGATGCCGGTTTAAAGGTGATATTTGCTGATCAAATGACGATTTCATTGGTTGATCAGGAGCGCTCAAGTCTTCAATGTCGTCGGTTTGTGAGTATTGAGTCACGAGTGTTGAATTGGGAATTTCTTCCAGCATTAACAGATAACAAAGATCCACTTGAACATTTAGAGCAAATATCGGCTGATGATATTGCTCTGATAATGTACACATCCGGTACAACAGGTCTGCCCAAAGGGGCCATGTTGACCCATGGTAATCTTTTTTGGAATGCGGTTAATGTAGCTTTCAGTGAAAATAATATGCAGACAGCGACACTGACTTGCGCGCCATTATTTCATATAGGTGGTTTGAACGTGACAACACTGATTTCTTTGGCATCTGGGATAGAGGTAATTCTTCATCGCACTTTTGAGCCTGGACAAGTATTGAGGGACATAGAGAAATATCGTGTCTCAACAATGTTTGGTGCGCCTACTATGTTCCTAATGATGTCGCAGCATGAAAATTTTGCCACCACTGATTTGAGTTGCATTTTATCGGTTACGGTAGGCGGTGCGCCTGTGCCAGTTCCCTTGATTGAAACTTACGGTGCTCGAGGAATTAGCTTCTGTCAAGGGTATGGGCTGACGGAGACCGCTCCATATGCAAGTATCCTTGCTAGCCATTTGACTAGTGAAAAAATAGGATCTGCTGGTCGTCCTCCTCTCTATACAGATATTTGCATAGTAGATTCTGAAAATAATACTTTACCTGCTAGTGAGTTAGGAGAGGTATGTATTAGAGGACCAAATGTGATGAAGGGTTATTGGAATCGCCCTGAAGCAACTGCCGAGGTAATCGATCACAACGGTTGGTTTCACAGCGGAGACATAGGATACCTCGATAATGATGGCTTTTTGTACCTCTGTGATCGCCTCAAAGATATGATCATCTCTGGGGGAGAGAATGTGTATCCAGCTGAAGTAGAGAGTATTTTATATGCTCATGAGGCCATCACCGAAGTTGCCATAATTGGTCTGCCTGATTCAAAGTGGGGGGAGGCTGTGGTTGCTGTGGTGGTGCCTCAACCAGACGCAAATTTGCAATTAGAAGAATTGCGTAACTTTGCTAGCTCGCAACTCGCTCGATTTAAGTTGCCTACGCGATTACACTTTGTTGATGTTTTGCCGAGAAATCCCGCTGGAAAAGTGCAGAAGTTTGTCCTGAGAAAGCAATTAGCTCAATAGAACCTTTTTGTAATTGCTATCTAGGCAAATATTCCATGTAAGTGCCACTCTTTGCTCTGTTTTTCCCAATATAACCAGTAACGTGATCCTTGAGAATCATGTGCTACATAGTAATCACGCTGTTGCTCACCCTGCCACCAGTTTTCAGACAAGCGTTCAGGCCCACGTAACAGCGTCAAAGGTTCGTTCCAATAGGGTTGATTATCGAGGTTTTGTAATCGTAAAGGTGTATTTGTCAGCCATAGTGGTTGTAATGGTAAATGTCTACCACTTGATGTTTTGGGAGAGCATGTATTGGCGGACAGATTCGCTTTTTCTGGTAAGTACTCTGCCTGAAAGCAGGGTTGATATATAGCATCAGTTCCCAACTTAGCCGTGACCTGATCTAAAAAATGAATTTTTTTTATATATTTTTTAGTGAGAAAAAAATCTAGGGTTTCATTAGTATTGATAATGAATTCCTTACTATATAAGACAATCCTTTCGATACTATTTGGTAAATTGAGTTGTTCAAGTTGTAAACGACTGAGGGTAAAAAAAACATCAGAGCCATAACATGGATGTGATAGCTCAATGACCATAGATTTTGGTTGTCCTTGCATTGGAGAGAATTGCCAATAGATCTTCTTACAATTTACCTGATTTGTGCGGAGATGCTTTTGGAGTCGTGTCAATAATATTTTCATTGGGGCATGTAAATCTTCTTTGCTATAAAATCCACTGGGATTTTCTAGCATATCTTTGAATTTTTTAGGTGCTATGTAGCGTTCTTGCAAATCATTTTGAGTAGTTAAGAGACTTATTTTGGAGAGAACTTCGTTATCAAATCGACGGCATGTAGAGGTGCTTGGTAGAGTTAGGAAATCACCTACAGTAATGATGCCTAAATGCTTAAGACTATTCTCTTGAGAGCGTTTAAGTGTTAGTTGGCTTAATTTTATTGAATACAATTGTTGAATTAGCTCTTTATTTTTAGGTATTTGAGTATGAAACTTATTTTTTATTGATAGGCGCGCCGCTAATGAGTTGCGTCCAACTCCCGTAAAGACTCGGCTGCATTTCTCCTTTAAGTGCTCTTTTAATTGCTTGAGTAATTCAGAATAACTACCGTAAAGCTTTTTACAATTAGACAATTCCATACTAAGGCCAATATTTTGATAGATAATTAGTTCGGGACTAAAGTTGTAGGCAATAAGGGTTAGTTGTTCGAAATAGAGCCTTTCTTTTTTATTATTTCGAATTTTTATATGTAAATCGGGGCATAGAGTTATTGCAGTTGACAAGGACATTTGTTCTTGAATACCAAGCTGCTTTGCAGCATCGTTGCAACAATATATACATTGTGTTTTTTGACTTTGAGTTATAATTGCCTGCGGATATTGTGAGAATTGTTTTTTAGATTCTTTAAATTGAGCATCTATAGCCAATAAAGGAAAGTGCAGATAAAGCCAGATTTCTCGTTTTTTAACTGTCTGAGGCATGTAGTCTATATCTGTTATAGATTTTTATATTAAAATCAGGTATTGAGTATGTAGCCTTGGGTTTCGTTAAGGCTAAAAGTTAAATCAGTATTCTTATGATTATTATGTATCGGTACGGGTAGTTGGTGCAGTAAAATACGTTTTGTATCACTTATATGCGTTTTTAACTCTATTTGTGAAGAAGAATTTAATCCGTTGAATTTTAGTACTTTTACTGTTATTTCGTGTAGCTTCGAATTATTAATTTCCAGTCTTAATGCGGCAGGAGAGTACAGTGAAATATGTTCTAACTGGTTGTATAAAAAAGCCGGTTGATAATTTTCAGTGGCAGCTAATTGTATTCGCCTTAAATTACTATAGTTAAATTTATATTGTCCTATCCATGCGACCAGCATAATCTCATTTCTTATGCTATGTTCAGCACTCCATAACCATTCATTACGACACTTGCTGTGTATGACGAAAAGATTTTCAAGTTTTATGCCAGCTGAAGCCCAAGAAGGAGCATAAGGTTGATAGGGTGGATCAAGAAGGACACACAATCCTTCGTTCTGCGTATGCTTGATTAATGTCGGAAAAATTAGACTCAACTCACCAATACCATGACGACTAAAATTTGCTTCGATTAATGCTTGTCGTGGCCAACCTCCACATAATAGATTATCTAATTCTGGATATTGGGTTGTTAAGGAATCTTTTATGATCGAACGATTGTGACCACGCCAAATATCATGACGTGTTAGAAGTGTCTCTAGATTTGAAGATTCCCGCATTAATCCACCTTTTATACTGTTAATATATACAGTATTTATAGAAAAGTCACCTATTTTTTTATTTTTATAAACGGAGATATAGTTATTTATGGTTATATGAATGTTACCCAGCTGAGTAGCACTATGAAATGTACAGATGTTAATTTCGGTCAAGTTATACATTAACTGTGTAGCCTCTTCGTCTCATCGCCTGTACGGCAAAAAAATGATACAACCTGGTATGTCAACGTTGCATTTTTGATTCCAATTATTCAAAGTACAACGCATTTCTGGGTATCAGCTGCTCCTTTCTTGGCGCAGTTATTGGTGCTGATGATGAGCATTTGATGGTTGCGGAGACTGGTACAGGTAAAATTCATCGTTACTGGCTTAAATGCGAGTATACTGGATGAAAAGATTTGTCTGAGGAGCCTCTAAAGGAACATGTGGATTATATTTCTTTCAATGCAACTGACACTTTTTAGATGAGTGCGAATTTGATAAGCACATCACACTCTGTCGTGATGGCCTCTGACATACATGCAGCTAGGTAATTTGCCACGCAATTTTTCTTTAAATCCCAAGGGGAAGAAGTATAAAATTGGGAGTAGGTGTATATGGAAAAGTTAAACAGTATTTGCAATATGAGCGAAACGCTTATCACAATATCACGAGTACTTATGGAAAGGAGCAATACTTTTTATTGGAGGTTTGAGATTTTTTGGACTACCTACCTTCTATTCAACAAATGTTCTTCATTAATCCATACTAAATTCATAATAACGAAACCTAATGAATCTATCCGGCTACTGACGCAGGCTGATCTGGCACCCATATTTGATTTTTTACTGACCTTTACTAGGCCAACATCGGCCCTAATTTCATCGCTATACCCATATCACCCTGAATCTTTAGTTTCCCAGACATAAAAGCCGCCGTGCCATCAAGTTCTCCAGCGGCCATCAACATAAAATTTTCCATACTCAAGACCATGGTACACTGAGCATCGGCATCATCATTATTAATTATATTGGGCGTCTGTGTAGCATCCAGGAAGAGTTTTCCGCTATCACCAAAATCAAACTTTACCGTGGCTCCAAGCCCACAATCTTCGCCAATTTTTTCTTTTAAACCGGCGGTTACTAGTTCAAGTGACATACAAGTTTTCCTCTATTTAAGTATACCGACCGAAAATTATCGGGTTATTATTACAAACAAGGTTACTTTAAAAATCTGAGGACTTAAAAGCAAGATATAAATGTCACATTATGGCTTGTAGCAACACTTTTTCTCACATCCAAGCTTGGACTATGTAAAAATCTGTTTCTCGCGGTTTGTAACCGCAAATTTCCGAGAAAAGCTAAATATGAAAAAAATTGCACTATTCGTTGATGTCCAGAATATCTTTTACACTGTGAAAGATAAATATGGGTGTTATTTTAACTACAGAAGACTTTTAAGTGAGTTAAAAAATGAAGGTGAAATTGTGACTGCTAAAGCCTATGCTATTGATCGTGGGGATCGGAAACAGATAAGATTTCAGAATTTTTTAAGAGATTCGGGGTTTAACGTAAAGCTGAAACCTTACATTAGCCGCGCCGATGGTTCGAAAAAAGGTGACTGGGATGTTGGGATCACGATCGATATAATGGATACGGTTTTTTATAACAAAAACAATATCGATTGCATCGTTTTGTTATCAGGTGATGGTGATTTTGACTTATTATTGCGCAGATTAAATGGCTGGCCCGAATTATCCTCAATTGTTTATGCTGTTAGAGAACAAACTGCGCGATCTGTTATAGAGGCAGCCTCGGAGTTTCGACCAATCTGCGAACCTTTATTGTTAAAGAACTCTCTGTGATAAGCTCAGAGGATTTCAAAAGACGCTTTTCAGAAGACCTCCATCGATTAAATATTTTGTCCAGTAATATAGCCAGCGAATTTGCTGCCCAAAAAGGCACAAGTCTGCCTACATTCCCCAGGTTCGCCGAGACGTCTTGCCGGGACCTGTTGAATTATACTTAGTTAAATTTCATCCTCCGGCGCTGCATTTTTCTCTGCATTTACTGTAAATTCCTCTTCTAATTTTTCTGTTAAAAAAGATCCAGGCAATAGCTGATTAGTAGTTATGCCTTTGTAGGCTGGGGAGCGTGAAACCTCCGAGAGAAAAGAGGAGAGACCTACTCGCGCTCCGCTGGAAAGATCTAAACCTTGGATTGGCATTTTTACCGATACAGAGGCAATGTTAATAATCCGTCCAAATCCCTTGGCAATCATAGAATCGAGAGTTTTTTGTATCATTCTTTTAGGGGTTATCATATTCATTTCAAGACCTTTTTCTATATCACTCTTGCTCAAGGACTGGATTCAACAAAAGGCGGGCCACCATTGTTCTTGATTAAGATATCGGGATGAGGACATTTTGCTAACACAAAATCCTGTCCCAGCTCGCTTCGATATCAGCAATTGCTATTTGCACTTTTTTATTACGCGTTTCAATAATTTGATTCGTTGCTGCTAAAAGGCTTTGGCGGTCTCGTCCAGACAAAGTTACTTTAAGTCCCGCTTGTGCGAGAGCTGAGGCGCACGCAAAGCCCAATCCTCTAGAGGAGCCACAGACTATCGCCTTTTTCCCAGCAATACCCAGATCCAATGGTTAAACTCATTATTTTTAAGATCTCACTGTTTTTTCGTGCTTGAAACATTTTAAATCTCTCCATACTGACATGTTTTTACGTTGTTGTGCCATACTCTCCCTTAAAATTTGCGTGACGTTTCATAACGGGATCAAAAAACTATATCTGCTGGTTTCCTATTTCGTTCGAGAAGCGAAAAGGACTGTTAAAACGCTATTCATTGACCAGTTAATTATGGATGGTCTTTAGAGGAGGAAAGATGAGTCAAATAATTAGAACAAAGGGCGCGCTCTCCTACCTAATGGTGGTGTTTTTAAACGCGTTCCTAGATCTTGGGCATAAGATCACCATTCAGAACACAATTTTAAAAGTTTATGATGGTGAGCATCAGATTATTCTGACTGCAATACTTAATGCACTGATCCTTCTTCCATTTATTATATTATTTACACCTGCGGGATTTGCCGGAGATAGATTCCCAAAAAACATTGTAATGCGTGTTTCAGCGGCTTTCGCAGTTGGAGTAACGCTTGCGATAACTTTTTGTTACTACACCGGGCAATTCTGGATTGCTTTTGTAATGACTTTTATTTTAGCGATGCAAAGTGCTATTTATTCGCCAGCTAAATCCGGATACATAAAATCGTTATTCGGAAAAGACCGTCTTGCAGAGGGGAATGGGCTGGCGCAGGCTACTGTTATTTGCGCAATTTTACTTAGCACCTTTCTTTTTTCACAGGTGTTTGAAAATTTCTATCGGAGTGACGCTGTCACTGAGGCAGATGTTTTGGTCGCAGTTGCACCAATCGGGTGGCTCTTAGTAGCAACTAGTTTGCTGGAGGTGTTACTTTGCTATCGACTGCCGACACTCGATGTCGGGACTAAATCTGAGTTTAGACCAGTTGAGCATCTCTCAGGGCGGGCAGCTATAAGGGCACTTAAACCATTAATATCTAACGATATCATTCGGTTATCTGTCCTTGGCTTGGCGGTTTTCTGGGCTGTGGGTCAGGTACAGTTGGCGGCTTTTGGGAATTTTGCCGAACAGGTCCTTGGAATAACCGACACCCGAATTATAAATGGAACGATTGCATCTAGCGGTGTCGGAATTGCATTGGGATCTTTTCTTGCGATGCGCTGGTCTCGGGGTTACATAGAAACTGGATTAATACCGATTGGTGCGATGGGTGTCTGCACAGGACTTTTTTTGGTGATCCACATTAATGTGATTTGGGTGCATGCGGTTAATTTTTTTGTAATGGGAATTGCAGGCGGTTTGTTTATTGTGCCGCTCAATGCATTGATTCAGTTCAATGCACGCTCAGAAGAACTGGGCACGGTCATAGCAGGGAATAATTTTCTCCAAAACATAGCAATGACAACTTTTTTAATGTTGACCTGTGTGCTCACCATCTTAGGAGTCTCTGATTATCTGTTTCCGATCATCGCCGTTGTTGCTCTGACGGGCTGTATTTTTACTGTGTTAAAACTGCCTCAGAGCTTAGTCAGGTTTATTTTTAGCTCGACAGTTAAACGACATTATAAAATAAAAGTTTCGGGGTTGAATTCTATCCCCGAGCAAGGTGGAGTTCTTCTTCTAGGAAATCATATTAGCTGGATAGACTGGGCTATTCTCCAGATCGCGGCTCCTAGACCTATTCGGTTCGTGATGGAAAAATCTATTTATGATCGTTGGTATATAAATTGGATTGCCAAGATTTTTGGCGCTGTCCCCATTGAAGTGGGAGGCGGGGGAAATGAGGCCCTTTCTAAGATTTCTGTGTTGCTAGATCTGGGAGAAGTTGTTTGCATCTTTCCGGAGGGTACAATTTCAAGAACAGGACATCTTGTTCAGTTTCGGAAAGGTTTTGAGAGAGTGCCCTCACTAGTTAAAAATACCTATGTAATTGTTCCATTTTATCTCCAGGGTCTCCGTGGCAGTCAATTTTCAATGTCTTCGACTCGCTTGAGAGAGAGTTACTCGTATAGTCCATTGAGAGAGCTTGTGGTAACTTTTGGATCACCTTTAGCCAATGATGTGTCAGCCGGAGTTGTTAAACGTGAGGTTTTACGACTGTCCGTGGCGTCGTGGCAAACACATGTGGAGACGTTGCCAACGCTTCAAGACGCTTGGATCACAAGTGTCAAAAGATCAAAAAACCTTCCCAGCTTGGTCGACGAGGGATCAAAGCCCCTTACTGCTATTCGTGCTTTATGCGCTGCGATTGCGATTTCTGTAAGAATCTCTAAAAAAGTGGTAAACCAAAATGTTGGTTTATTACTACCCTCAAGCGGGGGGGCAGCATTGGCAAACATGGGAAGTTTATTGGCGGGAAAGACGGTGGTGAATCTCAATTACACCTCTAATTTTTTGGATATTAAAGCTGCCTGCGAGACCGCAGAAATTAAAGTAATTGTGACATCAAACACCTTTCTAAAAAAACTCGAGGCACGTGGCATCGATATCCGAGCCGCCTTTCAAGGTCAAGAACTGATACATTTGGAAGAGTTGGTTAAAGAAATCCCCAAATTAGAACTGGGTTTTTATTGGTTAACCGTTAAGTTGTTACCCGAAAATTTTGTGAGACTAATTTATAGTCGTAATGAGAATACGGATAAAGTCGCAGCTATTTTGTTTTCCAGTGGTAGTGAGGGATCCCCCAAAGGGATTTCCTTAACGCACAAAAATATAATGGCGAATATTAAACAAGTTTCTGAGATTGTAAATGCTCAGCCTAATGATGTAATGATGGGTTCATTACCGTTGTTTCATGCGTTCGGACTCACTGTTACTACTCTTCTTCCGCTAATTGAGGGGATTCCTCTGGTTTGCCAGCCTGACCCGACAGACGCTCTTTCGACTGCAAAATCAATTTCCCGGCACGGGGTAAGCATTATGTGCGCCACTTCATCATTATTGAGGCTGTATAATCAGAATAAAAAGATCCATCCTCTGCTATTAGATAGCCTTCGTCTTGTTGTCTCTGGGGCCGAGAAGCTCGATGATAGAGTACGTCAGGATTTTCAGGTTAAGTTTGGCAAAGCAGTACTGGAGGGTTACGGGACCACCGAAACCTCACCAGTAGCTACGTGCAATTTGCCGGACCAATTGGAACCGAGCAGGCTGAAGATTCAAAAGGGTAGTCAACTCGGAACCGTTGGTATGCCACTGCCGGGAACTAGTTGTATCATCGTGGATCCAGAGACATTAGATGAACTACCCATTGGTGATGCTGGCATGGTATTGATCGGTGGACCACAAGTCATGCAAGGTTACCTCGGCGAGCCTGATAAAACGAAAGCAGTGATTAAGGAGATCGACGGTTTTCGATGGTATGTGACCGGAGATAAAGGAATGATCGACGAAGATGGCTTTCTTACTATTATAGATCGCTATTCGCGATTTGTAAAAATAAGAGGTGAAATGATCAGCTTAACGGCAGTCGAGCGTGCTCTCAGAAGTGTTATATTAGAGGGAGTTGGAATAATTGCGGTTGGGTTACCTGACCACTTGAGGGGTGAAAAAATTGTTCTAGTAAGTGATCAAGAGCTCGATCTAACCTCAATTCGTAAAAAGATGTTAGACCTTGGTTGCCAGGCTCTTATGCTCCCATCTGAATATCAGGTTGTTGATTCAATTCCTCTTCTCGGTAGTGGGAAAGCCGATGTGCGAAGAGCACGCTCGATGGCAATTGAGCTCCAATAGGGGGAAGTTAATACTGTAAATCTATATTCCATACACCCGTCAAAATACACACATTGGTGTGATGGGTGATAAACTCTCTGCTTAGCCTATGTCGATGGTTGTAAAGTTTAAGACTGTTAGAATTAGCGAGGAGACGGATAAGGCAGGTACATCAGGTGTGACAAAAAACCTTAGCTAAACACTTTAGTGATTAGTTTAGCGCGTTCTACACTTTTAGACATTATATGGACGACTAAATGATTGACCCGAGACATTTTAGATTCATATTTCAATTTTTACTCAAAACGTCACCAAGGCAAGACAATGAATGCTGCGTCGGGACGGCTTGGTTATTACGCAATTTTCGCTTTACCACAAATTTATGGGGGAGATTATGACAAAGGTCAGTAGAGGTCTGCTTTCGGGCACGAATACCTTAATTCTTGAACGAAAAGGAGGTAATCTAACGATCTGGCTTAATCGGCCCGAAGTCAAGAATGCCCTCTCAATTGAAATGACCGAGGGGTTAAACAGTACCCTAAAACAAGTTGAGAATGACCGGACGATCAGAACGATTGTATTGCGTGGAAAGGGCGGATTCTTCTGTGCTGGAGCAGATTTAAAAGATTTTCAATCGGTAGCTCAACAGGGAAGTGCTATTGATGTTGCAAAGGGCAATCGGTCCTTTGGGTTCCTGATGAGTCAGCTCAATGAGCAGCCTCAGGTGGTAATCATATTGGTAGAGGGTGCTGCGATCGGTGGTGGCCTTGGCCTTGCTTGTGTTGCCGATGTGACGCTCGTGATGAGTGATGCCCGTTTCCGTCTTAGTGAGACTAGCTTGGGTATTCCTCCAGCACAAATAGCTCCATTTGTAACAGAACGTGTGGGGCTGATGCAGGCACGCCGGTTGATGCTAACTGGTGCCCGATTTAATGGGGATGATGCGGTTGCGCTCGGAATCGCGCATGATCATGCCTCGAGTGTAGATGAACTTGAGGCCAAGGGCGAGAAGATACTACATCAGATTTCGGCATGCGCGCCTGAAGCGAATGCGGTAACAAAGTCGATTCTTTTCGAGACCTTGCGAAAACCCAGGGGTGAGGCTCTTGACTTTGCCGCAGAACGTTTCGCTGGATGCATTCTTGGTCAAGAGGGGCAAGAGGGAGTCTCAGCTTTTGTCGAAAAGCGCAGACCCTATTGGGTGTCTAATCTAAATGGAGAGAGCGGTCTGTGAATCGATTTTACAGTATCCTTTCGGCGAACCGCGGCATAATGGCTGGCATGGTTATGCGAACGGCAAATGCTTTGGGTTGTTAGATGGTTGCAGTCCATGTTAATACGGACCGTGGCGCTTTTCATGTAGGTCCTGAAAACGAGGCAATTAGTCTCGAGCCGGGAACTTTAAATGAGACTAATTTATCAGTCAATCGAACTATCAGAGCTGCGAAACCGAGCCGAGCCCGAGCTGTGCACCAAGGATTCAGATTTCTAAATGAAAATCTTTCCTTTGCCAAGTTTCAAGAAGAGGGACGAGCTCTCTCAGGGCTTGCTCCGAGGACAACTGAGGTGATGAGGTAAATTAAGGCACCCGCAAAACGGCTCATGGCAGAGTCAAGTTTTTCTTGTGTCCCTGAACCCGAAGTGGTTGCGCATGATGTTAATTTTTCTAGCGCGATTTACTATGCAATAGATGCTTTTAGGAGGCAATGATTACATATGGTTTTGAAGCTCTGGCATTGCAGTTTATCGCGATCAATAAGGCCGCTCTGGACTATGGAAGAGATGGGGCTTGAGTATGAGTTGGTCTGCATGAAATTCCCTCCTCGTTTTCTTCACTCTGGGTACACCGATATAAACCCCATTGGCACTGTGCCTTTTTTTACAGATGGTTTTGTCGAGATGACTGAGTCGACTGGCATCTGCCAATATCTTGTCGACCGATACGGGCCTACCTCACTCTCCGTTGGTGTGAATGAGCGAGATTATGGTCCTTACTTAAATTGGCTCCACCGAAGCGATTCAACTCTTACTTTTCCACAGACATTGGTGTTGCGGTACTCCCAGTTAGAGCCGAAGAAGCGTCGTCACACGCAAGTGGTACAGGATTATTCGCAGTGGTTTTTTTCTCGGTTACGATCTCTTGAGAGTGTGGTGAGAAAACGAGAATTTTTATGTGCGGATCGATTTACAATTGCTGATATAAGTGTCGGTTTTGCACTATTGTTCGCGGAAACCTTGGGTCTTCGAGCGGGTTTTAAGGAGCACACCGAGGCCTACTATGTGCGCCTCAAGACGCGTCCTGCATTTATAAAAGCATGTTCGTTGTGATCACCCACATCGATTTATTCGATTATAATGAGGGTGCATCAGCCAACAATAACTACCTAGTTTAGAATGCCCGCACCTAAGGCGATTAACACTTATGGTAACTCATATGTCAGAGTGTCAGCTCATACTAGTCATTGTCTCCATCTAAAGGGAAGCCTTAAATGTAATTCACACAAAGCAAGTAGTATAAACGGCGGTGCACTTGTGAGGTGAAGAATTGTCATTGTGTCCCCCAATTTTAGCCTTGGGTATCGGCTTATTTAGCCTCTTTCCCTGTCGTGAGAGGCGACTTAGGATAGGAGTAAGAATTGTGGTTGTAGAAAAAATACTGCTTTTACAGGATGCGAAATAATATTTCACAACTCAGCGAAACTCTTGATAACGTTACGTTGACTAGCGAGTTGCGCTAAAGTGAAATAGTTCACTAACAGCAAGAGACTTATATTGCCGTCTAACCCCTCAATAAAACTGACACAGATAGGTTAGAGGGGTGTTAACTCGAGTCAAACAATGAATCACGGAGAGGATTATAGATAACAAGTCGTGGGTTGGCTCGACAAATCAAGGGAGCTGAAAATCAGTAATGTGCGCAAGCAACTTGATTTTAAGGTCGATGACCATATGGGAACCAGTTCAGGAGAGTAAAGTTCGCTGCAGTGAACCACACCCTTCAGCAGCCCGGATTCAGGAAAATATAACGGAGTATATTTTGTCTTGTTAGATATTGCGCTGTTTAATCGCGGTAAATTCTCTAGTGTTCTTTTCTAAATGAGGTACAACTGAGGCGTATATACCAATCGGGTGTTGTGCCTTACGAATCAATTTTAAGTTTCATTTAATTCTTCAGGGTAATTTAAATAATATTTGGTTCGACTGCACTTTATTTTATAAATACGTAACCTTAGTGGAGGAAGGTAAGAAGACCCATATGGATTATTTTAAAGAGATTTTTCCGCTAGTTGGATTGTCCATGATTCCGACACTTTAACAGAGTTGTCTACAAAGCCTAAATGGCTCGAGTTTTTTGCTTACTACCCTCTGACCGACAATAGTAAATAATCAGAGGAATATCATCTTGTGAACTTCCATGCGTCATGGAGAATATTACTTTTGCTCATCGTGAGGATCTGTATTTCCGAGCAACTCATGCTTAACTAATGGTCTATTTTTTCAAAGTCGGGAAATCCAAAACATGAACAGAAAGGCAACAGAGCCACCAACTAGTCGTAGTTCCCCGAAATAATACATAAATGACGATTGATATTTAGTTCAAAATTAACCAGTATTTGCATCGAGAACGTAACTTTGCATGGATACATATTGTCGACTTGACAAGAATTTTTATTATCAACCACAAGGAATTATAAGAAAGAGATGTAGTTTTTGTGTGATTGAGTCGCAATAATTATAATATAATTAAAACGTCAGCGCTGACTTTATATTTATCAGCAATTTAGAGTATTTAGGAGAAGTTTTAATGGATGTTACATTTACCAAAGAAGATTTGGCTTTTCGGGATGAGGTGCGCGAGTTTTTTGCCACTGAATACGATTCCTCCGTGGCAGGAAGTTTAAATTTAGCAACCATTAGCGATGGTGCTTGCTACAAAGATGCAATTGTAAAGTGGCAAAAGAAGCTCCACGCAAAAGGCTGGATCGCGCCCGGTTGGCCAGTGGAGTATGGCGGAGCTGGTTGGTCCATAACTCAAAAATTTATTTTTGAGACTGAGCGTGGAGCGGCTGGCATTCCAGCAGTCATTCCCTTTGGAATCAGTATGGTTGCGCCGGTGATATACACTTTTGGAAATGAACAGCAAAAGAAGAAATTTTTACCCCGAATACTATCCAGTGATGACTGGTGGTGCCAAGGTTATTCGGAGCCCGGAGCGGGGTCGGATTTGGCAGCTTTGACCACTTCAGCAGATTTGGTCGATGGAGAATATTTAGTTAACGGTCACAAGATCTGGACATCATATGCACAATATGCCGACTGGATCTTTTGCTTAGTTCGAACGAGTAAAGAGACGCGAAAGCAGCAAGGCATAAGCTTTTTACTTATCAACATGAAAACTCCCGGAATTAGTATCAAACCGATAGTCACTATTGATGGGAGACATCATCTTAATGAGGTTATGTTTGAGGATGTTCGAGTGCCTACTGAAAATCTTATTGGTGAGCAGGACAAAGGGTGGACATATGCGAAAGCTCTTTTAGCGCATGAACGAACTGGTATGGCCGAGGTGGCTGACTCAAAACGGGCTTTTTCTGAACTCAAGGAGCGCGCGAAGTATGAGGTTAACGGTGGTCGAGCAATGATTGATGATCCGTTGTTTCAAATGCGAATGTCAGATGTTGAGACGGAGCTGATGGCTCTTGAGTATACTGAACTTCGCGTTTTAGCTGCGATGGCTGAGGGAGGAACTCCTGGTCCTGAGTCCTCTCTTCTCAAGATCAAGGGAACAGAGATAACACAGGCAATACAGGAGCTTCAACTTCAACTAGTTGCATACTATGGAGGCGGAATTCCAAGCAACGTGCAAAAGGATGGATATGGACATGCTTTTGCCGAAGAAGCTCGTTGTGGTTATCTTTTTGGACGTGCAGCAACCATATATGGCGGGTCCAATGAGGTGCAACGTAACGTGATAGCTAAGATGGTACTAGGAGTCTAGCCAACTTTGAGGAGAGAAGACCCGTGAATTTCCAACTCAGTGATGAGCAAGCAATGTTGAGAGATAGCGTTGCAAGATACATAAAAGACCAATATAACTTTGATACAAGAAAAAAAATAATCTCGTCAGAAAAAGGAATGAGCACTGAATCGTGGGCGATGTTTTCTGACCTTGGATGGCTTTCGATACCCTTCTCGGAGCATTATGGCGGTTATGGTGGCGGTAATGAAGACATCGCTGTTATTATGGAAGAGCTGGGTAAAGGAATAGTTGTCGAGCCTTTTGTTCCCACCATTATGTTGTTCGGTGGTTTGTTATCGCATTGCGGACCTAATAAAATTTCTGCAGATCTTATCCCAAAGATTATCGAAGGACGTTGTCTTGGCGCATTTGCTTATCTTGAGCGCCAGTCCCGTTTTGAGATTACCGATATTAAGACGACCGCTACCCATTCAAAGAAAGGCTGGTGCATAAACGGTTCGAAGTCTGTTGTATTAAATGGCTCGAATGCGACGCACATCATTGTGGCGGCGCGAACATCTGGAGGGCAGTACGATTCGTCGGGGATTAGCCTCTTCATGGTTGATGCAGACACCCAGGGGATCTCAATCCTCCCTTATGGAATGATGGACGGCCATAAGGCGGCAAATATAAACTTTGATGGTGTTATAATTCCGGCGGATGCGCTTCTAGGAAAGTTGGACGGGGGCATGAAATTTGTCGAAAAGATCATGCCGCAAGTGTTAATCGGTCTATGTGCAGAGGCAATAGGCATTATGGCTGTACTAAATGAAGCCACAATAGCGTACACGAAGACACGCCATCAATTCGGTGTCCCAATTAGCTCTTTTCAAGCCCTCCAGCATCGTATGGTTGATACGTTTATGGCAGCTGAACAAGCACGATCCATGGTTTATCGTGCATTGTGTGCCTTCAGTGAGGGCAGCCTAGAGGTTGAGAATGAACGAATGCGCTCACTACATGCTATGAAAATTACAGTAGCTAAGTCTTCTAAGCTCATCGGCGAGGAGGCTATCCAAATTCATGGGGGTATGGGAATGACCGATGAACTCAATATCGGTCATTATGTTAAGAGACTCATGACGATAAACCTTATGTTCGGCGATGGAGATTACCATCAGAGAAGATTTAACCAGATAAGCTATGAAGCGGCATGACTTTGTTTAACACAGCATTGTAATTATAAATAAAAAACTGTGCGTTGACGCGTCAACAAAGAAATTTAAGATAGCTATGACGCAGTCGCTGCCAATTTAGAGAGACGTATACTTATTATCTCTTCTGCTTCAGCCATGATTCGTTTGATGAGTGCTTCGACGCTTGGTGAATCATCTATCAAGCCTGCGACCATACCACAAGACCAAGCTCCGGCATCCATATCTCCTTTCGCCATAATCTTCGGATAGATACCAGCTACCTCATCGATAACGTCTTCAAATGCCAATTTGTCTCCAAGTACTTTTTCTTTCTCCAGAAGCCTAGTTACAGCGGCATTCTTTAAAACGCGCTCAGTGTTGCGCAGAGGGCGCATCACTAAAGCGGTATCAAGTTCTGATGCGGCTATGATTGCCTGTTTTACGTTCGGGTGAACTGGTGCTTCTTCCGTGGCAACAAACCGAGTGCCCATATTTATACCATCTGCACCAAGAGATAGAGCAGCTACCAAGCTGCGTGCATCAGCCATCCCGCCAGATGCTACAAAAGGTATTGTAAGTTCGTCAGCGGCTCTTGGTAACAAGATGAAGTTTGGTATGTCGTCCTCACCAGGGTGCCCACCGCACTCAAAGCCATCTACCGATACCGCATCGCAACCAATTCTCTCTGCTTTGAGGGAGTGACGCACTGATGTGCATTTATGTATCACCTTTACGCCAGCTTCTTTCAGCATTGGCAGCCATTTCTGAGGATTATTCCCGGCTGTTTCGACTACAGTGACTCCTCCGCCTATTATTACCTTAAACAGCTCCTCGTAGTTGGGCGGCGTTAGGCTCGGCAAAAACGTCATGTTAACCCCGAAAGGTTTATCTGTCATCTCACGACAGCGAGCTATCTCATTAGCTAATTTCTCTGGTGTGCCTAAAGTAAGTGCAGTAATAATTCCGAGGCCACCTGCATTTGAAACAGCTGCGGCTAGTTCTGCAAAACCGACATAATGCATGCCACCCTGTATTATTGGATGTTCTATTCCAAACAGTTCAGTGATCCGAGTTTTCATGGTGCATCCTGTGATTCAGTATTTTAGAGAGTTATTATAACTCACTCTGAGTAAATGAGACATATCGTGACACCATATTAACTATATCTAATTCTTATCCTATCAAAGGTTATACTTATCACAATTGTGACTTCGGAGAATGAACTTTCGGTGGATCGGGTAATTTAATGGTAGAAAAATCTAAAGACTTTGAATTCCATAGTGCTGAAAGGCTCCGTATAATGTCTGCCCCAGAGCTCCTGTCGCTTAGGTACTCAAGCTTAAACAAGAGCTCACTCATTTTTGGTCTTCAATAAAATGACTTATAAGGAAGCATTAACAATGTCAAACCATACCGCCCTCCAAACTTTTGGTCGCTCTGGCAACCCAGCGCTCAGTGATGCAACATTTAGTAATGAAGCCCAAAATGCTCGTTCGCAAGTTCAAGATCTCGGTCTTATGACGTTAGAGGGAACGGTGAACAAGACCGGGATCCTTCTTCTTCTCGTAATGATTTCGGCCTCATATTCATGGAATCTTTTTTTTCGAAGCGGAGATGCCTCGGGTGTTATGCCCCTAATGATGGTTGGCGGCATTGGCGGCTTTATTATTGCCCTTGTAACAATTTTTAAGAAGCACTGGGCTGGCAAGACAGCACCAATCTACGCCCTGCTAGAGGGCCTTTTTCTGGGAGGCATATCAGCGATTTATGAGGCACAATTTCAAGGAATTGTGATCCAGGCGATTGGATTAACTTTGGGAACGCTAGCGTCATTACTTTTCCTTTACAAAACCGGAATAGTCAGGCCCACAGAAAATTTTAGACTTATGGTCGTCTCAGCTACTATGGGCATCTGCTTGCTTTACTTCGTTAGCATGGTCATGAGTATGTTTGGGTCTGGGATAGGGTTCATCCACTCTAATGGTATCATTGGGATTGGGTTTAGTTTATTTGTGGTAGCGATCGCTGCACTCAACTTGGTGCTTGATTTTGATTTTATCGAGTTGGGAGCCGAGCAGGGAGCACCTAAATACATGGAGTGGTTTGGGGCGTTTTCATTAATGGTCACACTCATTTGGTTATATTTAGAGATGTTAAGACTCCTTGCCAAGTTGAGAAGCCGATAGTGGATTTTAATAGCCTCTTTTTTGGTATGGTTTCCGTAGGCTCGTTAGCAATTTTTTTTTACCTCGGGCGATTTAAAGCCTCGCGAAGGCAGTTTGAGCGGGAAGATCGTATCGATTGGACAACCAGGAAGTTCTCCTTTTGGAGGATTTTTATCTGCAGCGTTGCTGTAGTCTCAGCATTGGTGTTAATTGAATACCTTTTTTGAGAAGAGTCGATTCTAAATAATTTACAGGGAACCCTTATGAAGGAAATGTCATGGAAAATATTCCTATATTATTGCATGGAGCTATTGTTGGACTGATTGTTTATCAAAGTGCGATTGTAGCGCCAAACGTATTTCGGCTACTTCCACAACAGGAGAGCTCACTATTCCTTCGATCCATTTTCCCACGGTTTTTCCTTATAATCATTGTTTTGTCGTTGTTGGGGAATTTGTGTGCGCTACTCTACCTAAATTGGTCATCAGCAATCATCTGCGGGATTTCAGCCGTGCTCTCACTGGTGGCTTATGTTTTGATTCCGATGACCAACAGGAGCCGCGATGAAGGGGATGACGCGCAATTCAATCGTCTCCACCTAGCAAGTGTGATTATAACGATGACCATACTGTTGCTGAGTATCTCGGGTGTTTTGCTATGAGCGACTCCAAAGTTATTGTCTTGATCTGCGTCAGTTTGTGAGTTACGCGGTCTCTTGATTGCTAGCTTTAGCCCCAAAATTATAGTTTAAAGCTCAAACTTAATTACAGCATTAGCCTCGAAATAATTCTTATTGCCGTGATTTGGAGATCAAACGGCTTTATTACTCTACATTGTCTATGACTCTCATATTTAAGGAGGTAGTTCCAAAAATTTTCCTCGCGTATCGGGCAAGCCAATTGGAGTTCCTCTGCGAAACAGATATGAGGTGTGTAGATCAGCTTTGATATACTCCTTTGAAAAGGGATTTGATGAGTATGAAGCTTAGATTTGTCTCTGGCCAAAAAGCAGCATCTTATCTGTTAATATGGGTTAGATCACCATAAAGCGGCCTAGAAAAATAATTATAATAATATGCTTTAGAAATATATTTTAAATTGTTGTTTTTTATACATCTTACATCCTTGAAAAGGAATTCTATTATAGTATTCCTCATCCCAAAAATCACTGCTTTGAGAAGAGAATAGGAAGGCCCTTGCATATTGTTCACATCGCTGATACTGGTCAAGTTCTTTTGAAAATAGTTGAATAAGTTTCGTTAAGTCCTCTATTTTTAGCCGCCGTTCATACATCCTAACACCTCCCCCTTCTTCGCTATCAAGTAGTAAGGTATTTGCCCCATCTGCTGTCCATGCTTTCCAAAAAGGTTGGCCCGCAGTTTTACCGATATTCGGAGAGCCAGAATGAGCAAAGTTTCCCCAGTAATTCATTATTAATTTAGATAAAGCATCACGACTATTCTTTGTCGAAGGGTCATAAAGATTTGGTAGTGATAGCCCACTTATAAACTCACCAAACACAAACTCTACTTCGAGTCCTTTTCCGGCCCCAATTAGTTCGGTCAAGTTCCAAAGAAAGTTAGTTTGCAGTTCATCCCAATCAAATCGATAGGTGAATACATTCATCGGTGCATCGACATCGAGACGACTTTTTGTAAATAATTCAGCCGGCTTTTCAACAGCGAGTGCATGGGTTTGTGCTGACCTTAATAACGCTTGGCGGGAGTAATCAATATGATCACGTATTCGCGGAAAAATCTTTGCAAATTGATAGACATTTTCTTTTTCAAAGGCCATATGAGATTTTGCATCATCACGGTTTGAACCGAGAATTATTGGAACATTATTATAATCCGTGGGATAGGCTAAAAGGCTCGGTATGGATTTCATCGGGAGCACAATCCCATCTCTTATAAGTTGTGGTATTTGGTGGATTTTCGCTCGTACAAATCGATTATTTAGATCTGCAAAGACTATCTGGCTTGCCTTTTGGCTACGTAAAATTGCAGCGAGATTTTCGTCATCGATTGATTGAATATCGCGCTTTGCCTCCTTCCTATTGGACGCTATCCCAAGATCTTGAAATAATTGCGCAATTAATTCGTTGCTGCTTGAAAAGTAACCATCAACCTCGTCATCGCTGAAGTTCTCTGCGTGGGCAGCAGACTCGGTTCTCATTGATCCGCTTTGAATAATTGCTTTATGAAATAAGCCTTCTGCAAGGGGAGAGGCAATCATTGCCATAATATTTCGTCCGCCAGAGGACTCGCCAAAAAGAGTGATATTTCCGTTGTCACCACCAAAATTAGCGATATTTTTTTTGACCCATGAAAGTGCTTTAATGATGTCTAGGAGGCCGAAATTAGCAGACGCGTCTAGTGGTATTTCATCAGTATCTCTGAATGCTCTGTGGGAAAAATTACCAAGGTGACCTAATCGATATCCAATGGAAACAAACACCACCTGCTGCATCCCTGCAAATTTGTGGCCACTTAGATGAGTCGCTGATCCCACCACATTACCTCCGCCGTGAATCCATACCATGACAGGCAATTGCTCTTCTGTTTGCGCAGAGTTTACCGCTGCTGATCGAGGTGCCCAGATATTTAAATAAAGACAATCCTCATCGCCCACTACAATACCATCAGAACCATTAACGCCAGATAACCTCGTCCATGGTTGTATGCAGGGTGATTCTGGATAAAGAGCCTCTAATGTCTTTTCCCAAAGTGCGGACGGCCTTGGTGCCCTCCATCGCATTACTCCTGTGGGAGGCTTTGCATAAGGAATTCCGAGCCAAACATGGGTATCCACAGGGCCATTGAATCCGATCACTGGCCCTGATTCTGTGGCTCTTAGCGTTGCTGGATCGGCTTTTTGAGCAACAAACGCCGGTGGAGAATAGTGATGTATGTTGTATATTTGACGATCAAAGTTTGCGTAAAACCATACTATTAATACAGTAGAAAATGTCAAAATTACTAAAGTCAAGAACCATTTGCTTTTTACCAATTTGTCTTAGCCTCATCTCAGATAAAATTTAGTTGACTTCATGAGTTGACTAAATAGCTTCGATGTTTCAAATCTCCCATCTACATGTCCATTATACTAAAAACTATCTCCATGCAGCTAAAAATTGCTACAAAGTGCTCTTTGATAAGGTAGCACAGGGACGATACGTTGGCGATTATGTCTTGATATGCCAAATTAATGCTAGCTCCACTTCGCCTATCGCAGAAATAATCGCGAATCACAATCAAGAGTAAAACCCATCGCACCATATGACTTCTTGTTAGACTCTCGTTGGATAGTAGAATTTCGAAATTTCTGTCCCCAGGAGCACCTCCGGAACTCTGGGGGCGAACAGAATAATTGCGGCGAGCCTACAATTAGTAACGTATAACTCGTTGGGGTTTCCTCTAGTTGACGACACTTGGATCATGTGGCTATCGGCCAATATAAGGCGAGTTTGTCTCCGTCGCTAGTGCTGGACTGGACGTCTTCGCTCCTGAGGACGGTTATTGATATCAAATAGATACATATCGTTTTCGAAAACTCTGAACATGGCTGAGCTGGTCATTCCACCCGATGTTGTGAATAAGACTATATTATTTAGTTATCATTTTCTTGGAAATATGCGCCATTTCATAAACCGTGTACCACACAACTTAGTAAAATAAAAATGGATGAGATAGAGTTGGGTTACTAAAGCTAGAGAGAATTATCTCATCCTCTTCTGGATAAAAAGTGCTCAAGTTTAAACTTCTCCCAGAGAGCTGGACAGCTGGACCAAGTGTACTCACTGAACTCGTCACATTAATAAATTTTATTAGTTCCCCTTCAAGGCTGAGTTGTATCTTAAAACTCGGCATCGGTTCTAGCGCTCTCGCCCGCTCCCGCCAATCTGGTGGAACAATCTCGTGAGCTGCAAGCTGATCCCGAAGATGAATATCTCGGGGATCATTTGTGTAGAGTGAACGTTGCTCTAATGACATTAAAATTACAGATAGGGTATTTTCGCGATCACTAATATAAGAGCCAGCGCCCTCTCGAGAGAATAAAAACTCGGATAGATTTGTGGTTTTTTCAATTATGGAGGTACTCATGATCCGGCTAAACAGACCCACCCAGCCGCGGTTTACCATTAATATATCGTTTATGTCGTCCGTGAGTACTGATGGATATGGATCGAGAGCTTTAAGTGATAATGTCATCGATTTCCTAAGCCATTTCATCTCGGGTGCATGTATATCAAATACACTCGCCTGCTCCTCGGATGGAAGAAAACCAGCGGCGATCATCAATTGGTTGCTATCTCGTTGTCCGAGCGAAAATTCGGCGATGATTGTTGAAACTAGAATTCGACTGGGTTGGCTTCTACCATTTTCGAGACGACTGACGTGTCTAGCTGAACAGTTAATTCGATCTGCGAGTTGCTCTTGGCTTAATTGAAACAAGTTGCGCCAGAAGAGCAGAAACCTGGCAAACTTAAAAGTATCGTTCTGTAAATTTGACATCACATACTCGAATATCGGATTCACTGGGACTATTGTTTGTGTTTAAGCCCGTCCTTTGCAAATAGAATGCCTAGACATTACATGTCGTGGCTACTTTATACTAAGTTCGGGCACACTTCCAATGCCAAATTTTTAAAAAGGCCCGACAATAATTAGTCCTGGCCTTGATGGGTCTCGTTTTAAGGGCAGAGAGATATATTTTTATAGGAGATTAAGGATGCCACAGTCCATTAAGAAGTCGGAGATAAAAAATTATAGTGGTTATGTGTGCGAACCTACTGAGTGGTTTGAGGTCACCCAGGAACAGGTAAACATATTTGCCGACTGTACCCTAGACAGGCAATTTATTCATATAAATCCAGAGGCGGCGGCACAAACGCCTTTTGGCGGAACTGTCGCACATGGTTTTCTAACTCTTTCGATGCTTTCTCACTTTTCTGAAAGTTTTAACCTCGTGATGGAGGGAATCTACATGGGTGTCAACAAGGGTTTCGATAAGGTGCGGTTTGTCGCTCCCGTGCGAGTTGGAAGCAGAATTCGTTGTCATTCCACTATATTAGATATTTCAGAAAAACGGCCCGGTCAATATGATTTCAAAGTTGAGGCGACTGTGGAGATTGAAGGGGGCGAAAAACCAGCCATGGTTGCTGAGTGGTTAACGTGTCAAATGACTAATTAACGGTGACCTTGGAGAGAAATGATGAGTATTGGTTTTAGTGACCGAGTAGCGATAATAACTGGCGCCGGCAATGGTCTGGGCCGTTCACATGCACTTGCACTTGCGGAGCGTGGTGCAAAAGTGGTCGTAAACGATTTGGGTGGTGCGCGGGATGGCACGGGTGCATCGCCCGCTGCCGCAGAAGAGGTAGTCGAAAAGATTAAAGCATTGGGTGGGGAGGCTTTTTCGCATTCGGCCGATGTTGCAAATTTTGAAGAAGTACAAGACATGGTAGCTGAAACGCAAGCTAAGTGGGGTCGCGTTGATATTCTAATAAACAATGCGGGAATCCTAAGAGATAAGTCATTCAGCAACATGGATCTAGCGGATTTCCGGCTTGTGATAGATGTTCATTTAATGGGTTCGGTGAACTGTACCAAAGCGGTGTGGAATATAATGCGTGCACAAAATTATGGTCGTATAGTTATGACGACCTCTGCCAGCGGTATGTACGGTAATTTCGGCCAGACAAACTATGGTGCAGCGAAGATGGCAGTGCTTGGATTCATGAATACCCTAGCTTTAGAGGGAGGAAAAAATAATATCCATGTAAACGCTTTGGCCCCGACTGCCGGCACGCGTATGACGGAGGATATTTTACCAGCACAGATAATTGGTTTGATGACACAAGAATCTGTAAGTGTTGGAGTCTTGTTGCTTTGTGATGAGGACGCACCAACCAGAACAATCTTATGTGCGGGCGCTGGGGGTTATGCCACTGCTTCCATGTTCGAGACAGATGGTATATTTTTATCAAAAGCTGACCAAAACCCTGAAAATATTCGCAATCAATGGCAGTCCTTGAGCGATACTTCCAAGAATAAGGCACTGCTTACTGGTGGTAAGCAAACTGAGAAATTTGTAATGAAGGCAATGGCCAATATGCAGTCCTGATTTAATAACTGGCGTAATTTTTTATCAAAACAAATTAAGACACCATAAACCATTTAGAGGAAGCTACTATGAGTGAAGCAGTTATTGTGTCCGCGGCTAGGACACCAATCGGCAGGGCATACAGAGGTGCGTTTAATAATCTTGAGTCTCCCTCAATGGCGTCGTACGCCATATCTGCTGCGGTTGAAAGAAGTGGGATTGATCCCGATGAGATAGAGGATTGTATCTTTGGAGCAGCAATGCAACAGGGTACTCAAGGTTTCAATCTTGGTCGGCAGGCAGCGATTGCTGCTGGATTGCCTGTCAGTGTTGCGGGAACAACGGTTGACAGGCAGTGCTCCTCAGGTCTGATGAGTATAGCTATGGGGGCAAAACATATTGCTTTGGACGGCGCATCAGTGGTAATCGCCGGTGGATGTGAGTCGATTAGCTTAGTTCAGAATGAAAATATGAATACACACCGTTTAATGGATCCAAAGTCTGTAAAGAATGCGCCCTCAATTCATATGCCGATGCTTGATACGGCGGAGGTGGTGGCTAACCGATATAGTATTTCCCGAGAGGCTCAAGATGAGTACGCAGTAATTTCACAGGCCCGCACCGCTGCGGCTCAGCAAGAGGGGAAATTTGATAATGAAATTGTTCCGGTGACGGCCACTAAGTTAGTAACTAATCGAGAGACGGGTGAGGTGACGCAGGAGGAGGTAACCTTGACAAAAGATGAGGGAAATCGTCCAGGAACTAACCTTGAGACACTTTCTGGTCTCAAGGTTGTGCGTCCGGGAGGGACGATAACTGGCGGAAATGCCTCTCAACTATCCGATGGGGCGGCCGCTGTTGTTTTAATGGATGGTAGGCGGGCAGAAAGATGTAACATTGAACCTATTGGAATTTACAGGGGAATGGCTGTAGCCGGTTGTGAACCAGACGAAATGGGCATTGGGCCTGTTTTTGCTGTCCCTAAATTACTTAAGCGTAACGGTTTATCTATGGATGACATAGGTATTTGGGAATTGAATGAGGCTTTCGCGGTTCAGGTTATATACTGTCGTGATAAATTGGGGATAGATCCAAATCGTCTTAACGTAAATGGTGGTTCCATTTCTATAGGTCACCCCTATGGTATGAGTGGAACTAGAATGACAATGCATGCGCTGATAGAAGCAAAACGTCGCGGTGAACGGTACGTGGTGATTACAATGTGTGTAGGTGGTGGTATGGGTGCAGCGGGGCTTTTTGAGATCGCTTAAATTGTATGCTTGAGTCTGGTTTGCACCATAATATTATCAGGCAAGGAGGCGCAGTTGTGCAGTTAAATCTGCTTCTGTAGAGCGTTGGCAGAGTGCCCTGTATTTCTAATTAATACTACTCCGGTGGTTGGGTAACGAAGTTCCTCAAAGTGAGTGCTTTTGGTTTTGGAAATGCGCGGGCAATCAGTTAGGGCCTGACCCAAAAACTTGATGAGCAAAGTTGCAATGTTAGATCAGCAAATAAGGGGTGAGAGACTCTTAGGGGCCGCCGAAAAGGTTGGCTTCGCAATGTGATGAAAGTAAGTCCGCGTGAAAATAATGGAGCGCAGTGGACCGCGTCACGCCGATTCGGTTCGGTTAATCTGATTGTTAGTACGGTATGGATGCTCTTTGGAAACTTTTGAATGATGCTCCTGCCGGGAAAAAGTGCCTCAAATTTTTAGTTTATTAGATGTGAGAGTGAAATGCTCGGAAAGATTCCTGGGTGTTGTCGATCGTATCAAAAGGTGTGGTTATCTCCTAGGTTTCCGATTCATGCTCGAATGGAACCGAAGAGGTTGTGCTGCGTCTAATCGTCGTAATGAATTCTGCGGCAATCAGAATTGCTTGGGCTACGTAGAAGTGCGCATAATGCTGAGTTCACATTTTGATACTGTGTACTTGTTTTGTGTTATTGCTACGGATTTATTTGAATCGCTTCGATCGCCAGTCGGAAAATTTTTTTCAAGAGAGCTGAAAGAGTGATTGAAGTGCTGGGGAGGGATGGCTTTAGCAGTGTCGATAGGACAATGTATACACATGCAAATGGATTATCCTTTGCTTATGAAACTTTTGGAGATAAAAAAGATTCTCCATTGATTCTTGTCGCCGGATTAAATAACCAGTTAGTGCGCTGGCCCGTTCCGTTTTGTGAGGCTCTTGTTAATAAAGGTTTTTATGTAATTCGATTCGATAATCGAGACATCGGTCTTAGTGAATGGTTGGACTGCCCGCGCGCTCCGAGTTTGGCACGCCAATTTATCGCAAAGCTCCTTGGTGTATCAATCACTTTACCGTATACGCTTGACGATTTGGCAATGGATACTGTAGGCATTTTAGACGCACTTGAGATACCGGCGGCTCACTTGGTGGGTTTTTCGATGGGCGGCATGATTTGTCAAATAGTTGCCGGGAGGTATCCCGATAGGGTGCTGTCATTAACCTCAATGATGTCAAATAGTGGGGCTTGGGGTTCGGGTTGGCCTTCTTTAAAAGTAGCCCTCCAAATGGTAAAGAGGCCCTCAAAAACTAGCTCCGGTTTAGATAATTCTGTGCAGACGTTACAGTTGATTGGAAGTTCAAAATATCCTGTCACCGACGCTTATCTTCGCGCAATGATTTTGGCAGAGTCCAAACGTGCGCGAAATCCGCTCAGTTATTTCCGGCAGATGGCCGCCATTAATCTTGCGGCGGACCGCTCCGAGCTTTTAGCGAGTTTAAAGATGCCTGTGTTGGTGATCAGTGGTGAGGACGACCCACTTGCGCAAGTCAGCGGAGGGATAGAAACAGCTTCGCATATTCCCCATGCAACGCTGCGGATTCTTTCTGGGGTTGGCCATGATCTGCC
This sequence comes from Cellvibrionales bacterium UBA1854, assembly GCA_002338445.1. Taxonomy (GTDB): domain Bacteria; phylum Pseudomonadota; class Gammaproteobacteria; order Pseudomonadales; family Porticoccaceae; genus TMED48. The sequence continues at coordinate 63,315 of DDII01000058.1, read as the reverse complement.
TAAGCCGCTACTTGGCGATTTTGCGCAGATGATTACTCAAAATGCCATTCAAAGTTGCGCATTAAACATCTAAATTCTTCTAAATTTCTTAAAATTTATCTCTCCTGAAGAATTAATCGAAAAATACTCGCTCCTTAAATTATCGCACTATAAATTACCTGTGGCGTGTTTACTAATGTGAGATTTAAAACTTCGTACTATCACCACGTTAACAATCGTATTAATAATGGAATTATGACCAACAAAAACATTGATGTATCTTGATTTACAATTACTCTTGTGGTGCATCTCAATCAAGCGGGTGATATTTTAAGAAACATGCGATTGTCGACTTAAATTGAATACTAACTGCTTCTCTGAGGACTTATTATTTGATGTCCTACTCAAGCTCGGTGTTATTGTATAAAAATCTTTTAAAAATACTTAAGAAGGATGATTCTTCATTAATCACTGCTCGTTTCGAATGAACTTTTCTTTTAGACAAATTAAACTTAGAGCTTCCAAAAGTATTAATCTATGAACCCTGACTTATACGAACAGAAATATCAGCAATGTAATGCTTTAAGTCTCTAGTTTGATGAGTGGAGGGATTCATTTAGCTGGACGGCATTACTATTTGTCAGGCATTCGACCCTCCCACTAATCGAATTTCTTCTCAAGAGCAGGTCATTTTTATGCGAGAGTTGATGTGCCTTGACTGCTCCACTTTCAGACCCATTAGCATGGACAATGACTATTTTGGTACCAGCAGTAACGTATAAACCCGCTTCAACTGTACATCGATCTCCCAGAGGGATTCCTAGTCCGGAATTTGCACCCAAAAGGCATTGCGAGCCGATTGATATTACCATACTACCCCCACCCGATAGGGTGCCCATGATCGAGGCGCCTCCACCGATATCGGAGCCGGCTCCACAAAAAACGCCAGCGGATATTCTGCCCTCCACCATATTAGGTCCCTCAGTTCCAGCATTAAAATTAATGAATCCTTCATGCATGACTGTTGTACCCTTTCCAAGATATGCGCCTAACCTTACACGCGATGCATCGGCGATTCGTACACCAGACGGAACAATATAATCAACCATCCTAGGAAATTTATCTATACAGTTTACTGATAAAATCTGGCCTCTTAATTTGGCCTCCACAGTTTTGCTAGCAAGCTCTTCTACATCAATAGGTCCCGCGCTCGTCCATGCGATATTTTTGAGAATACCGAATATTCCATCTATGTTTGTTTCGTGAGGTCGAACAAGCCTATGCGAGAGAAGTTGAAGTTTGAGATATGCCTGAGGCACGGATGTAGGCGCTTCATCGCCGATCAACATCACTGCAACAAGAGGTCGATCTGAGGCTGATAGCATCCTTAGGCTGTCAGCGATCAAAGTGTCTCCGCTGGTTCTTAGAGCGGATTCTAAAGCAATAACCTGATTATTATTGAGCTCAATATCCACAGTCCGATCACCAAGCACGGCCATAAGTACTTCACTGATCCCGGGATCTGGATTGAACTGGGGATCTGGAAAAAGAACCTCTAACCATTCGCCTTTTTGGTTTTTACTACCCACCCCTATGCCAAAACTATAAATTTTATTCATGAATTTTTCTCTTTTTTATTATTGATAACTAGTTGTTGTGTTCATACAAAAGTGCGGAGCACCTTTCCTCGCTAAAAATACTTCTAATGTTTCTTTATAATCTTGGACAGAGCGCTTCATGATGAAGTGGCTGTTCCCTGAAGAAATTTGTAATGCCGCCGCCAGAGAATTCCTGTTTTTTTTTCCTGGGCAGCCTGCTCCGTGTGCAATCCTGACGGTTTAAAAATTTTCGCCAAACGGGACGCTTTATCCAATTAGCAATAGTCCAATATTTGAGGCCATCCTTTCTGAGATCATAAAAGCAATGCTCAACGCCGGCGTTATTGAGCCATTTCATTATAATTTTTACTGGATCGCAATTGCGAGTTCTGTAGAGTGTTGTCAAGGATATCTCTCTGAACGCTCTTGAGCTTGAAGCATAACAAAGTTTCGGCGGTTAAGACCAGAATAAAAATAGTGAATTGGAGAGAAGCACTTTCAGGCCTTGCAGGCCACAAACGCTGACCTCCGTTTTGGATAACAGTATCGACAGATTTCGCATATCATTCCGTCACAGCCTCTCGCTGAGCAAAATTCTCGTCCATAAAATATCATTTGAAGGTGAAGGGAATTCCATGAGTCTTTTGGGAAAGATTTTTTAAGATCACTTTCAGCGCCTTTAACATTTTTGGATTTGGTTAAGCCCCATCTCTGAGCAAGGCGAAAGATGTGAGTGTCAACAGGAAATGCTGGAATACCGAATGCTTGAGATACTACAACACTTGCGGTTTTATGACCAACGCCTGGTAATGCTTTTAGTTTGTCCAGTTCTCTCGGCACCTCGCCGTCATAACAATCAACCAAGATATCAGACAGCTCCCAAATCGCGCGAGATTTTTTTGGGGCTAGCCCACATGGTCGAATTATTTTATAAATGACCTCGATTGGAATTTTGATCATATCAAAGGCATTGTTTGCTACACTGAACAGATCAGGAGTAACCTTATTAACTCGAGCATCTGTGCATTGAGCGCTCAGAAGAACTGCTATCAACAGTTGATATGCAGACTTGTGTTTAAGCGGGATCGGTGGCTCGGGATACAATCTCTGGAGTTTGTTCTTAATGTATAAGGCTCGCTCAGGTCTGCGCACTAAAGTCCCTCAACATAATTTATAATTCGCCCTGCAGCCTCCATGCACTCATCCAATTCCGCAACAAGCGCCATTCTCACTCTATTTGTGCCCGGATTTCCTGCAGGCGTAGTTCGACCCATATATTGTCCAGGTAAAACAGTAACGTTTTTGCTTTGATATAGTTCCCTGCAGAACCGTATATCGTCAACAGGTGTTTTTGGCCATAAATAAAAGCTAGCTTTTGGCACAAAAAATTCCAAAGCGGGCTTCAGCACCGCAGTTACTTTGGCAAATTTTTCTTTGTATTTTTCCCGATTTGCAATGACATGAGATTCATCGCTCCAGGCGGCGATTGATGCGGCTTGGGCCGTTGGAGACATTGCGCATCCATGATAAGTCCGATAATGTAAGAACCTCTCGATAAGAGCACGATCACCAGAAACACAGCCAGATCTGAGCCCCGGCAAATTAGAACGTTTCGACAAGCTGTGAAAAATAACACATCTTTCAAATTTGTTGTTGCCAACTACTTTGCATGCATCTAAAAGACCGATTGGCGGTGATTCTGCATCCAAGTAAACTTCTGAGTAGCACTCGTCACTCACGATTATGAAGTCATATTTTTCAGCTAGGTGGAGAGCCACGCACATTTGATCAATCCCGATACAGGAGCCAGTTGGGTTACCCGGAGTGCAAAAATGTAAAATCTGGCAGCGCTCCCAAACTTTTGTTGGCACCATAGAGAGATCTGGGAGAAAACGATTCTCCTCATGACAGTCTAAATACCAAAGTTCGGCTCCTGCGAGAATGGCTGCGCCCTCATATATCTGATAAAAAGGGTTGCATGTAACGACTAGGGGATTATTTCCACGGTCTATACATGCTTGAGTGAAGGAAAAAATCCCTTCCCGTGTCCCATTTACTGGGATGATCTGCGTGTCTGGATTTATCGATTCTGAAGCTAAGTTATATCTATTTTCGAGCCAAGCGGCGGCAGAGCTCCTTAAGAGATTACTTCCTTTTATTGTTGGATAATATCCAAGATCATAACGAGCGTCGCTTAGGGCTTGCAGCACGAACTCCGGCGGTTTGTGCCTTGGCTCCCCAACGGACAACTTTATGGGTTTATATTTTTTATTTGGAGGCACTGGATTCAAAAGCTTTTTCAAACGTTCAAAAGGATATTCTTGCAATTTTAGTAGGGCCGGGTTCAATTTTATTATCTCAACATGGTCGGGAGGTTAGAGAAGCCAATTAAGCTTGGTAACCTAGTAAGCACATTAAAAGTGTTATTGGTTACGGGAATCAAGTTCTTCACAAATTGTTTTCGAGAGCTCTTGACAAATATTTTGATCGTTGATTGGTTGATAATTGGAATTGGTCAAATAAAAAATATCCTCAACTTGCTCACCTAAAGTGGAAATTTTAGCAGTAAGAAGTCGGAGATTAAAGCGAAAAAATATATTAGCGAGTAGCGCCAACAACCCGGGTCTGTCCGGAGTTAGCACTTCAAGAACGGTAGTATTGTTCTCAAGATTACTGCTAAAGATCGCTTTAGTTTTACGTTTAAAACTCTTTAATCTCCGTGGTGTTCTCCGGCTGGGTGAAATAGACACCGTTTCTGGATTGCTGATTGCGTGAGACAATGACTCAACTATTCCCTTTCTCACCAAGCTTTCATCACTAACTGGTTGGCCATCTGAAGTGAGCACATAAAAGACGTCAAAAGCATCTCCGTTACCATTTGTGTGAAGTCGCGCGTCTTGAATGTTTAGTTCTAGCTTTTCGAGTGTAGCGGCTATGACCGCAAGTATGTTATGAATATCTTTTGAGTACACAAAGATCTGCGTTGCGATCTGTACCTCTATGCCGATATTTTTGAGCAGAATAACGTGGTTATTGTCTGAGATTGAGGCACCTTTGATTTTAAAGCTTTTGATAATTGCAGTCGTGTACCTTACTATGTCTTCAGTAGTTTCTCGAAGAAAAAACTCCGAGCCGAGTTTAGCCCAAATACTTTCAGCTGCTGATGAAGAAATTCCAATGTCCCCGAGACGACGAAAGATTTTATGTTTTGCATTTGCTGACCAACGATTTTTATCTACTGGAGTAAGGTTTACTCGATTTAAGTAACGTTTTGTTGCCGTGTAGAGTTGCTGCATCAGCGATCCTTTCCACTCAGTCCAAAGATTTGGGTTAGTGGCATTGATATCTCCGACGGTTAAAACATATAAAAAGTCTAAGCGCATAGTATTGCCAACAATCGCTGCGAATTTACTAATTACTTTCGGATCTGAGACATCTTCTCGCTGCGATGCTGCTGACATCACTAGATGATTCTCTATCAACCACTTAAGTAATTCTTCTTCTTCGAGCGCGAGATCATGTAGTCTGGCAAATTTTACGACCTCACCTCCTCCCAGCTTCGAATGATCGCCTCCCCTGCCTTTTGCAATGTCATGATACAACGCGGCTATGATCAAAAGCTCTGGTTTGGATAGATTTTTAAAAATATGCGATGGCATGGGAAAGCGTTCAGCGACCTCCGGCCGAGCCAGACGGCGGATATTTTCGATTACCTTTAAAGTATGAACATCAACTGGGTATATATGGAACAAATCATGCTGCATTTGGCCTATTATTTTGCCGAATGCTGGCAGGTACTTCCCAAGAATTCCGTAGCGGTTCATCCTATTGAGCTGTACCGATAGCTTAAAAGGAGATTTTAATAACCTCAAAAAAAGGTTTTGATTATGTTTGCTGGATCGAAATTTTTTATCTATTAGGTGCACTGACTGAAGCAGCTGTCTAATCACAGATGCTCTGATTCCCTTAATATTTTCGTTCTCTCCAAGTATCACGAAAAGTTCCAGCATTGCAGATGGGTGATCTTGAAAGATTGAGTCAGAAATCGTGTCGATGAACTCTCCATTAATGACAAACCGATTATTGAACGATTTAATTTCACGATCTTTATTGTTTTGGTGTATTAATTCATCGAGATACTGACGCAGTACATCAGTCAAACCCCGGACGGAAAGCACGGTCCGATAGTATTTTTGCATAAACTTTTCAACACCAAGTTTCCCCTCGCCATCTTGGTAGCCCAGTAATTTCGCCAGTTTCCGTTGGTGGTCAAAAAGAAGTCGCTCTTCCTGCCGTCCCGCGATAATGTGAAGTCCATATCGAACCCGCCAAAGAAATTCTTCATCTTGATACAACCTTTGATATTCATCCTCTAAGAAAATTTTCTTTGTTACTAAATCTGAACGATATGCCACGTTGAAGTAATATATCGCTATCCATGTGATTAATTGGATATCCCTTAGTCCACCAGGTGCCTCTTTGACATTTGGTTCTAAGTTGTAGTCAGTGTCACCATGTTTTCGGTATCGTTCACTCTGCTCTTTTAACTTTCCGCGATAAAATTCACGGGACGAATAAAGTTTTTGAGCCCCTATGCGGTCGAGTAATTGTTCCCGTCTTGATTTAACTCCAACGATTAATCTTGTTTCCAAGAGATTTGTAAGGATAGTGATATCGTCTTTAGCAGCACTTACACATTGGTTTATGGATCTCACACTGTGGCCAATTTGAAGGTTCAGATCCCATAAAAATGCAAGAAATTCTTCTATATTTTTGTTGTCTATGGCAATAGTGTCTTCAGAAGCAAGCAACAACAGATCAATATCTGAGTGAGGATGTAATTCGCCCCTACCATAACCCCCAACCGCGATTAAACTGATGTCCGACCGCCATTTATATTGGTTCCACACTTTGGTTAAAAGTTTATCCATAAATTGAGATCTCTCGTGTACAAGTTGGTGAGAATACTCTCCGTCATAAAACCGCTTGTCGAAAGAATCATTGGCTTCTTTGATATTTTTTTTAAACAGCTCAATCGAACTCATATTCTTAAATTAGTTTTTAATATGATTTTGTTAAAAAAGTAATAGACTTTTTGTGAGCAGAGAACATATTGAGTGTTTAGAGTGATTCATCATTACGCGCTGTTAAAACCTCACACCCTGAACTAGTTACCAAGATTGTATGTTCCCATTGCGAGGATAGCCGACCATCACTTGTTTCTACTGTCCATCCATCGCGTTTTAACTTTGTTGTATGACGCCCCGCATTAAGCATTGGCTCAATCGTGAACATCATCCCTTCCTCAAGAATAAGACCCGTGTTGGGAGATCCATAATGGAGCACCTGTGGCTCCTCATGAAATACTTTTCCGATGCCATGCCCGCAGTACTCTCGGACAATCGAGTAGTGATTATTTTCAGCATGTGTTTGAATAACATGACCGAGGTCACCTAGTCTTGTTCCAGGCGCCACTAAATCTATCGCTTTGTATAAACACTCTTGTGATACCTGTACTAATCGTTTTGCAAAACTTGCAACCTCTCCGACCAAAAACATTCGACTGGTATCCCCATGCCAGCCATCTTTGAGCACTGTTACATCAATATTTATTATATCTCCACTTCGCAAGATCTTTTTTTCAGAGGGTATACCATGACAAACTACTTGATTAACGGAGGTACATATAGATTTCGGGAAACCCCGATATCCCAGGCATGCTGATGTTGCATTTTGATTATATACGATGTGCTCATGACAGATCTGATTTAGCGTATCCGTAGACGTCCCGGGAAGTACGTATTTTTCCACTATCTCCAACACTTCTGCAGCATGTCTGCATGCGATACGCATCTTTTTAACATCATCCTCTGATTTAATAGTTGCCGTCATGATATCCTCTATGTACTGCGTGATTTTAGAGCGATTGTAACTCTTCATCTATCTTCGCGTGTTATTTTTTTCCTGAATATTTTCGACAAAGTACCGGCGCTAAAATTAAGCGTATGTTTTGAGCACCTCAGAGCGGTATATCATTAATTTCCTCTTTCACTATTTGCTATGTTTATGATATAAAACGGCCCCATTGGAGTAACCATAAAATAAAGTTTAATAACGTTAAATACGAACGCTTGTCGACACAGCAGTTAGGGTGCTCTGGCTCAGGTTGCTATTGAACTGAAAACTAGAGTTAACTGTTGGGACAAGCGGAAGGCTAACCCGTAAAAAGGAACTACTCATGTCAAAAGTAAGCATGAAGGATATGTTGCAAGCAGGCGTCCACTTTGGGCATCAAACAAGATTTTGGAATCCGAAAATGAGTAGGTACATTTTTGGATCTCGAAACAAAGTCCACGTAATTAATTTAGAGCATACGGTTCCCGCGTTCAACGAAGCGCTCGATATAGTCGAGAAAGCAGTTTCCCGCGGTAACGAAATTTTGTTTGTTGGAACTAAAAGAGCGGCTCAAAAAGTTGTAAAAGAGCAGGCGGAGCGCTGTTCTATGCCATTTGTGTCTCATCGCTGGCTTGGAGGCATGTTAACTAATTACAAGACAATTCGTGCCTCGATCCGTCGCTATCGCGATATAGAGGCGCAGGAGAAAGATGGGACTTTCGATAAACTTACGAAAAAAGAAGTACTGTTACGTGCAAGGATGAAGGAGAAGCTAGAAAATTCCATCGGCGGCATAAAAGATATGAATGGGCTACCGGATATGTTGTTTGTTGTGGATGTTGATCACGAGAGAATAGCTATCAAGGAGGCTAATAAGCTTGGAATCCCTGTGATAGGGATTGTCGACACTAATAGTGATCCCGACGGAGTTGATTACATAATTCCGGGAAATGACGACTCCATAAGGGCAATTAAGCTATACTCAGCTTCAATCGCTGATTCTGTATTGGCTGGAAAAGAAAAGTCTGCACAAGCTGTAACCATAGATGATTTTATAGAGATATCTGACAAAGAGGCAAAGGATATGGAGATGTTTGAGGAAGACAAATCCTCGAAAAATACTGAATCAGAAACTGGTTCAAATAGCGAAGTTTCAATTTAACAATGTTTTTTTAATTAAAGGGGCAGTTGCCCCTTTTTTTAACTATTTCTGGGGAGGTGCTTGATGACAAAATTAGTAACACCACTTCTCGTGAAAGATTTGCGAGAGCGGACGGGACTGGGAATGATGGAGTGCAAAAGAGCGCTAGTGGCATGCAATGGTGACATTGATGAAGCAATTGCAATGTTACGAAAGTCGAGTGGTCTAAAAGCAGCAAAAAAATCCTCACGAACAGCCGCAGATGGTTCGATTGGAGTTGCAAGTTCAGACGACTACGGCGTAATTATAGAGGTAAATAGTGAAACCGACTTTGTTGCTCGCGACGATAATTTTCAAGGATTTGTTAAGGATGTTCTTGAAACCGCGTTCAATACTCAAGAAGCGGAACTGGTTGCGCTCCGAGCTAACAAGCGTTTAGAGGAGAAACGGAATGATTTGATTCAGAAGATTGGTGAAAATATTCTTCTAAGACGATGTAAGTCACTAAAAGCTCCCGTGGTCGGCTCTTACCTGCACAGCAATCGTCGCATAGGAGTTGTGGTAGGATTAACTGGCGGTAGCTCTGAACTTGCCCGACAAGTGGCGATGCACGTTGCTGCAGTCAACCCCGCCGTTGTGAGATCGCAGGATATATCTGAATCTGTTCTGGCAGCTGAAAAAGAAATTTATTTGGCTCAGGCGCGAGACAGTGGTAAGCCTGAGGCAATTGTTCAAAAGATGGTTGCTGGCAGAGTTGCAAAATTTTTAAAAGAGAGCAGTCTCATTGACCAGCCCTTCGTGAAAGATCCAGATAAAACGATTGGACAGTTGGTAGCGGAGGCGAATTCAGATGTTACTACGTTTATCCGCTTTGAGGTTGGAGAGGGGATTATTAAAGAAGAGGTTGATTTCGCGACTGAAGTTGCCGCGCAGATCGAGAAAATAGTTTGATTGAAAAAGAGTAATGAATGTGCAAAAGCGCAAGAATGGCAAAAGCTATCAAAAAATATTATTAAAAGTCAGTGGCGAGGCTTTAATGGGGTCAGAGGGGTTTGGTATTGATCCTAAGGTTTTGGATAAAATGGCGCTCGAAATAGGACAGCTCGTGGGAATAGGCATCCAAGTAGGGCTTGTGATAGGCGGAGGCAACCTATTTAGAGGAGCTGCATTAAGTGCTGCTGGTATGGAGAGGGTCACGGGCGATCATATGGGCATGTTGGCGACTGTAATGAATGCTCTCGCGATGCGCGATGCGCTGGAGCGGACCAATATTGCTTCTCATGTTATGTCGTCCATTCAAATGAGCGGCGTGGTAGAGCATTACGATAGACGCCGCGCTATAAGGTATATCAAAGATGGGGACGTTGTCATGTTTGCAGCAGGAACCGGAAACCCCTTTTTCACTACCGATTCGGCTGCCTGCTTGAGAGGGATTGAGATCGGGGCAGATGTGGTTTTGAAAGCGACTCGCGTGGATGGGGTTTATTCTTCAGATCCGCTTTTGGATAGTCAGGCCATACTCTATGATAGGCTGACATACGACGAAGTGCTTGACAAAAAGCTTGGAGTTATGGATCTTACTGCAATATGTATGTGTCGGGAACATGGAATGCCTCTGCGCGTTTTTCGTATGGGGAAGCCTGGCGCACTGCTTAAGTTAGTCATGGGTGGAAATGTTGGAACTCTTATTGAAGAAGGTTAATTTGTTGTGATTAAAACTTTGGAGGAGGAGGCATCAAGTCGTATGCAGAAAGCATTAGATGCTCTAGTAACATCATTTAGCAGAATACGCACTGGTCGCGCTCATCCAAAATTGCTAGATGGTATTACTGTTAGCTATTACGGCATTGAAACACCCCTCTCTCAAGCATCATCAATAGCAGTTGAGGATGCCAGAACTTTAACGATTACCGCTTGGGATCGCAGTTTGGTGTCTGACATTGAGAAAGCGATTATGCGGTCTAATTTAGGACTTAATCCAACATCGTCTGGAATAGTTATCAGAGTTCCTTTGCCTGCTTTGACCGAGGAAACTCGAAAAATCTACACCAAGCAGGCGAAATCCGAAGCAGAACAAAGCAGAATTTCGATTAGGAACATTCGACGAGATATTATTACAAAATTTAAAACCCTACAAAAAGCTTCTGAAATCACTGAAGATGATGAAAGGAAAGGGCAAGATGAAGTTCAGAAAGTCACTAATTTATACATTTCAAAAGTTGAACAATTATTAGTTTCCAAAGAACGAGATTTGATGGAAATATAGAGTCTCAAAGGTTTTAAATTATGAAGTTAAATCAGTCGCAGGTATCCAAGCACCCACTGCGTCATTTAGCAATAATAATGGATGGTAATAATCGCTGGGCCAGCGTTAATGGGCTTAATTCGCTAGAGGGACATACTGCTGGGGTGGAGCGCATACGTGACATCTTGAGAGCTTCAAAAAAACAGGGTATAGAGATAGTAAGTCTCTTTGCATTTTCGAGTGAGAATTGGTTCAGGCCAAGTCGCGAGGTTTCGGGATTAATGTCCCTCTTTTCTAATTACTTAAAAAAAGAAGCACCGCTGTTGCGAGATGATGGCGTTAGACTCACGGTAGTGGGAAATCGGTCAAATTTCGATAGTAATTTGTGTGATTTAATTGCTGAAGCAGAAAAGATTACACAAAATGGCACGTTACGGTTGATCCTATGTGTTGATTATGGAGGTCGATGGGATATCACAGAAGCAGCGCGGCTTGTGGCAAATCAAGTAAACGAGGGCAGATTACGCGTCGAGGACATTACAGAATCAACCATTGCTAGCAATCTTCAAATGAACGAAATTTCCGATCCTGACTTATGTATCCGCACTGGGGGTGAAGAGAGGATAAGTAACTTCTTGCTTTGGCAGTTAGCGTACACGGAATTTTTAGTGAGCGATCAATATTGGCCAGACTTCGGAGAGGATGAGTTAGACCAAGCCATAGCGGAATATTATTTGCGAAAACGTCGATTCGGTAGGCGTAAAGCTAAGAAGGTTACAGAGAGGCTGGTTGAGTCATTTTATGTTAAGACATAGAGTGTCAACCGCATTCTTGCTAGTCGCGCTGCTTTTCATAAGTCTTTATTATTTATCTCATAAATCTTTTGCAGTACTTCTCGTCCCGCTCATAATGGCAGCCGGACGGGAATGGATAAGGCTAGCTGGTATTACATCACCCATGATGGTCGCGCTATTCTTGGTGCTTCAGTTTGTAGGACTATCGGTAATAGGGGCAATGGTGAATTTTTTTGGTGACATCAATGTTGTTACCGGACAAAATATTTTGCTGATCAGCATTTTATTTTGGTTGTTTAATATTTTGACTTTAAACGATTATCCGAACTCATCGACGTTATTATCATTTGGGTATGTCTGGACTGTTATTGGATTGCTTCTTCTTTGTTTTTCCTGGCTAGCTGCTCTTTGTATTGTATCTTTACCCAATGGAAAAGAGTTATTCTTATTGGGTGTAGGAATGGTGGTTTTTGCGGATGTAGGCGGTTATTTTGGTGGTAAATATTTTGGTAATAAAAAGTTGGCACCTATCATTAGCCCCGGCAAAACAAAAGAGGGCGTGATCTTCGCGTTGTTTGCTCAACTACCACTATTTTTTTTGTTTTCTTTTTTTGGACAAACATCAATTGGTATCGTGTATTATTTTTTTCTTGCTTTGTCTGCAGTCCTATTGTCTGTTTTGGGAGATCTGTTTATAAGTATGTTAAAACGAAATACGGGGTTTAAGGATAGTGGACGGTTATTGCCGGGACACGGTGGTATTCTAGATCGTGTTGATGGACTGATCATTGTGTTACCGTTTTATTCCATTTGCATCTTAATGCGCCCATTATAAATGTTGCAAAGTGTCGCTGTTTTAGGTTCCACGGGTAGTATAGGCGCCAGTACCCTTGACGTGATAGGTAGGAATAGAAGCAAATTCAAACTAGCAGTTCTTTGTTGCGACTCAAACTATAAGCTGTTGGCACAACAATGCGACGTGTACAAGCCACTTTTTGCGGTGGTTACTCAAAAAGAGACCGCACAAAAACTTTCTGATATGTTGAAGCATCTGCAGTGTTCAACAGAAGTAGTTTTCGGAGTGGAACAATTGTGTACAATTTTAGGAGACCCTGGCATAGATATCGTTGTGGCTGCGATAGTCGGTGGTGCTGGGCTTCGACCAACTTTAACAGCGATTCAGTCGGGAAAAAAAGTTTTGCTTGCCAACAAGGAGTCGCTAGTTATGGCCGGTCCAGTTATGATGAGTGCCGCTACAAAAAGCAATGCAACTATTCTCCCGATCGATAGTGAGCACAATGCAATCTTTCAGTGCCTCCCGCTTGATTATTCCAAAAAAAAGGGGGGTATGGGGGTTCTTAAATTATCCCTATCTGCATCGGGAGGGCCCTTTCGAGGATGGAATTTGCATGAAATGCAAGCCGTTTCACCATTCCAGGCTTGTGCACACCCAAATTGGAAAATGGGTAAAAAAGTGTCGGTAGACTCAGCAACCCTCATGAACAAGGGATTAGAGGTAATTGAGGCAAGTTTTTTATTTGACTTGCCTACTGATTGTATTGACGTTGTGCTTCATCCCCAAAGTATCCTACATTCGTCTGTGCATTTCGTCGATGGCTCAGTGCTTGCTCAACTCGGTAATCCAGATATGCGCGTTCCGATAGCTCATGCTTTGGGGTGGCCTGAGCGCATAGAATCTGGAGTAGAGCCGTTAGATATGAGAACAATAGGCAAACTGGAGTTTTCTCAGCCAGACGAATATAATTTTCCTTGTTTACGTTTGGCTTATGAGGCGTCAAGAATCGGTGGAGATGCTCCGACTGTACTCAATGCTGCCAACGAGGTAGCGGTGGCTGCTTTTCTTGATTTGCGCATTAGTTTTACTCAAATTCCAGAAATTGTTGAATACCTCATGAATACATATAATTTTTCAAAGCTCCAGTCTTTAGAGGCCGTTGAAGGTACGGATATAAAAGTTCGTAACTTGGGCGAGGCTCGTGTGCGTAAAATCGAGAGTTAATATGCAAATTTTAGAAACTCTTTTATACACTTTTATTGCACTTGGCATGTTGGTAACGATACATGAATTCGGACATTTTTGGGTGGCTCGGCGCTGTGGGGTAAAAGTAGAACGATTTTCCATCGGTTTTGGATCGGCTTTGTTCAGATGGCACGATCGTTTGGGTACCGAATTTGTCATAGCTGCGTTACCACTAGGTGGTTACGTTAAGATGCTTGATAACCAAGATTCTGAGATTAGTATTGAGGACAAACTGCATACTTTTAGCGGTCAAGGCGTATGGCGTCGCATAGCAATCGTGAGTGCAGGACCTCTCGCAAATTTCCTTCTAGCAACCATGCTTTTTTGGATACTATACCTCTCAGGTGAGGTGGGAGTAGAGCCAGTAATTGGAGACATAACGCCGAAATCTCAGGCGCAGATGGCGGGATTCGAGTCTGGAATGAAAATAATAATGGTTGAAGGGAAAGATACTCCAAGCTGGAATAGTGTCTCAAAAGAGCTTTTTAAGTTTATAGGAAAATCAGGCAAAATTACTATAACTGTTAAGTTGCCAGACTCAAGCGTCACGACTGACTTAACTATAAATCTTGATAAATGGTTACGAGATTCTGTTGAGCCAGTCCCACTGCGTGCACTAGGGATAGCTCCCGACTACAAGTTTCAGGCGTTAAATCTTGCAGAAGTTGCCGAAGATGGTGCAGCAGATCGAGCTGGCTTAATAATGGGCGATGAGATTTTAATGGTCAATGATAAGCCGGTAACGGGCGTTGATTATTTTGTAAATGCAGTAGCCAGTAATCCTCAAAGAGAGATTAACCTCAAAATTCTCCGAGGTGACCTAACGAAACTTATTACTGTAGTTCCTGATGTTATTTATCGAGATGGAGTCCGAGTGGGCCAAATTGGTGTTCACCTAGCCCCGAGAGGCAAGTACCCAGATGAGTACGTTTTTCGTCACGCACATACCCCGTGGAGTGCTCTGTGGCGAAGTTTTGAAGAGACGTCAAATTATAGTATTTTTATTCTAAATTCTTTGGGAAAGTTACTGATTGGGGAGTTATCAACAAAGAATTTAAGTGGCCCAATAACCATCGCAAAAGTTGCCGGTGAGTCTGGACGAGCTGGAATCGACAATTTTATCCGTTTTGTGGCGATTCTAAGTATAATGTTAGGGGTGATGAATTTACTACCAATTCCAGTTTTGGATGGTGGACATTTGATGTATTTTGTTATTGAAATTGTAAAGGGATCTCCCGTTTCGGAATCAGTTCAACTTGCAAGTTATAAAATAGGATTAGCAATGCTAGTGACTTTAATGTTATGGGCAACATTCAATGATTTAAGTAGAGTTTTCTTATGACGATGTCGCTAATTTTTCAAGGGTATTAGTTTGTTGATAAAATCCTTTAAGCTCAGTTTTGTCACCATCCTTATTACTTATTTGGGTTGCTTTTCTTTTTCTGTATCTTCGGAGTCGTTCAATGTTGATGATATTCGCATAGAGGGTTTGCAAAGGGTTTCTGCAGGCTCTGTTTTTGCGGCACTCCCACTTGAGGTCGGGGATTTAGCAGAGGAAAAAACCATAAGGAATTGTATAAGGGCGTTATTTCGAACCGGATATTTCTCAGATATTGTGATGGCTCGAGAAGAAGGTGTATTAGTGATCGGAGTGAAAGAACGACCGGCCGTTTCAGCAATTAATTTAGATGGCAACAAAGCAATAGAGACTGAGCAGCTTCTGACTGCGCTCCGGGATAATGGCCTCGCCGAGGGTCAAATATTTCGTCAAGTAATCTTAGAAGGGATGACACAAGAATTGCAAAGACAATACGTGGCTCAAGGTCGCTATGGTGCGACAGTGAAAACTGAGGTGAAAGAGTTACCTCGAAATAGAATAATCATAAACATAAATATAGATGAGGGAGAAGTCTCTAAAATCCGACATATTAATTTTATAGGGAATAAGATTTTTTCAGATGATGAACTTTTAGAGCAATTTGAGCAGCGCAAAACTGGATGGTTATCATGGATTACAAGTGACGATAAATATTCTAGAGAAAAACTATCGGGCGATTTAGAGATGTTAGAATCTTGGTACTTAGACCGAGGATATTTGCAATTTGAGATCAAAAGTACTCAGGTGTCCATTAGCCCAAACAAAGACTCTGTCTATATAACAATCAATATTAGTGAGGGAGAACCGTTCACCATTGATTCAGTCGAGCTTGCAGGTGAATTAAAAATTCCCGAGGAAC
>DDII01000058.1:17460-46988 GCA_002338445.1 Cellvibrionales bacterium UBA1854 | reverse complement strand
CCTTGGTAACCAAGGCTACTCTTTTGCTGAGGTAAAGGGCTACCCAGAGATAAATGAGGAAGAGAAAACTGCTACTATTACCTTTTTTGTAAAGCCAGGTAAGCGTGCATATGTTAGAAGAATCGAATTTCGAGGTAACACTAAAACGGCACACACGGTTTTAAGAAGAGAAATGCGCCAAATGGAGGGAGGCTCAGCGAATAACGCGTTGATCGAGTTATCTAAAGTTCGTTTAGAACGTCTAGGCTATTTTAAAGAGGTTGGAGTTGAGAACATACCCGTAGCTGGAACCGACGATCAAATTGATGTGGTCTACACTGTCGAAGAGCAACCCTCTGGTTCGGTTGGCGCGAGCCTGGGGTTCGCGCAAGGGACTGGATTAATCTTGGGAGCTAATTTAAATGAAAATAATTTTCTTGGGACCGGTAAACAAGTCGGGGTTGGTGTAAATAGAAGTCGTTATCAGACCTCACTAAGTTTTAACTACAACGAACCTTATTTTACTGTTGACGGCGTGGGTGTGGGGTATTCTTTTTTTGGTCGAGAGACTAATTACGATGAAATAAATATAGCGAGTTTCTCTACTAATAGTTTTGGGGCAAATGTCAATTGGAGTTATCCAGTTTCGGAGATTGAACGTATCGGCTTCGGTTTTGGATATGAAAATTTGGCCCTAAAAACGGGGAGTTATGCATCAACCGAAATCCAAAATTTTGTAGATGAAAACGGAACAGACTTTGATACGGTAAATTTCAATGTAAATTGGGTTCGGTCTACATTGAACCGCGGCGTTTTTGCTACAAGGGGAACATCTCACAGGGCTGGCGTGGATTTGTCAGTTCCCGGTTCCGGTCTTGAGTATTATAAGTTTACTTATGCTGGTCAGTATTTGAGAGGCTTGACAAGATCCCTTACTCTGAAAATCAGAGCTGATTTAGGTTACGGTGACTCCTATGGTGGAACCACGCAATTGCCATTTTTTAAAAATTTTTATGGTGGCGGCTTTGGATCAGTTAGGGGCTTTAAGCGCAATACGCTTGGGCCACAAGATAATCCGAGTGAGATGAGTATTTACTATGACGATCCGGATCCCATCGGAGGAAATGTTCAGGTGGAATTCGGAGCTGAAATAATTTTTCCTTTACCGTTTATCAAGGACCAACGATCTGTTCAGCCGTCATTGTTTTTTGATGTAGGAAATATTTTCAATTCTAAGTGCGCGGTTTATGACGATGGAAGTGTGCAAAAAAATTGCTTTAAACCCTCTATTGATGAGCTACGCTATTCCATCGGTGTTGGTGCGACATGGTTAAGTGGATTTGGTCCAATCACTTTCAGTATCGCCAAACCTTTCAATAAGAGCATTTATGATGAAACCGAAGTTTTTCAATTTTCTCTTGGAAATCAATTTTAATATAAGTTAGGAGAAGTACTGTGCGAAATTTAAAGGCTGTTTGTCAGTTGTTGGCGGTTACTATATTAAGCTTTTCAAATTCAATCTTCGCTGAGGAAAAGGTCGCAGTGTTTGATGCCTCTACTGCTATAATGGCATCTAATTCGGCGCAAGCGCGAATCAAAAGCGCACTTGAGAGATCCGATATTGTGGCCTTGAAAGCAAAGATTGAGGGGTTGGCTGCTGACCTGCAGGGATTGGAGAAGGAAGCGGAGTCAAAACGCCTTACGTGGTCTAAAGAAGAAATAGCCGAGCACAATAAGAAGAGGGAGTATGCTCGGGCAGACTATGAATTAGCGGGTCGGAAGTATCAAGCTGAGACACAACAAATTCAACAATCTATAGTTCAGGAATTTCAACCGAAGACTGAAGCCGCGTTAAAATTAGTTATTGAATCTGAGGATATTACTTTGGTTCTCAGAAGAGAGGTTATTATTCATTTTTCCCCAAAGCTTGACATTACTGCTAAAGTGGTGGATCTCATGAATAAAGTCGCGCCTGTCGAAGATTCTTCTGCTCCTTAGGAAAATTTTTATGCCGTTTAATTATCGGCTGATTGAGATCGCCGAATTTTTGGAGTTAGAACTAATTGGTTCTAAAGATGCGGTGATTCACTCGATAAGTGGAATTGATAAAGCCGTTTCCGGCGATATTTCATTCCTAGCAAATCAAAGGTACGCCCCGCTTTTAGCTGTTTGTAAGGCCACAGCTATGATTCTGCGACCAGCGGACTCTCATCAATTCAAGGGAGCATGCCTTTTGAGTAGTGATCCATATCTTAGCTATGCGAAATTGTCTAGATGGTTCTCGGAAGCACCAAAAAAGTCGGGGATCATACACCCTACTGCGGTGATCGCAAGTAATTCACGTGTCGCTTCAGGATGTTCTATCGGAGCGCACTCGGTTATTGGTGCTGAGGTAATTCTCGGGAGCAATTGCTACATTGGTGCGAACACATGCGTTGGAGAGCGATCCTTATTAGGAAGCGATTGTCATCTTGCAGACAATGTCACTCTTTATCATGATGTAAAGTTGGGACGTAATGTGACAGTGCACAGCGGTGCTGTGATCGGTGCTGATGGTTTTGGTTTCGCCCCTGATGGAGCGGGCGGATGGGAAAAGATTCATCAGAATGGAGGAGTGATTATTGGGGACAGGGTTGAGATAGGTGCAAATAGTACCATCGATAGAGGAGCGCTCAATGATACGGTATTAGGCAACGGAGTTATTATTGATGATCATGTGCATATTGCCCACAATGCAGCTATTGGAGATAACGTTGCTATGGCGGCTTATGCGGCAGTGGCGGGGAGCACTACGATCGGTGAAAATTGTGTCTTTGGCGGTAATTCGGCTGTTCTGGGGCACTTAAAGATTGCCGACAACGTTCACTTGACCGCACGCACCACCGTTACTAAATCCATAAAAGAGTCTGGTTCTTACTCCTCTTCGGGGTTCCCATTAATGGAGTCATTTAAATGGAGGAGATGTTCTGTAAATTTTGGTAAATTAGAAAAAATTCATCAGCGATTACAGAAGGCTGAATCAGGTAAAAAATAACGGTGTTTGGTAAGGATTTGTCTTTTTTCAGATCAAGGTTAAATAATAGAAAAGGCTTACATGGATATTAATGAAATAATGGCTCTTCTGCCGCATCGCTACCCTATGCTGCTGGTTGATAGGGTATTAGATGTTACCAAGGGTGAACGCATCAGTGGCTATAAAAATGTTTCAATCAATGAAAATATTTTTAATGGTCATTTCCCTGGAACACCTATTCTTCCTGGAGTAATAATTTTAGAGGCAATGGCGCAAATATCCGGAGTACTTGGTTTTTTTAGCTCCGGCCTAAAAGTGGATGATGGAATGCTGTATCTTTTTGCAGGGGTCGATAAAGTTCGATTTAAACTTCCAGTAGTTCCGGGAGATCAACTATTATTGAGTTCAGAGGTTATTTCCGTAAAACGTAATATTTGGCGCTTTAGTACGACTGCAAAAGTTGGCGACAAGTTGGCAAGTGAAGCCGTATTGCTGTGTGCTTATCGATATCGAGATAATATAGAGTGATTGATTCTACGGTAATTATCGACCCGTCAGCATCGATCGGAAAAAATGTAAACATTGGACCATGGACCCTTATCGGACCCGACGTTAGCATAGGAGAAGGTTGTATCATCGGCCCGCACGTCGTAATCAAAGGCCCCACAATTATCGGTCGAGGCAACACCATTTTTCAGTTCTCTTCTGTCGGGGAGGATACTCCAGATTTAAAGTATGGCGGTGAGCCCACACGTTTATTGATAGGTGACAACAATGTTATTCGCGAGGGAGTAACGATTCATCGAGGCACTATTCAGGATTGTGGAGAGACTGTGATTGGTAATAATAATTTATTAATGGCGTATTCTCATGTTGGACATGACTGTGTAATTGGTGACAATGCTATTTTGGTCAATAACGCGAGTTTGGCTGGTCACGTGTTGGTGGGAAACTGGGCAATCCTTTCAGGTTATGTGTTGGTGCACCAGCGAGTAAATATTGGGGCACACTGTTTTATTGGTCCAGGTGCATTCATTTATCATGATGTACCTGCTTTTGTAACTGCATTCGGAAGTCCTGCGGAGCCGCGCACAATAAACCGTGAGGGATTAAAACGGAGAGGGTTTTCGTCCTCACAAATCGCGTTGGCTAACAGGGCATATAAAATTTTATACCGCCGGGGTTTGCTTGTTGGAGAGGCAATTGAAGAATTAAGCAACTTATCAGATGATAGTATTATCACTGAGTTTATTAATTCAATTCGCAACTCGACCAGAGGAATTATTCGATAATCCATGCAGGAAATCTTCTTTGCAATTGTAGCCGGCGAAGCATCTGGCGATCTATTGGGTGCTGATTTGGTTCGGTCTCTCAAGCGTCTGTATCCGACTGCTAAATTTGAGGGTATTGGGGGTCCTTTGATGCAATCTGAAGGATTTGTGTCGCATTACGATATAGAGCGGCTCTCAATAATGGGCTTTTGGGATCCTTTTAAACGCCTCGGAGAATTGCTTTCAATGCGTCGGAACATTATAAAACGTTATAAGATTCGTAAACCTCTGGCATACATTGGAGTCGATGCCCCGGATTTTAATTTAAAGATAGAATATGAACTTCGCCTATGTGGCGTTAAAACAGTGCATTACGTGAGCCCTTCTGTTTGGGCATGGAGACAAGGAAGAATCTCTAGGATAAAGAAAGGTGTTGACCTCATGTTGACTTTATTCCCATTTGAGAGTGAATTTTACAGGCAGCATGGTATGAAAGAGCGATATGTTGGGCACCCCATTGCATCAACATTCCCAAGATTTCCAAATATGGGCCAGGCACGGTCGACTCTTGGTTTATCAGCAGAAATTCCAGTGCTCACTTTGATGCCGGGAAGTAGAGAAGCTGAAGTTAAGTTGATGGCTGAACTATTCTTTGACGTTGCAGCAACTATTTTCTCCGAAAAACAAGACTTAGTGGTGCTAGTTCCCGCCTCAAATAAATATAGGTATAAACAATTAAGCGGAATGCTAAGTCGAAGATCACAACCGTATATAAAAATTATACTGTTGGGAGCGCGGGAGGCTATGGAGGCATCTAACGTAATATTACTGACTTCTGGCACTTCTTCCCTTGAGGCAATGCTTTTGAAAAAACCGATGGTGGTGAGTTATCGTTTGGGTAGGTTGACCTTCACGATATTGTCGCTATTTGTAAAAACTCCCTACATAGCATTACCTAATTTACTCTCAAATAAGTTGTTAGTTCCAGAATTTATTCAGGACGCTGCAACTGCTAAAAATTTGACTGCGGCAGTTTTAGAACTATTTAATGGTCATCTTGAGAGGAATCTCGAGGACGATTTTCTTGCCATGCACGACTCATTGAGACAGGATTCAGGAATGCTGGCTGCGGCAGCTATAAAAGAGCTAATTCAATGACAAATGTATGGGTACCTCCAAAAGATTGTAAATATCTGGCAGGAGTGGATGAAGTTGGGAGGGGTGCTTTGGCTGGTCCAGTAGTTGCGGTTGCAGTTATTCTTCCTAAGGATGAAAAAATAATAGGTTTAGCGGATTCTAAGCAGTTGAAGGAGTCTCTCAGACTCTCTTTATATTCTCAAATAATCGATCGCGCGATATGCTACAGCGTCGGTCGTTCGGGATCGGATGAAATTGATGATGTAAACATTTTACAGGCGACATTGAATGCAATGACGCGAGCTGTCAATAATTTGAGAGTCCAACCGGATTACGTAGCTGTGGACGGAAATGTGCTACCAAAATGGTCTTATTTGAGTGAGTTTGTAATCGGTGGAGATGGATTCGTGGATTCAATCAGTGCTGCGTCAATTCTAGCTAAAGTTATCCGTGATAAAGAAATGATCGAAAATGATATCCAATATCCTGGATATGATTTTTCTTCCAATAAGGGATATGGAACCAAGAGGCACCTTAGCTCATTGAAAGATGTAGGCCCTAGCCCTATCCATAGACTTTCATTCGCCCCACTGATTAATCGATAGTTTCCAAGAAGAATTATTAGCTAGGTTAATCATATTACGAGAGACCAATTGGAGCTTGAAACATATTTAGAATTCTCATGAATCAATCTGAAAATTATTTATGGATTTAGAAGTGACTTTTGGTTAATTTGCCACTCCTAAAACACTGTTTTCGAGAAATTTTATGACAGAATCGTTCGTTCACTTGAGGTTACGTACTGAGTATTCTCTAGAGGATAGTCTTGTGCGAATAAAACCACTGATTAAAAGTGTGGTTCAGCAAAACATGCCTGCTGTAGCGGTCACTGATTTTAATAATTTTTTTGCCTTAGTAAAATTCTATAAAGAGGCTGAAGCGGCCGGTGTCAAAGCAATTTTGGGTGCAGATCTAAGAGTAATCAATCCTAATAATTTAGGAGAAACTTCTCACCTCTTACTGTTGGTGCAAAATGTAATTGGGTATAAAAATTTAACTGAAATTATTTCGTTGGCCTACAAAGAAGGTCAGCGTCAGGGTAAACCTTATATTAAGCTTGACTGGCTTAATGGAAGAAGCGAGGGGCTAATAGCTTTGTCAGGTGGCGTTAATGGGAGTCTAGGACAGGCTCTTATTTCTGGACGAAGTGATGATGCCGATAAACTTTTAAAAGAATTAGAGTCTTTCTTTCCGAATAGATTTTACATTGAGTTGCAACGTACTGGGCGTTATGGAGAGGATCAGTATATTAATGCGGCCATAAGTTTTGCTCAAACGCACAAAAAACCTGTTGTAGCGACTAATGATGTTGTTTTCATAGATGCATCTGAATTTGAAGCCCACGAGGCGAGGGTTTGTATTCATGAGGGGCGTACTCTTGGTGATCCGCGTCGAGAGAGGCGTTATTCTAATCAGCAATACCTGCGGTCAGCTGAAGAAATGTCTAATCTATTCGAAGATTTACCAGAGGCTTTAGTCAACACAGTTGAGATTGCTAAACGCTGCACCATCGAGTTACAACTGGGTCAGTCATTTTTACCCGAATTTCCGATTCCTGAAAAAATGACCCCCAGTGAATATTTTATGCACATTTCAGAACAAGGGCTTGAAAATCGGTTCGCCTCATCCTCGTCAAATCTGTCGATTAGTGACAAAAACCTCTATCGAGAGAGATTAAAAGCCGAGCTTAAAATAATTATAGAAATGGGCTTTACCGGATATTTTTTGATCGTAATGGATTTTATTCGTTGGGCTAAAGATGAGAAAATTCCAGTAGGACCTGGAAGAGGTTCCGGCGCTGGATCTTTGGTAGCTTATGCTTTAAAAATAACAGACATTGATCCCATAATGTATGACCTGTTGTTTGAGCGGTTCCTGAACCCTGAGCGTGTTTCCATGCCTGATTTTGATATTGATTTCTGCATGGATGGTCGTGACAGAGTAATTGCTTACGTTGCAGATAGATATGGTCATGATTCTGTTTCCCAGATAGTTACTTTTGGCACCATGGCAGCCAGAGCTGTCGTAAGGGACGTTGCTAGAGTACAAGGAAAATCATATTCCTTAGCAGATCGTCTGTCTAAGATGATTCCGTTTGAAGTTGGGATGACCCTTGAAAGAGCCTATACGCAAGAAAAAATTCTTCGCCAGTGGATTGAAGAGGACTCAGATATAGAAGAGATATGGTCGTTGGCATTGAAGTTAGAGGGAATTATAAGAAATTGTGGTAAACATGCAGGTGGTGTTGTCATAGCGCCCACTAAGATTATCGATTTCTCCCCTATATATTGTGACGAGGGAGGAGGTGCCAGACTTACTCATTTTGATAAAAATGATGTTGAAGATGTCGGTTTAGTTAAGTTCGACTTTCTTGGTCTAAGGACACTTACAATTATTGATCGGACGCTATCCATGATAAACGGGTCAAAAGGGATTTATGACAAACCACTGGTTTTAGAGAATATTCCTCTCAATGATTCAGATACTTACAAGCTAATGCAGAGCGGAGATACCACAGCGATCTTTCAGCTGGAATCGCGCGGGATGAAAGAGTTAATCCGTAAGCTCGGTCCTGATCGATTTGAGGACATTATTGCGTTGGTGGCATTGTTTCGGCCTGGACCGCTTCAGTCCGGTATGGTTGATGATTTTATTGACAGAAAAAAGGGGAGAGCAAAAATTAGCTACCCGCATCCTGAGTATCAACACCACTGCCTAAAACAATGCTTAGAGTCGACTTATGGAATAATTTTGTATCAGGAGCAGGTTATGCAAATCGCTCAAGTTATGGGTGGGTTCACTTTGGGCAAGGCGGATTTGCTGCGGCGCGCTATGGGGAAAAAAGATGTCGTTAAAATGGCGGAACAGCGAGAGAGTTTTCTAGCTGGTGCCAAACGCAAGGGATTCACTGAGCGGTTAGCGTCTAATATTTTTGAACTTATGGAAAAATTCGCAGGATATGGCTTTAATAAATCGCATTCAGCAGCCTATGCATTGATTGCCTACCAGACGGCTTGGCTCAAAACCCATTATCCATCAGAGTTCATGGCAGCGAGTATCTCATCAGATATGGATAACACCGATAAGGTGGTTAGTTTTATTGAGGAATGTCGCCATCTCGATCTTGTTTTGCTTCCGCCCGATATTAATAAAGGCGATTTCCAATTTAGTGTTAATGACGAAAGGGAAATTCTTTACGGATTAGGGGCGATTAAAGGAGTAGGTGCTGGGCCGGTAGCCAATATAGTTGACTCGAGGAGAGAAGGTGGTCCTTTTCGAGATATTTTTGATTTTTGTGATCGGGTAGATTACCGCAAGGTAAATAAACGTGTTTTAGACGCTTTAATTCGATCCGGTGCTCTCGATCAGTTTAGTCAAGGCGACATAAATCATCGACGAGCAATTCTACTCGAATCTTCAGAGGAGGCTATTAAATTATCTGAACAGAATATGCATAACAAAATTAGTGGTATCTCTGATATTTTCGGTGATTCGCTCACGTCAAAGGTGGGTGCTAAAAAATTTAAAAACAATCTGGCTGTGAGGTCTTTGCATAGCAAAGAAAGATTAGAAGGAGAGAGAGAGACTCTTGGGTTATTTTTAACAGGTCACCCAATTGATACCTATAATGATGAACTGGCAAATATGTTTGTAACACCTATTTCAAAGGTCTGCGGGAGCAACCAAATATCCTCGGTCGCGGGTTTGTTAGTTAGTACCAGAATAATGAAAAATAGGCGAGGTGATGATTATGCATTTTTGGTTTTAGATGATAGAACGGGGCGTTTGGAGGTCTCGGTTTACGCTGAGAAATATCACGCATATAAACGTCTTTTTATCAAGAATCAGGTTATTGTTGTGCGTGGCAGTGTTTCTGGCGATTCTTTCACGGGAGGGCTTAAGATGGTGGCGGAATCGATACAGTCTGTGTATGAGGCTCGTTGCGCTAACGTCAAGCATATTGAAATAGTTATCGACAATAGTAAAGACAACTGGGTGATCCAGGTTGAAAATGTGTTGACGGAATACCGAGGGGGAGCTTGCCCAGTGGTAATCGATTACAGACAAAGTTTTGGCGACGCGAAACTTTGTCTTGGAGCCGATTGGAATATAAAGCCACATGATGATCTGCTGCACAAGTTACGCGATAGTTTCGGTCCAGATAGCGTCACTTTAAGATACTTCTGATAAATTGGTCGCAGTTATACATTTGACTGTAGCTATTGTCGTGAAAATGATAAGCTTACTGTTTTTGTGTTGTTTGGTTTTCCCTGATGGACTTGAATTATTTATCTTTCGAACAACCAATCGCAGAGTTGGAAGCAAAAATTGGCGAATTGCAGCTTGTTGGCAGTGGTGATGGGTTAAACATAGCGGACGAGGTTTCCAAATTAAAAGTAAAATCTCGCAAGTTAACCGACAAAATATACAGTAAACTGACGCCTTGGCAAGTAGTTCAGGTGGCACGCCATCCACAGCGGCCCCACAGTAGCGATTATATAAATAGAATCTTTACTGATTGGGATGAGCTCCATGGCGATAGACACTTTGGTGATGATAGTGCAATAATTGCAGGGATAGGTCGTCTTGATGGGCAGCCGGTAGTTGTAATCGGACAGGAAAAAGGTAGGAGCGTTAATGAAAAAATAATGCGAAACTTTGGTATGCCAAAAGCAGAGGGGTATCGCAAAGCTTTGCGCGTTATGGAATTGGCAGAGCGATTTGAAATACCGGTGTTGACTTTAATTGATACTCCGGGAGCCTATCCCGGTATTGAATCCGAGGAGCGAAACATATCAGAGGCAATCGCGCGCAATCTCGCAGTCATGTCCCGACTACGCGCGCCTATAGTTTGTACTGTAATTGGCGAGGGAAGCTCTGGCGGTGCTCTGGCGATTGGGGTAGGGGATAAACTAAATATGCTGCAGTACAGCACTTATTTCGTTATTTCACCTGAAGGATGTGCAAACATTATCTGGAAATCATCAGAAAAAGCTCCGCAAGCGGCGGAGGCGATGGGGGTTACATCCGCGCACCTCAAGCAACTAGATATTATTGACGAGACTATAAGCGAGCCGCCTGGCGGGGCGCACCGAGATGTCGAAACGATCTGCAAAACGCTTAAGATGAGGTTGATAACGCAACTGGATGAGCTTCGAAAAACTGATCTCAAAATTTTACTTGATCGTCGTTATGATCGTTTGATGGGGATTGGTGCCTTGGTCGGTCGCTAACTTTTTTACTTATAGATATTTTCATATCGTACTCGAGCTTAAATGTATTGCAAGAGTTATGGCGCTTTGGTGAGTCTTTCACAATATGAAATAAAAAAGCTGTCTTCATGTTGGTTGGTTATGATGAAACTCCGTCGTGACCAAAAAAGATCTTTGCCACATTAATACAATACATAAAAAATAAGCTATTCAGCACTTTGCATGGTACTAGACATCGATATCGTTCGGGATTACAACTTAAAGAAATATTAGATTGTGAATACTCGTATGTGCCGGAATGTTGCTTTGAAAGAGAATAGCGCTGCTCGAAAATACGGGGGCGAGAGCCCACAAAAAATGTTGGACGTTCAGTAGGGCATGTGCATCCATCTTTTGCCGTTGTAGTGATGAACGTAGCGATTATTCCCCTTACGCTGTTTCACTACGTTGATTGCTCGGCAGGCTGATTGTTGGTGCAGATTGGAAATATTTTCTTAAGCTTACAGATTTTTCAACTGAGCCCTGCCTGCCACAATCAACTCACAGAGTATATTTAACTTGGATTATTATCTTAGTGTCAATACTATCAACCTATTGCTGGATGTCGTTAACTTTTAAGATTTAAGAAATTTGTCCATGAAAATTATTGCAGACATCGATATTCCCGACCTCGAGATTTTTTTGGGCTCCGGTGATCATTTGCAGTGCACCTCGGGTCGTGAAATTACATCTGATTTTGTCCGTGATGCCGATATTCTATTGGTGAGATCGATCACTAAAGTTGATAGTCTTTTGCTCGAAAATTCAGATATTAAATTCGTTGGTTCTGCGACAGCGGGTATTGATCATATTGATATAAATTACCTTCGTGCGCGGGGTATTCATTTTTCATACGCGCCGGGGTGTAATGCCAATGCCGTGGTGCAGTATGTATTTTCGGTATTATGTCGGTTGCGCAAAAACTGGAGAGAGCTTTGTGTCGGAATCATTGGTTGCGGAAATATCGGGGGACGGCTTTATCGAACTTTGAAGGCATTAAAAGTGAGGACAGTTGTTTATGACCCATATCTAAATGAGACTCTGATCCCCGATTTAAATTCTTTGGAGAAAGCTTTAAATTGCGATGTTATCTCGTTACACACCCCATTTACTAATGACGGAAATTATCCAACATCTGGCTTAATTAATGAGCAGGGAATTAAAACTTTGACGCCTGGCAGCCTTCTTATAAATACTAGTCGCGGTGGTATTATAGACAGCCGGGCGCTTTTGGACCGACTACTGAAAAAAAATGATATAAACGTCGCATTGGATGTATGGGATTCGGAACCTAATATTGATGTGTCGCTGGCCCAAAAGGCAGATATTGCTACTGGACACATTGCTGGTAACAGTTATGAGGGTAAGCGAAGGGCGGTCGAGATACTACGGAGATCTTATCAAATATGGCGCCGTAATGATTTGGTTGAGTACAACAAAATTAAGCGTGCATCTAAGGCCATTCGGATGAAACACGCGATTGATACGATTAACGCCATTATATTATCAGCGTACGACGTCCGAGAGGATGACCTAGAGTTTAGGGCAGCCGTGTTAAATGACAAAAATGTGAGTGAGGCTTTCGACCGATACAGAAGAAATTATCGCGCTCGATATGAGTTCGCTCATTATCAAGTTACTCACGCAGGCAGATTCGGGAATGATCTCGAGGTTCTTGGTTTTACAGAACCAGGGTCATCAAGTACGAAGTCGATCTAGGAATTTTGCAAGCCTACTAATTGCCTCAGTAAGTTCTCCTTTATCAGGGAGAAAAACAAGTCGAAAA
Source organism: Cellvibrionales bacterium UBA1854 (assembly GCA_002338445.1). Taxonomy (GTDB): domain Bacteria; phylum Pseudomonadota; class Gammaproteobacteria; order Pseudomonadales; family Porticoccaceae; genus TMED48. The sequence goes on along the minus strand of DDII01000058.1, from coordinate 34,490 downwards.
TGCTGTTTTCCCGGCCAATTAAAAGCACTTCCCTGAACCAATAAGACACGCTCAGCTTTTAAAAAATCCAAAACTAGTTTTTCATCATTTAGGATTGGGTAGACATCGGGATCCAATTTTGGAAATAAGTACATAGCAGCCTTTGGCTTCACACATGTAACACCTGGAATGGATGACATAAGTTCGAACGCAAGATCACGTTGTTCTCGGAGTCGGCCGCCAGGTTTTACTAAATCGTCAATGGTTTGATATCCACCAAGAGCTGTCTGTACTGCTAGCATTGCGGGTACGTTTGCGCATAATCTCATAGACGCGAGCATTAGCAGGCCATCTAAATAATCTTTTGCACTGTCCTTTTGACCGCTTGCGAGCAGCCACCCAGAGCGGAATCCAGCAAGACGATAGGCTTTAGACAGGCCATTGAAGGTAAGGCAAAGTGTGTTTTTAACTTTTTTAGAGAGGGGAATATGTTCCTCGTCGTCATATAAAATCCGATCGTAAATTTCGTCTGCAAGAACAATAAGATTATTTTCTTCTGCAACAGTTACAAGTTGATCTAACATTTCTGGTGAGTAGATCGCTCCTGTGGGGTTGTTCGGATTTATCACGACAAGCGCCCGAGTTTTACTTGTAATTTTGCTTTCGATGTCAGTAATCATTGGCTGCCAATAGTCATTTTCATCGCATAGATAGTGCACTGGGACGCCCCCACTAATTGATGTTGCTGCAGTCCATAATGGATAATCGGGCGCTGGGATGAGGACTTCATCACCATTGTTTAGTAGGGCTTGCATTGCCATAACTATGAGCTCGCTTACGCCATTACCCATAATCACATCCTCAACACTAATGTCCCTTATACCTAATGCCTGATAACGTTGCATAACAGCTTTTCTGGCTGAGTAAATTCCTTTGCTGTCACTGTAGCCTTGCGCTCCACGAAGATTTTGAATCACGTCATAAAAAATTTCGTCGGGTGCATCGAACCCAAAGGCTGCTGGGTTACCTATGTTGAGTTTGATGATTTTTTGGCCTTGCTCCTCCAGCAAGTTCGCATGATCAAGGACGGGACCGCGGATATCATAATGGGCATCATCAAGCTTGGATGACTTAAGAAGGACTTTTGACATATTTAACCATAAATTTTAAAAGTGACATTGTAGCGAATATCATGTTATTTGCGCGCCTATTTGAAATTTATTTGCTAAGAAACGTTGGGTTTACAGAACCTTAGCCCTCTGAGTATTAACTTTTTTGCATAAAAGTTTTTTATCAGTCATTTTTAGGACATTAATCTTTAAGTTTTGATTGAATTATTGCTCCAAAAAGGAAAAACGGTATAATTGTGGTTCGGCGAGATTTAGGCTTTACAGCGCTCGAACCTTATGGAAATAAGGCAACGAAAGTACAGTTGGTTTGATTGAACTCGACCTCTTGCCAAGTTTTAGATGTCCCGTTCGTCTAGAGGCCTAGGACACCGCCCTTTCACGGCGGTAACAGGGGTTCGACTCCCCTACGGGACGCCACTCCGCGCGGTAACATTAGCTTGTCTGCGTTTTAATACGAGGGGGTTTGAATTACTTGTAGTAAAGTAATTTCACCCCAGGCTTTCATTTTATGCCGCCTTGAAAAGTATGTAATCGTTTACCGAAAAGAGGTAGATATCTACGAAAAAGGGCGCGGTAATAACAGAAAATACAGATGCCCTAATTTCCGTAAAAAATCCAAGAAGAGGAGGGGCAAAAAAATTATTTGATACTTGGTTGCTAAATATACGTGTCTTAGCTTGGGCAATAAAGATACTTCATAAGTGTGATCAAGCCTGATAGGAGGGGGAGACAATGGAACGGAGTTCTCCAAAAGTTAAGTGACAGAACCAAATATGAGACGATATTTAAAATTTCAATAAAGAAACTATTTGTAGCAACGATGGTGCACCCTACATTAATATTAACTGTTCAGGAAATTCTAACTAAAGACAGAACCGACAATACAGGGTTTCCACTTGGTGGCATTTGGCATAATTTTAAATCTTAAGATCAGTTTTTATTTGACTAACAGATAGCATGATTATCCCTTTCGGGATTGGTTAGAAATTAAGAAGATAAAAATACAGATTCCGGTACAAGAAATATGGACAAAAGGCCGTTAGCTCTTGATGAGTGGGTTTTTGCATTTAAATATTGACTATGTACTGCTTAAAAAATCTATAATGATGCGATGTTTAACATATTTTCAGAGGAGAATATTTAAATGTGTAATTTAAAAACGCAAACAGTTGTTTCTTTAGTTTTAATCGCTTTATTTTTTAGCGGAGGTATCTTTTCGGATGAACATAAAAAAGACATTAAAACTGATAAGTCAGAAAGAAACGAAAAAAGAGGCAGTTATTTCCGCTCTTGGGACAAAAATAGTGATGGAAATTTGGATAATTCTGAATTCCTAGGAATGATACGTTCTCAACAGGGCACTCCTCCATGGGAGAGGAACCCAGACTGGACGCCTGAGTCACAAGTAGAATCTCGGATGAAAAGGCGTGATTTAAATGGCGACGGGCTTCTCTCCAAAGAGGAGTTTATGAAGCCTGTGAAGTGGGGGAAAAAAAAGTAAATAAGCCGAAGATCGTTTAATGACTAATCAAATTAAAACTTTTTTGATTCAGAATAAACTGGAAAGCCATGCTGCAAGTTTATTAAAAAAGTTCTAAAATATATGTGTCAAGTTTTTTAAACAAGTTTTAGACGATGACTAGCTCTCCAATGAAACTTACAGAAAGTATATAGTAATGGTGAATGTGCGCAGCACTTAAGACTCTGCGGGGGCTGCATTAGACAAAAGTATTTGCGGGAATAGCTCAGTTGGTAGAGCGGTACCTTGCCAAGGTACAGGTCGCCGGTTCGAACCCGGTTTCCCGCTCCATTTTTGTTCGAGAAGTCAGATAAGACACATCTGGTTATTTTTCAATCAAGGCAAAGTCCAAAGCCAAAGGTTCGTACTTGACTCTCCGTAATCTCATGTGCCTCAGCGCCGATATACCACTTTTCTTCTTCACGCACTGGATCAATAACTAAACCTAAATTATAGTTATTATTGAAAAAATCTTTTTGTGTTTTTTTATCCACACAGCTAAAAAATGCACCTAAATTGGGATGACTGTGGTACCAGCCTATTACGAGCATCTCGGCACTTAGCCCTGAGTTGGCAGACTGCCAAACTTTTGGGCTCATAGTTAAAGAGACAGCGGATGATTCATAATCCACGCTGGGGATGGCATCTCTCACGACTATTGCAAGTATCTCTTCAACTGAATCGGCACAGCCAACAATACTTCCAACGAGTAGACCGCCTAATTCAACGTTTTGATCTTGGACATGTTTCATGATTTTTTTACGAATAGCATCAGGGTATAAAATTAGTGGATAATTTTGAGCACCATTTTCAAGCGAATCAAGCTCAATTGGACACCAATCAATCTCAGCCTTCTCTAATTTTATGGTGGTAATCTTTGATTTAATTGAGGTCCACTTCATTTTAAAGAATCCAATTAATTGTGCTGATCTGCACTAGTTTTGATTTCAATCCATGAGATTTTGGTATCGCTCTCATCTTTAAAGAGTTGTTTATGTGTCGGAAAAAAATCAGGATAATTTTTAATTATCCGTTTGTACCAGTTTAGCGCATGCCGGTTTGCAACCGATGATTCGTTTAGTATGCAATCGTCATAAGTAATTATCTGAATTATTCGCCTCACAACCTGATCAAGATATTGAGATGGGAACCATCGTGTCCCTAAACAGACTTTTCCTGATGCATACACATTTGGATGATAAATCGGTGTCGAAATTTCCGCTGTGGGTTCAACATATGGATAACGGGATAGCAGCTTAATAGTTATGTCTGTCCGCTCCTGGATCTTTTTGGGATACTGAGTTGAGGGTACCGTCGGATAGAAAAGTTGTAATTTAATTGCACAAAATCCAGTTAACATTATGTCTTCGCCTAGTGATCCGGTTTTAGATACGATTTTAAGTCTTGGATATAAATCCCGGGCCAATTCCTCTAATCTGCTGATATCCTGTGTTAAACGGTCTGCAGATGTATTCATAAATTAGCCCGCCACAAGAACTGGTTGCACTTCTAAAACATCACCATCCCTAATAAAACTTGCTCTCAAGCTTGAATTAGACTTAATAGTCTTTCCAGAAACTGCATTAACAAGACTGTAGTCTGTATCTGTAGGCAGTGACCAGTTACTAATTGCTGCTTGAAGCACATCTTCGCCAGTGCTGTTCACTCCTAACGAGACTTCAGCTTTTTTTGAGCGGTCGGCCGTTTGGATAGTAATACTTATTTCAGACATATAAATTACTCCATCTCTATTATTGTAGTTAAGTCAATAGAATCTACCCTAATAAATTTTACTTGCAAACGTCGTCCGGAGAAATATTCCTTGAGTTCGGATACTGAAAATCGATCACGTATATCAAAGACAACGCTTTCAAACGAACACCTTGGACATACTGTATGGCTAGAATCAAATTTCTCTGCTCTGTCGAATATTATTTTGGCATCATGTTCTGGATTACAGTTTACACATCGCATTGAGATTAAGATTGGTTCACTCGTCTCGATTAACTGATTCTTATCAGAGAAGTTTAATACTACATTGTCGATCAGAGCATTTTTGGATGTAATTACAATAGTTTTCTTTAAGTCGGCGCAACAAGGACATTGGTTATTTTTCTCAATCTTGCTTATAACAGTCTCACCGGTGAAAGAGTTCGCAAATAAGCGTGAGGAGTCCTTAAGTTTATCTTCAATAATTAATTGCAAGGCTTGTGATGCGGCGAGAGATCCTGCGAGACTGGAGGTTATAACGGTAGTAGGTATCTTTTTTTCGATGAAGGCTAAATTTCTTAGCCAGCCGCATGAATAACGCTCTTGCATACGCGCATATACTGAATTTGGTAAACTACACTCATAACAGCTTGCAGATGAATTTTTTTTGTAGGGGAAAATAGATACCTGTACGAACTTGCTGTCAATACCTGTATCGATAAAATTGCAGCCTGCAACTTTACACATAAGATTAAGTCTTATTCGGGCTTCAAAATTATCAACACATCCAATAATGCATGAATAGTTGTTCATTTGTAGTAACGAAAGGGTATCCCAGAAATCACCTTGGTGAGGCTTGACAGAGATATTTGGATTCAGTTCTGTCAGACGAAAAGCGATGATTTCTACTTTCATGCATCCGACATCCTCTTCACGGAATAGGACACTTTTGGTAAGGTTATGTATTTCAATGCTATCGAAGTCAAATAGGTCAATGCTACCAATTCCCATGAGGGCAAGATTTTTTGCCACTTCGTTGCCAATTGCGCCGCAGCCGACGATTGCAATTCTACAATTTTGAACTTTTTTTTGAGGGAACCAATCTATTAACGACTGTCTGAGATATCTTTCCATTTTTTTTTACTGAGTGCAGGATATTGCACGTATAAAATTAGGTTACTTTCACGCATAATGTTACCAGATTATTTTCGATAGGCTTATTTTTTGGACTCCATTTGATGTTTAAAAGATTAGTATTTTAAAAAAAGCTATTAATAGGAGAGCTCTCACTCCATTATTTAAAGTCAGGTAAAAAGCAGCGATCTTTTCTTATTTTAAAAAAATGTATGGGGTAAGTCACTGAAATGGAACGTATTTTGATCGATGAGCACGGAAGGGAAATCAAGCAGGTCTCGGGTGAGCTTCCGTTTGAGGTAAAGAATAAGAGCGAAACTTTGGAGGAAGTGTGGCGAAGGTTGGCCTATATTAATCATCATTTACAAGACGGTACCGCGAAGGACCTTGTGGGAGAGTTTATGCTTGAGTTAGAGCATCATCTCGAAGATAGTAGGCCAAACGGACGCTGGTTGTTTTAAAAACGTAAATGGTCTCAATGAATGCTCGCACTTTTGCGGTGATCTTGGGGTTTTCTATAGAAATCCTTATGACTGGTGAGCGAGCTAAAATCCTATATCTCTTGCCGACCGGAAATGCATGAGACAAATATATATTTTTCCGTTAGTGCTTATGGTTTTTGCCCCTCTGGGGTCATTTATCTATCTAATGGATGAGGATGATTTGAGTGCGCTCGATCCTGAAGGTGCTACATTTCCACTTGAGCCAGCTGACACTCCTGAATTTTTGTCACGGGATGCAAAAACTCAACACCCAAGGAAGGCCAAATTTATAAGAAAACGCTCAGACTTTAAAGGGCTTTCTGTCGGGTCTAACTTCAAGGTATCTGGTATCTCTCGGGGCCAAGCCTTACAATTTGCCGGATTAGTTGAGGTTGTCGAGAGACAGGCGACTTATACCCAATTCCATATTTCATTTGGAGATTCAGGTAAAGGAGTGGCCACTGTCACAGATAATTCTGTGGATATATTTCTAAAAACAAGCTCAGGAGTGTATGAGTTCTCTGGTGACGATTTCGATGGAATAGTTACTGAAGTCGAGGCGGTCACTTGGGGAGATGACATCGATTATCCAACTGAACTGTCTGCTGAATATCCTGCACCTATAAAAACATTTGAGGTTGTAGAATAGATGTTCGAGTTTGGTATTTGTGTTCGTTGTTCAATTAGACTGCTGTTGAGTATTATAATCGTCCTCAACGCCTTTGTGGTTTCGGCTAGTGCACCTGAAGTATCTATAAAGTGTCCTTGTTTGCTTGAGCGCGTTAATCAAACAAAGGCAGATCTATTATTTGGCCTCATCTTCAATAAAGAAATCGATCAGAGTGGAGAGCTAAATGTTAAATTAAGGATAAGCGACCGAATAGGAGGGGTGGGACCTTATTATATTGTTGGAGAGGTAAAGATCCCATCGATCTCATACAGCGATGAGGTGCAGCAGGTAAGTGTATCAGTGCCCATATATGCAATTTCCGAGGCATATGGAGATCAGTATTTCTCCATAGCACTTTTTTCTGAAGACTCAAATATTGACCGGGTCGCAATGAATGAGGATCCTCAATTATTCGCTAACCGATTTGGTGTTTTTAGCCAAACAAGTAACAAAGTAGTCTTTGAAAGCCCTTTACGAGCCTCATTTACAGAAACTGGATTTAGTGTTTTCGTAGATAAATTAGTCAATTTAGATTTACGAGGAGTCTCTGATGAACTCGAGGTTTTGGTGTCAGTGACAAACGGTGCAGGAAGTTTTATAAGGAAAGGCTCTGTCTCCACCACTGTGAGTTACGATCACGACGGCATTGCTAATCTAACAGCTGTTGGTAATTTAACAAGGCCATTAGACAGTCATTTTCAAGAAAGACCTGAATTTAGAGATGTTGTTATATGGATTAAAAGGGATGAGGCCACCTTAGTCCGTTACATTTACTCTCGGTTAGATCAGACCGAATTGCCAGATTTTACGCTATCCCTAAAGAACATTGATACCATTACCGATACGGACGGTGATGGGATGTCTGATTTTAATGAAAAACTCAAGGCCATGTCATCTCACGATGCAGACAAGCATAATGAAGTTATTATTGAGGTTGCCTTTACTTATGGGGATTCGGCCCGTGTAGTAAGTCTCGGTGGGGAAATAGCTGCTAGACTAGCACAGATAATATCAGTAGCTAACCTCTCCTTTGCAGATTCCGATCTTAAAGTCAGATTAAAAAATATCGGAGAATATTATCTAGGAAATGATGTCGAGCTAAGTGCAACTGATGTTATGCATGCTCTTGAGAACCGTGATGGAATATTTACAGGCCTTGATAATTTATTTTCACGAAAACCGGATCTGATAATTCACGCTAGTTCATATGCCTCGTTAGGCACAGGAGGCCTTGCGACTTTGATGGGTGCCCTCAATGATGGAATCATTGATTATGAGAATGCATATCAAAATCGCTCTAATAAAGCGGCTATTAGTTTGGACGGATCATCATTGATACTTGCACATGAGATAGGCCATACATTAGGTCTCGTGCACGCCAGGCTTCAGTATGATGAAATCCCTAGAGGCACATTTCGGTGGTCTCATGGATACGGGGTTCATAATAATTTTGTAACGATTATGGGTTATCGGTCTGCATTTGGCGGTGCATCTCGAGTAGGTTTTTTCTCATCTCCAAATATCGTATGCGGACAAAATTTGCTGCCATGTGGTGTCGCAAAGGAAGATTTCCTTAGAGGTGCAGATTCGGTGAGTTCCATCAAGATTACTGCCAATCAAGTTGCAGCGATATCTAACGGATTTCCTCCACATATTGAGATTATTGGGAACAATTTCACAACCGTGAGGAATGTTGATGAATTTTTATCGCTCGGAGTCTCGGCTTTTGATCCGGAAGATGGTGAAATTAGTGAATCCATTAGAAAAAGTTTAAGAGCCGCTACTTTAGCGACCAATAATTATAATTATGAGCAGATTTATTCTGTGACTGATAGTAACCAGAACACGTCACAGGTCGTCAGGCTAATTAATGCGCCAACAGAATTAGACACTGATGGAGATACAATCTCCGATTTTGATGAGTTAGTTATTGGTACTGATTTCCAGCTGGCTGATAGCGACGGTGACGGGGTCGAGGACAACATTGATGAAATGCCAACCGATGCTGGCGAAGTCATTGATACAGATCTGGATGGAATGGGCGATACTAAGGATACCGACGATGATGGCGATGGAGTTAGTGATCTTCAAGAGGTAATGGATGGCACGAATCCACTAGATTCGCTCGATTGTAGTTTGTGCCCAGACTCAGTCTCTGGCCACATTTATGACTGGAAGAGTCATACTTTAATGGAGGCAGTGGACCTAACTCTTACTTCTACGAGCGAGAATGTAAGTAATCCAAATTTGGAGACAACTTCTTCTAATGAGCTTGGAAATTTTACTTTTGAAAGAAAATTTATCGGTTCAAACGAATTAATTGCAGAAGATCAGACACGATCAGAAGGCTATGACGATAATATCACATCCTCTGATGCGCTAGCGGCACTGAAGATTGCGGTGGGTATCAATCCAAATCCTGACCCTGATTCGGATGGGCCTTTGACTCGATTGCCGGTTTCTCCGTACCAGTATATCGCAGCTGATGTCAACAGGGACGGGCGTGTGACTTCTGCTGATGCGCTTACAATTCTCAAGATGGCGGTCGGACTAGAATCGAGCCATACAGCAGGGTGGATTTTCATTGATGAAAAACATAATTTCTGGGACGCGTCCTCGAATTCCGGTGCCGGGGGTTTTGTCACTAAAGCTAGCGACGTCAGCTGGAGCGATGAGGTCATAAAGTTTAATTATCCAAACCGTAATGTAATAAATCTCGTTGGTGTGTTAGTCGGTGATGTTAACGCCTCGGTAAAATTATCCGGATTACATAGCCTTTCTGAAGATTATTTTTTTTCTCTGTCACAAGAACATAGTTCTCCTGTCACCCAATGGGGGATAAGGGATCCAGATATAGAGGTATCAGTTCCGAGGAGCATTTGGGAACCGGGAGTGTTTGAGGCGCATCAAAATCTTGCTCAAATTTGTGAGAGTCCAAGACCAAGCGACTTGGTAGGCACTATAGCAGATGAAAATAATTGGATACGCTCCTGGTCTAACGACACTTACCTCTGGTATGACGAGCTCCCAGACATAGATCCGAGTAGCGTACTCAGTAACATTGAATATTTCAATTTGATGAAGACCGATGGCCTAACACCCGCAGGCAAGCTCAAAGATCCGCCAGGGTATCACCACACAATTCCAACAGAGCAGTATTTATCAGAAGTTGCTGGAGCACCGAGGTATGGCTACGGAATGGAGGTCATGTTTTTTAATCCGCCACAAACACGACGTATCTTTGTAATCTTTAACCAACCAGGGACTGCGGCTTTTAGCAATGCTGTTGATAGGGGAACAGAAATTTTGTCTGTCAACGGAGAGTTGGTAGCTGGTGGTGATCAAGCCATTATTCTCCAGGGTTTAAATCCGACTTCCCTTGGCGCCACTAATAACTTTTTAGTAAGAAGTTGGGGGTCTAGTAGCACTAGGAATGTAATCATGCAAAGCGAAGAGATTCCCCAAAACCACGTGATGCGGAGGGCATTCTTCAATGTGGAGAGTTCACTCGAGGCCCAAGTTACCCGAGTGGGATATCTGTTGTTCAATGACCATTCAGTTCACTCAGAGGGTGAACTAGTTGAGGATTTTTCGTGGTTGGTGTCACAAAATATTGATGAACTTGTTCTAGATTTGAGATATAACCGAGGAGGCTTGAGTTATATTGCGAGCCAAGTTGGATACATGGTTGCGGGTGAGTCGAGCTTGGGGAAAGTTTTTTTGAGATATGCCTTCAATGAAAAGCATCCTATTTTTGATCCAGTAACAGGAGGTTTAATAAGTGCCTGGAACTTTTTATCTCAGACTTACGGTGATCCAGCGGTCACGGGGCTGTCATTAAACCGGCCATTGCCAGCGCTTGATTTATCGAGAGTATTCATTCTTGCGGACAGAAATACCTGTTCCGCAAGCGAGTTGATAATCAATGGTCTGAGGGGTATTGGAGTAGAAGTTGTTCTGATAGGTGGTGGGACATGTGGTAAGCCTTACGGAGGTTATTACACAGATAATTGCGGTACTACTTACTATACAATTCAGATGAAAGCCGCTAATGAGGCTGGGTTCGGAGATTATAGTGATGGGTTTATACCGACTTTGGGTCGCGATTATGGCGGGTCAGAGGTAGGTGGATGTTTAGTTGACGATTTCCTCGGAAACCCATTGGGTAGTCGAGATGAACATATGCTTTCGGCGGCACTTCACTATGTTGCAAATGGTAATTGTCCGAATACAACACCTGACACTTTCCAAAAGTCGGCATTTTCAGAGAGACTGGGTATGGGGCAACGAATGGATTCTTCTTTCAGAGGTTCAATTATGAATATACCCCCCAACCATACGAAAGTAACGTCTGCAGAACCAAGATCATTGTCAGATGAATAATATTTCAACTTTTGCATCGAAGACTTCCACCATAAATACGCTCATAAGGCCGCATCTTAAAAGTTTGTATCGTTATGCGTTCAGATTATCTGGACATAAAAGCTCAGCGGAGGACATAGTGCAAGATACCTTGCTTTATATTCTCGAGAATCGAGATAAATTTATGAGTCTTGATCCTGTTAAACCTTGGATGATGCGCTGTCTTTATCATCGTTTCGTAGATAATTATCGACGTTATAACCGTTATGAGACAATATCGGAGGCACATCTGAAATCTTTGAAGACGCAGGAAGATTTAACCGAGACCGCTTTTTTTTCGGCGCAAATACGAACATTTATCGGGCTTTTAAAGCCGGCGCAGCGAACAGCTGTTACTTTGTTCGATATCGAAGGCTATACAATATCAGAGATCTCAAGGATATTAGAGATTCCGGAGAGCACCGTTAAATCGCATCTTGCACGCGGGCGCAAAATCATAAAAGAAAAAATAAGAGTGCAACTTTTTTAATTCAATGGTCGTTTTAGTAGTGAGGTGAAGATATTATGGCTTTGCAGGACTTACAAGAGCAACTAGACCTCGATACTTCGAGATCGCAGACTTTTTTTGAAAAAGTTGCGAGGGAAAACATTGGTGATGATTGCCGCAAGGAAATTGATCTGCATAAGTGTTATGTGTCTGGCGCAAAACACCTGGCGAGAGATTCAGATGGACTTGGTGACTTGACACATCTTTTGGTGGCGGCCAACACCGAATTTGAGAGTCGACAAAGCGTTGGTATTGCAGCGTTTTTTCGAAATCATGGTGCGGTCGCTGCTGCATTTATATTTGGAATCTGTTTTTCGGGTGTTTTTTCTCTATTCAGTTTTACAGGGCTAGATAATCATCCTTGGCAGTCCAATGTGTTTGAGGTGACTATAGTCGTTGATTCTCCATCGGATCTAGAGGAGGCAACCATTGCATTTGACTTTCCTGAGGGAGTTCTCTTCGTGGGGGAGAATTTGAATGATTCAGTGGTTATAGACACCGATATCATGGAAGGGGCGAATGAGTTTGTGTTACCTCTAAAAATTTCTAGGGAGAATGCTGAAAATGAGTCATTTAGCTTTGACGCTATTATTTCCCACGGAGACTCGTTAAAGCCATTCACCTTGTCACTCAATAGAAAACAGTTTTTTGAGTCCCCACGAGTCTAAACATATTGGTAACCGTTTCTTACACGTTTTAAAAGGAAATTGAAATGAAAACATTATTATCGATAGCGCTAGTAGCATTTTTTGTTTGCCCTTTGGTCTATTCGCAGGGACCTTTAGAAAAGGTAAAGATGGATGTTATGGGTCCGAAAGATGGGAAGCTGAAAAGACGAGTCAAGGTTCCGGTGCGTCTTATTATTGATCACATGGTTGAGAATGGTGCCATAACGCAGGAAGAGATTGATGCCAGCAGGGCCGAGGGTACTGACCTTCGTCGACAGCTTCATGATGCTCGCAAAGCCGGGGACAAGGATACTGCCCGTCAGATTAAGGAGCAAATGAGGGTGCGAAGGTCTGAAATGAGAGCGGATCACAAGAGATATCTGGAAGAAAATAATGATTTGCGACAGCAAATTGACGATATGAAGGCCGCCGTAAGAGAGAAAAGGCGGGAAAAAAGGATGGAGCGACCTTTGAAGGAACGCAAGGCTACTGACACATTAAGAGATCTCAGAGAAGATAAAGCTGAGGGTTAATAGCCACTATTCGGAGTTCGAAAATTAAACGCGAAGTTAGCTTCGCGTTTTTTCGTTTGAAGCATATGAAACTCACTATATTTTACGTTTTTTTGCTCATCATGTTGAATGCAAGTGTCGATGCTTTTTCAGATGATGAGGGTGTCAGGCTTTACAGGTTAGGGCTCTTCTCAGAGGCTCGTAATTATTTTCGGCATAAGTATGAACTGGGTGATCGCTCTGATGAGTTGAAGCTCAATTATGCTTTAAGCCTCTATCAGGTTGGTGAGTATTCAGATGCCAAATCAATACTGGTGTCAATGGTAACTGGAGAACTTAATTCGGCGCGCGTGCTCTATGCTCTAGCGAATACTGAGCTTGAATTAGGTGATGTGCAGGGTGCTATTAATTTGTTCACGGCGATTTACCTCAGTGGAGACCCTGATTTCGCAGAATACGCTAAGTTGAGAATTAGCGAACTAAATGAGGTTGCTCCCAAAAAAACTCTTAGAGGATTTGTCTCTCTTTTCGGGGGTAAAAGTGATGATGTCGTCGGCTTGGATGAAGAGGTTACTGGCGGTGCTGTCGACAACTTCCATGAGCTTACGGTTATGCTTTCCTGGAAGACACAACTCCCTAATGAGCGGGCCTGGGCAACTGAAGTATTTGCATTTCAGCGTAAATATGATCTGGAATATGAGCAAGATTTTTTGGTCTACATGTTTCGCGGTGGAAGCGAGGACGCTTTGGGTGACGGGATTCTCCGATGGCGGATCGGTAGAGAGGAGTCTTACCTTGGCAAAGACGGTTATCTTGCGACTACCTCGTTCAGCTTTAATTATGATATTCCTACGATTGGTGGGTACTTGGGAGTTGGCTTTAAGAGGGGATATAATGAGGCTTTATCTGACCAATATAGCCACGTTAGTGGTACAGAAACAACTTGGGAATTAAGTTATTCTGCAAGCATTACAGAAAATGATAGTTATTTTTTTAAATATTCCTTCGATAAACTTAAAAGAGCGCATCAGGGTGCGCAAGACGTCGGTGCTGAGCTGGCTGTTTTTTCAGACGTGTCGAGTGAACGCCATACATTAGCCCTCGATTTCAGCTATCAAATCACTCGAAAAGTTGGACTATCCATTGATGTTGATTATGCGGAGCGCGAGTACCTTGGCAAGGGAGCGAGTGCGATCTATGATCAAGCGAGACGCGAGGATAGTCAAAGTTCTGTCTCAATCTCAGCCGTTTTGAAGCTAAGAGAAGATTGCGATCTGTTTATTATGTATTCGGAAATTAAAAATTCTTCGAGCATTGCCGTCTATGATTATGATTATGGAGTCTCAAAAATTGGCATTGGTTGGAGTTTTTAGATTTAAAATTTTTCCATGTCGCTGCTATCAGGGATATACTCCTCTCAAAAAGAAGTAGTTAATCATGAATTTGCAGAGCCCAATGCTATGCCTGGCAGTGAGCTGATGATGCACGCTTATTGTGTAAATTAAATCTAGATGGATATGACGTATTTTGCGATTTGTATTTTGCATTAATTTAATTGTCGTAAGTTTGGCACTAGGTGCAGATGTTGATTTTGACGGCCTGCCTGATAATTGGGAACAGGATAACGGACGTGACCCTTTGATTGCTGATTATCAGATTAGTGCGGGAACCTATCATACATGCGCCTTGGACGATGAGGGTGCTGTATGTTGGGGTTTTAATCAGTATGGACAGGCGACAGTGCCGACGCTCGTTGAGGCAAAGCAAATTTCTGCAGGTGGAGGACACAGCTGTGCGATTGACCAAAATGGGGCGAATTGTTGGGGGTATAACGAATATGGTCAAACCAATGTTCCAAATAATATTGGTAACATCATCGAAATAAGCACAGGGTTTGATCATACATGCGCTTTGACGCAAAACCGCGTTCGATGTTGGGGATACAACGAATATGGACAATCGCGACCTCCTTCATCTCTCACAGCGCCGGTTTCTGTGTCATCGGGGTTTGATCATACGTGTGCAATTGACGACTCAGGAGTAGTTTGCTGGGGCTATAATGGTTATGGGCAAACGGATCCTCCGAGACTAATTGAGCCTGTGCGCATTGCTGCTGGATTTAACCACTCTTGTGCAATTGATAATTTCGGCGTTAAGTGCTGGGGTGACGATCAGTATGGGCAATCAACTCCTCCGTCGCTGTTACGCCCCGTTCAGATCGCTACCGGTTTTGAGCATTCATGTGCAATAGATGATACTGGAGTTGTTTGTTGGGGTAGCGATACGTTCGGTCAGTCCTCTGTTCCAGAATTAGCGAATCCCGTTCAAGTTGAAGCAGGATTTGATTACAGCTGTGCCTTGGACTCAATTGGAGTCGTTTGCTGGGGCGATGTGGATGATGGAGGCACCACTTCTATACCAACGATTGATAACCCCCAGGCCGTTTCTTTGGGTTTTGAGCATTCTTGTGCCTTATACCGATCGACAATAGTTTGTTGGGGCGACGATAACAGTGGCCAATCCAGCGCACCCGCACTGACGAACCCCAAAGTAGTATCAAATGGATTTGAACATACCTGTGCAATCGATGACACCGGAGTAGTTTGCTGGGGTTATGATGAGTTTGGTCAGAGTTCCGTTCCGGATCTTGACCGGGCTGAGTCTATCTCGGCTGGTGGCGATCATACCTGCGCGATAGATGACACCGGAGTTGTGTGCTGGGGTTTAAATGAGAGTGGTCAGTCGAGCCCACCGCCTTTGAGTGAGCCATCGCAAGTTAGTGCAGGTTTTGATCATTCATGTGCTTTAGACGCTTCAGGTATCTATTGTTGGGGAGATAACCAATATGGTCAGGCATCTGTACCCTTGCTTGTTTCCCCCACATATGTGGATTCGGGTTTTAACCACACATGTGCAATTGATTCAGGAATAGTAAAGTGCTGGGGAGACTCCCAATTTGGTCAAACCTCTGTCCCTCAACTCAGCGGGCCGAAACAAGTTTCTGCAGGATACGACCACAGCTGTGCAATTGATGATACAGGTGTGGTGTGTTGGGGAGATAATCAATATGGTCAATCCTCGGTAGTTGAGCTTAACAATCCGAGTGATGTTTCGGCTGGATTCTATAATACATGTGTAGTGGATGACGATGGGCTTAAGTGCTGGGGAAGTGACTATTCGGACGGGTTGATTGCCCCCTCTTTAGTGATTGATCCGGACGGGGATAACTATCAAGGCATAGAGGATGAGTTTCCACTGGATGCATCAGAGTGGCTCGATAGTGATCAAGATGGTGTCGGAGATAACTCGGATGCTTTTCCTGATGATGCAGCCGAAACTTTGGATTCTGACGATGATGGTATCGGAGATAATTCAGATTTCCTCCCTTTTGACGACTCTGAGAGCGTTGACACTGATGATGATGGTATTGGGGATAATCAGGATCCTGATGACGATAATGATAATGTGAGTGATCTTCAAGAAGTCGCCGATGGCACAAATCCCCTGGATCCTTTTGATTGCATCGGCTGTCCGAGAGGAGTTTCGGGACTGGGTTATCATTGGGCCAGTCATTCGTTACTAAAGTCGGTAACGTATAAGCTTGAGGGGATGAGAGCCATTGCCGATGGGGTGGAAACGGCAACGGCTTTAGGTAGTGAGGAGGGAAACTTTTTATTTGAATCAAAATACGGAGGTACTAACCGTCTCACAGCCTCAAAAATAATTTCAGAATCGGAATTCGGAAGCGTTATTAGCTCCGCTGATGCACTAGCCGCATTAAAAATAGCAGTCGGCATCAATCCCAACTCTGATCCCGATGGTTCCGGTCCTCTCGAAAGATTGCCTGTTTCACCCTACCAATTTATAGCGGCAGACATAAATGGTGATGGTAGAATAACCTCCGCAGATGCGCTCGCCATCTTGAAGATGGCTGTAAATCTTAGTTCAGCAGAGCAGCGCCGTTGGGTATTCGTCTCGGAGGATTTTGATTTTTGGGATGAGGCCGACGAATCTTTTGTCACAACGCAGTCAGATGTGAGTTGGGATCGTGATGGAATTATTTTTGAGTACCCCGCTGTCACTACGCGCAATTTGGTAGGGGTGCTGATGGGCGATGTCAATGGCAGCTGGGATCCGCCAGCGGGAAGTTCAATCCTAGAAGAAAGTTATTTTAATACACTCATCGATAAGCAAGGTGGATCCCTAGATCAGTGGGGAATAAATGACGGTAGCTCAAGTAACTCCTCAAGTAATGATTCAAGCACTTCATCGCAACCTAATATCTTGCTGATTATTTCAGATGATCAGGGAATAGAT
>DDII01000058.1:0-17143 GCA_002338445.1 Cellvibrionales bacterium UBA1854 | reverse complement strand
CATCGGCGCAGTACAGTTTAAGCTCAGATCTTCCGGTAACACCAAGGCTAAATCAATTAGCAGCTGAGGGTATTATCTTTGATAATGCATGGGCAACGCCCGCTTGTACAACAACACGAGCTGCAATAATTACCGGGAAATACGGGATAAACTCAGGTGTAATCAGTAACGAGGATGTTATAGCTGATAACGAAATTACTATACAGAGCTATCTATCAGACGCCGAAAATTCTAGCAACTATGGTTTGGCAATTATTGGGAAATGGGGTTTAGGGGGAGGTAATGTCTCAAATGACCACCCCCTACTGATGGGTGTCGAGTATTTTGCTGGTAGCTTGAGAAGAGCGATTAGTAATTACTTCCAGTGGGATCTTACGATTAATGGGGTAACTACCAGGAGTGAAATTTACAATACGACAAAGTTGACCGACTTAGCAATTGACTGGATCGATAGTCAGGAAGAGCCATGGTTCCTTTGGCTTGCATACACTGCACCCCATGATCCTTATCATCTGCCGCCCTCCAAATTGCATGGTCGAGAATTGAGTGGGGAGGCTAGTGATATTACAACGAACCCGAGGCCTTACTATCTTGCATCGATTGAGGCTATGGATTCAGAGATAGGACGCCTGATGGATTCTATCGGGAGTGCTACCCTTGAAAATACTGTCATCATTTATGTTGGTGATAATGGTACACCAAACAATGTAATTGACCGAGCAGTGTTCTCTAACGGTAAATCTAGTGTTTCAGAAGGTGGAATAAGAGTGCCTTTGATTGTTTCTGGCGCCGGCGTATCAAGACAAGATAGTCGCGAGGATTCTCTAATTAATGTGACAGATATTTTTGCCACGGTGTCAGAGTTAGCAGGAAATGATGTAACAAAAATTTTTGATAGCATAAGTTTTTTAAACCTACTAAAAAGTGTGAATGTGGGCGGTAGAGGTTACAATTATGTTGATTTTGAAAGAAATGGAGTTTTACGCTGGACAATTAGAGATGATCGCTACAAATTGATCGTAAACGCAAACGGAAATCAACGTTTGTATGACCTTCTTGTTGATCCCTATGAGCGGTCAGCGCTCGATCGGTCTTCGGACCGATACTCTCAAATCGCAAGCAGGTTACTTCTGGAAGGAAACTTGATAAGAGGTAGTGACAGCACCGGAAGTAATCCAGGGGATTTTGAAATAAATATCACAGACGCGGTTTTGAGTAAGAGGAGTGCAGATTGCGCTGACTATGTAAACAATTATCGCTCAGGCGTGAGGGACATCAAACGTGTGCTTGATTTTGAGGGTAATATTGAAATCACGGCAGATGAGGTTAGTTGCTTAATGACGAGTAACAACATACCAAACCATGACTTCAATGATTCAACGGCAAGGTTTGCGACGAATACAAGTGAGCAGTCAAGAACCTTTTCAATTAACAGAAATCCAACCTTTGCAAATCAGACTTCGGCTTTGGGACAACGCCGCTATGATGGTATTACTCTGGGTGGTGTGGTGTTTGATCTGCAGAGTAATGGATGCTATCAGCCTGATGCTAATCGTACTGATGCAGACGGAAACACAGAAAATGGGCAGTGTGCAAATTCAGCATGGAAACTTAATCCCTTAGAGTACTCAACGAAGTTCGGGGCGGACCTCCATAACGCCCATGTGCAACCCGATGGCACCTACCATTATCATGGGAATCCGAAGACATTATTTGATGATGCTCCGTCGGGAGATGGATCTCCTGTTATCGGATTTGCTGCAGATAGCTTTCCCATTTATGGTCCATACATCTACGATGATTCGTCTGGGGATTACCGTAAAGTTGTGTCTGGTTACACTGTTAAACCGGGTGCCCGAGGAGCTAGAACCGATACCAATCCGGGTGGCGATTATAATGGTGTTTATGAGGCAGACTGGGAATGGACGGATGCTGGTGATCTTGATGAGTGCAACGGAATGACATATAAAGGCCACTATGGTTACTATGTGACAGATGAATTCCCATACATCTTGAATTGCTTTAAGGGGAGACCGGATAATTCATTTATGAAATAGCAGATACTCAAGACACCATGTGTCTGTAAGTTTGTTTCAGACCAAAAAATGTGCACGGCAATTTGTTCTTTTAGGGCTTGTGTATACACAGGTTTTCTCAAAATGCCCCCCTTAAAAGTTTTATGGAAGCGATCACTAAGACGAGCGCGAGGATTCTGTGTAACAATTTTGAAGAGGCTCTGGAGTAGGTTAACTCGCTGCCCAAAAAGCTACCAACAATAGCAGCTAAGATAAGCCAACCACTTCCGGAGGGCCATTGCCCATCTCCAAGGTAATATCCTGTCAATCCGGCGATTGAGTTGAGGAGGATTATGCCTGCTACTAAAGACGTACTTTCACGAATTGTGCACCAGCGGAAAAGAATAAGTAATGGACTCAAGAAAATTCCCCCACCAATCCCCGTGAGACCCGCTAAAAAACCGAGAATAGCGCCAAGAAACATAAGGGCATTTCTACTGGGGATCCTTTGGGTAGTAGGAACGTTGCCTTTCGATAATAATTTCCAAGCGGAAAAGATAAGAATAAGTGCAAGTATGCTATTATGTAATGATGAATAAATCTCAACGAAGCCCCCGATGAGTGCAAACGGTGTTGAGGTAATTGCTATCGGCCAAAATAATGGATTTCGAACCATTCGAATGGGTTTAGCACGATATAATAGCCAGCATGTGACCGCTATATTCATTGTTAATGCGGCAGGGCGCATTTCAAGGGGTGATAACCCCCAGATCGCCATTACTGCGAGGTATCCAGACGCACCACCATGGCCAACTGACGAATATAGAGTTGCCATGATCGTTATAAAAACGAGGAGTAGCCATAAATATTGGATTTCGTTGGTCAACTGAAAAGTGTCTGAAATCATCCGCCAGTGGCATTCATGAACCGTAAAATATCTGTTCGGTTTAGATTAAAGTGGTGCTTTTCCGGTTTATTTTTGACTGCTGTCCTCAATACTCGGGTCAATACATCTGGGTTTCTAGGGTATTTACGTATAATAGTTTTGAGATCGATGCTAGCGGTATTTCCCAAGCAGGAGAGTAATTGTCCATCTGAGGTGAGTCTTACCCGGTTACAACCACTACAAAAATTTTCAGATATCGGAGAGATAAACCCAATTTTTGTCTTACTATTTTTCAGCGATACGTACCGAGAAGGTCCCCCTGTCTGATAATTGGTATCACTGAGTTTGTATCGTGTCTCTAATTTTTTTCGGATTACTTTACTCGATAATTCTGTGTGGTTTCTCTTATGCGATGTGATTGATCCGAGCGGCATCTCTTCGATATACGAGATATTGAGGTCCCTTCGGATAGCAAAGTCTGCCAGATCACATATTTCATCATCATTATAGCCAGCGAGAATTACTGCATTTATTTTCGTATTTTTGAAATTTGCCCGCTGTACAGCCTCAATGCCATCAAGTACTTGATCAAGCTCACCTGTTCTTGAGAGTTCTCGGAATCTAGGCCTTTGTAATGTGTCCAGGCTAATATTTATTCGGGAAATTCCTGCATCCTTTAAAGGTTTCGCAAATTTCTTTAGAAGGGCGCCGTTTGTTGTTAATGTTAATTCGTCAAGTCCCTGTAGGTCGGATAGGGAGCTGATTAAGTCTAGGATCCCTGGTCGGACCAATGGCTCCCCACCCGTCAAGCGTATTTTCGTTATACCGAGGCCAACGAATACTTTCGAAATATCATAAAGCTCTTCTGCCGACAAGTTTTCTTTGCGGCTTAAAAAAGTCATATTTTCGGACATGCAATAAATGCAACGAAAGTTGCACCGATCGGTTACCGAGAGCCTTAAGTACTCTACTTTCCGCCCGTAATCATCGATGAGGTTTGCCGTTGAGGACATTTAATTCTCCTAATCGGATGTTTCCCATTGATAGGGTAGCACATCTACCAGATCCTCATTGTTTATAGTTTCTCCGATTCGCTGTCGTACAAATACATTCCCACGGCAAACAGTTGATAGTACACCGCTACTCTGATTAGTTAATAAGGAGACAGTATTATTACTTATATTAGTCGAAGCACGATGGTACACTTCGCGTTTTTCACCTGCCCTTGAAAAGTTTGCACGAGCCCTCAGCACTAAGGGTTGTGTGGCGTTTCGTCCCTGACTTTTCAACAAGAATGGCTTGACTAGTACGTGAAAAGTAACAAAAACTGACCCCGGATTTCCAGGGAGGCCGACTACAGGAGTCCCCTGTATGTTTCCGAAAGCTATCGGTTTTCCCGGTTTAATTAGGACTTTCCAAAAGTTGATTGTGCCGAGACTACGGATCACCTCCTTGAGGTGATCCTCTTCTCCCACCGACATACCACCGGTGGTAATAATTACGTCGCATTCCCTCACTCCTTGTAGGAGAGCATTTTTAATTAATTCTTTTTTATCCTTGATATTACCAAGATCGTAAGGAACAGCATTTATATCTTTCAATAAGGCTTTCAGCATCGGAAGATTGGAATTATAAAGTGAACCTTTTTCCAGAACAGCGTTAGTCTCTGCTAATTCGTCTCCGGTGGAGATTATTGCGACTTTTAGAGGCCTGAATACGCGTACCTTGGTGATTCCCATGGATGCAAGCAAGCCTATTTCTTGGGGGCGCACTAATTTACCTTTGACTAATACCCGACATCCGAGTTTAACATCCTGTCCCAGGGGGCGGATATTAGAACCTTTTAAGGTATTCTCACAGATGGCGACTTCATTGTTTGTCCTCACACAATGTTCTTGCGCCACTACAGTGTCGGCATTCGGGGGTATTTCACCTCCCGTGAATATCCTAGCGACACTGTTTTTTAGGAGTGGCTTTGGACACATTCCCGGAGCAATACGTTGAGATATCGGGAGGCAAAATTGCTTATTAAGTGCTTCTTCGTGACAAAAAGCATAGCCATCCATAGCGCTATTACTGTTTGGTGGCACATTCACAGGAGAGATTATGTCGCAGGACAAGATGCGATCCAAACTTTCTGATACAGTAATATCCTCTGTCTCCGCTACTACCGTAGCAAGTTTCCTGATCTCATTCATAGCTTCCGTTACGGTAAGCATAATCAGCCTCTGTCGCGGAGGTGAGCTATAAAATTGCAGGGTTGAAATGTATTATTTAATTGCTCTGAAATGATTTTATTCCATCCGGTGGCACAGGCTGCAGTAGATCCAGGTAAAGAGAAAATAAGCGTGTTGTTCGCCACACCCGCGACGCTCCGGGACTGCAGTGAAGAGCTTCCAATTTCTTTATACGAAAGTTGACGAAATAGCTCTCCAAAACCCTCCACATTTTTGTCAAAAAGAGGAGACACTGCCTCTGGAGTACTGTCTCTGGAGGAGAATCCCGTTCCACCGTTAGTAATAATAGCTTGAATATTTGGGTTTGCAATCCAGTCCGACAAGACTGCTCTGATTTGATAAATATTATCGCGAACAATTCGTAGTTCATGTAAAAGATGACCCTCATGAGAGAGAGCGTTTGCTAGGAATGCACCGCTACTATCTGTGTCTTGGTCTCGAGTGTCTGATATGGTGAGAACCGCGATACATACTGGATAATTTTTTGGATCAGAGGAAGGTGTCATTTTCTGGATTTCTCACATTTGTGTTATTAATAAAAGTTTCTTTCGATTGGTTAGTTGGCTCAGAGCAGACAAAGCAGGTTGGATCGGGCTTTTTGGTGAGAGTTATAAAACGACCAGTCTTTCCATCATACCTAATCATTTCACCATGCTGGTCAAAATGGCCCAGCAAAAGGCGCAAAACCGTCGTTGCTTGAAGGGTTCCCATCATACCAACAACAGAATTTACGACGCCTCTCTGGGTACAGGAATTGCTGACGTGATAGTGCTCCTGATTTGTAAAACAACTCATACAAAGCTTGCGTTTATGTCTATAGTCAAATCCAATGAGTTGACCTTCCCATGCGGTTGCAGAGGCCGAAACGAGCGGTATTTTTTTCTCATAACAATGAGAGTTAAGTTTGAGACGAGCACGAATGTTATCAGTGCAGTCAAGTATGACGGTATAGAAATTATTAAGGAGTTTGTCATCAAGTTCTTTGTTAAATATTGTGATTTTGGTGTCAGTGTTCATAAGATTGAGAACTCGTTTGGCAACTACCACCTTAGATTGACCAAAGTCTTCCTCTTTAAAAAGCGTTTGGCGCGGTAAATTAGATATTTCAACTTTGTCTGAATCACACAGAGTGATAGATCCAATGCCTGCCCCACACAGATAACTGGCTGCCGGGCAGCCAAGTCCACCAAGTCCTGCAATGAGGATAGTTGCATCGCCAAAGATTGTTTGACCTTCTTTTCCAATGGAGTCAATCGTTAGGTGACGGTTATGGCGTTTAAGTTGTTTTGCCGTTAGTGACATTGAATCGTACGCAAGTTTTTAAGATCTGCGGGTGCATTAACATTACAGAAAGGATTTTGCAGACATTTGGGCCAATCAAGGTAAGAAACCTTTAAGTCGTTAAATACGCTTTTAATACTAGTATGGTTAGTCATATAGATGGATCGATAGATCGTTTTTACTGTCCTCTCTTTATGCCAGAGCGAAAACGTTGGCTGGGTGACCTTATTATACCTCATACAAGAGACATCGGAATCTGTAGCAAGCAACTTTACAAACAACTTCTCAAATAAGTGAGAAGGTAAAAGCGGGGCGTCACATGCTGCCACGGCGAGAAATTTTAGTTTTTCCATGTGATAGCTAATAAGTGCGCTATGAATATCGTGAAGAGGACCCATATAGCATTGGCCCATGTCAGATATGACCGGTAGCCCTCTTTTCTGGCGCCGGTAAGGAATTGTGTTTATGACAAGCATACCTATCTGCGGCTTCATCCTCCGAATTATATGGTCCATTAGTGTAATGCCTTCTCCTAATTTTTCGGCCTTATCCGCAGCTCCCATTCGACTGGATTTTACTGCTGCCAATATCACGCCGCAAATTTCATTCATTACCAAATCGCCAACGCTCAACAGCCACGGTGTCAGATCGTTTTTCTTTTACCCATTCTGATCTTTGAGAATAGTGGACTTTTTTCCAGAGAGTTGCTTTTGTCTTTAGATAGTCCATGATAAACTGATTTGCGCAAAATGCGTCTGCTCGGTGACGGCCAGATACTCCGACGAACAGGATTTGGTCGGATGGCATTAACTTGCCGACTCGGTGGATTACAGACACACAGTCAAGAGTCCAGCGTTCATAGGACTCGTCAACGGTTTGTTTGATGAGTCTTTCTGTCATTTCTGGGTAGTGTTGGATGGTCAGGTGTTTTAGTTCAGAATCGCCCTCGAAGTCTCGCACTAGACCAATAAATGTGACCACGGCGCCTATACCCTTGCTGTTCTGTCGCAACAATCCATATTCTTCGCTTAAACTAAAATCTTGAGATTGTATGATAATTTTCTTCATAAGATCATCCTCCTGTTACTGGAGGTAAAAAAGCAACCTCGTCTCCATCTGAAAGAGGCTCATCCCAATTGACTAATATCTTATTAACCGCAAGTAGAAGGGATGGAGAGTGTAGCTCAGACGCAAGCTTTGGGAATTTTATGGCCAACTTGCTCCGAATCTGAGTTGGAGTAGAAGCGGTTAAAACTGTCGGAACCTCTTCTGAAAGATCTGAAAGGTACCCAAAAAATTTTAATTTAACCTCGCACATCGCCGGCAATCTCAAAGTTCTTTTTTGTTCCACCGGATTTCTTTATTAATTTAGTACAAGAGACTTCAATTCCCCTGTCAATTGATTTACACATATCATAAATAGTGAGAGCTGCAATTGATGCAGCTGTCAGAGCTTCCATTTCAACACCGGTTTGAGCGATTGTTTTGCACATTGCCGTTATTTGTATTCTGTCTTGATGAATATCAAACGTGATCGAAACTTTAGAAATTGGAATTTGGTGGCAGAGGGGTATTAGCTCACTACACTTTTTTGCCGCTTGAATTCCAGCGATTCGCGCGACGCTGATTACGTCACCTTTTTTTATATTTGATTCATTTATTGCCCTGATAATATCAGGGTTAAGAACTATTACAGATGTTGCTGTGGCAGTCCTAGAAGATTGAAGTTTGTCGGATACATCAACCATCTCAGCCTCGCCATTATTATTTATGTGGGTTAGTTTTCGCATTGCATTGACACTACTTATTATAGCTCGTTTCGGTAGGTTAACCGATTTAGATCTACCAGTATATCGACAGGGACAGACTTAAATGCGGGTGTTTTGCTTCGTGGATCTTTATCGAGGCCGATCAGTCTGTTTGCTTCCGGATAATATGCCATTAAGTCGCCGTCAGGCAAATCGAACGAGTACACTTTGACCCCATCCATCTTTCCGAATGCTGAGACAATACCCACCAAGTGTCCCTCTTGGATCCCGAGCCGCCTTATTTGACGCGTATTCATCATTACGGACCATCTTTGATCAATACCTCGGTAACTATCATTCTCTTCATAGATGATCGAATTGAACTGCCCCTCGCTTCTGACATTCATCAGTAGGTAAGGAAAAGCCTCATCGTTATGTGTTGACGACGTGGGATCTTTTACGAAACGTGCTTTTCCACTAGGCGTGAGAAAAGTAGAAGTGTGTATGAGTCGGCGGCTGATGTGAAATTTTTCTTTAGCGACATCAATACTTTTAAGTTTTTCCATACCTGGCACGCTGGCAGCAATCGTTTCTTGAATATTTTTATGTTTTTTAAAAACTTTGAAATCAAATTCTTTTTGAGCTTTGCCATCTGCGGTTTTTTGATTCAATAGAAAATCCACAAAGTTTTCTAAAATATCTACCTCTGATCGAACATTGTCTAATCGATGTATTCCGTCATAACTTATTCGGACATAATTAAACATTGACTCCTGGGTTGTCGCCTGTCGTTCTTCATACCTTGCTGCCAAAGTGTCGTCTTTGTAACTCTATTATCAAGAAAAATAGCAACAGGTTAATTATATTTTACGTTCTTTTCCAAAAAAATTATTCTAGTTTGCATCATAACAAGGGTCCATATAAACATTGCACAAAAAACCAGTTTATTTGACCAAATTTTCATGTTTTATGCGATCTTTATCAAAAGCGACTACGTATCTGAAATACATTGCTTTTTTTAGGTTTTATGACTTTTTCACCTAGCTAATTATAGGTAACATTTTATTTGAAAAAAAAATAGTTGTCGCGGAGCGAATTCGTAGATACACTTCGCGAAATTGCACGATATGAGGGCATTAAATATGAAAACAGCGTTTGATGAAGCGGCATACGCCCCACTTGATAATATTTCCGAACCGAAGTGGTGGACCGGGACTCCAGCAATAGATCCATCGATGTTTGTTATTGATGCTCACGAGTTTAGGTGCGGCATCAGCCCTCTAACTCCGAGCGTCTCTCTTGAGAAAAGAATGAGTGAAGTATTTGATCAGGTTGGTTTGGTTCACATTATCAATACCGGGCTTACTGATTTAGAGTCAATGCGTCTGATAGCCACTCAGGTGTTGAAGACAACTCGAAAGTATGAAGGGGGGGCGAACCCTCGGAAGAGTCTTCAAAAAAATGTGTAC
Source organism: Cellvibrionales bacterium UBA1854 (assembly GCA_002338445.1). Lineage (GTDB taxonomy): Bacteria > Pseudomonadota > Gammaproteobacteria > Pseudomonadales > Porticoccaceae > TMED48. The sequence goes on along the minus strand of DDII01000058.1, from coordinate 7,507 downwards.
GAAGTAGGAGCGCCGCTCGATGCCTGGTTACATTACCACCATGAGATGGCTTACATCGGTTCCAGTACAAATATGCTCGGTTTCTTGGCTTACAAAGTGCCTAGTGAGGGAGGAGAGACCTTTGTATCCGATAACGTGCAGGTTACTGATGATCTTTTGGCGACGCCTTTTGGTCAGAAGCTTAAAGAAAGAGGTCTTTGCTACCACCGAAACCTTACCGACCGAGAGCAGTTTAAGGATCAACTAGACATTGGTGTCTATAATCATTGGCAACAATCCATGCTGACTGAGGACCCTGAGGAGGCTATTGCCGAGGCAAGAAAGCGCGGTTTGTTGGCGGAGTGGGGAGAAAATGGCTTATTAAAGACCCGTTACTATATCTCTGCATTTGAATATTTCCCTAGGTTAGACAAGAATCTACTTTATAGTAGCATGGCTGACGATAGCACATGGTTTGATACTTGGCCGATGGTGCAGCACCTAGCGCCGGATGAGCGACCCCTGAAGCTCACTTATGGAGATGATAGCGAGATGACGGAGTCGGAAAAGCAACAGTTTTTAAACGTTTATGATCGTTATGGAATACCAATAAGATGGAGCGTGGGGGATATTGCACTTATATGTAACTATCGATTCGCACATGGGCGGCCGGCAGTTCACCTAAAGGAGGGTGAACACCGCGAGTTAGGTGTGTTGATTGGGGATGCCTTCGATCGTGTTGAGCATCGCGACGGAAAATGGTAGGCCCTCAAAAAGAGTGAGTAGATCCGATACCTGAGTGATAGAACTTTGGCATGAGTTCATTGGATAACTTAGAAGATGCGTTTTCGCGCGTACTGGGAAGGTCCAATGTTCTTCTTGAAGGGAACATATCTGCGCGACATTTTGCAGATTGGAGCCTTGCTCCGCCCAAGTCGCCTCATGTTCTTTTGAGGCCGAATTCCACTGAAAAGCTTTCAAAAATCTTGTCAATATGCAACTCGCATAACCAGCCTGTCGTGGTGCAAGGCGGGATGACTGGCCTAGCGGGTGGGGCTACGCCTCAGAGTCGCGAGGTCGCTATCTCTCTGGAATTGCTCAGTGGTGTTCAGGAGATTGATCAAGTGGGAATGACGCTCTCCGCACTGGCAGGAACGCCTCTTCAGGTGCTTCAGGAAGCGGCTATGCAATATAACCTCGTACTACCCTTAGACTTAGCGGCTCGGGGCTCTTGCTCCATAGGTGGTAATATTGCAACGAATGCAGGCGGCACGGAAGTTCTTCGCTATGGGATGGCTCGCTCGCATGTACTCGGCTTGGAGGCCGTCCTCGCAGATGGAACGATCGTTAACTCAATGAACAAAATGGTTAAAAATAACTCTGGATATGACCTTAAGCAACTATTCATTGGCTCTGAGGGAACGTTGGGCATCATAAGTCGTGTGGTGTTGCAACTTCAACCTCAATATCAAGCAACGCATACTGCGCTCTGTGCCCTTAACGACTACCAATCAATAATAAAAGTCCTCAACGCCTTCAAACGTTGGCTTGGAGCAGGGTTGACTGGGTTTGAAGTAATGTGGGCTGCTTACTATCGAAGGGTTTTAGAAGTGCTCCCCTCGTTGGACGATCCTTTTAGTCACCAACATCCATTCTATCTTCTAGTGGAATATAAAGATAATCGAGCTGAAGAGTCAGCGGAATGGTTCGAAAGTCAACTTTATGACCAAATGGAGGCAGGTTTTCTTGTGGATGTGCTCGTGGCGAAATCACAGCAAGATGCTCAAAAATTCTGGCGTATTCGAGACGGGATTGGGGAACTACTAAATTTAAAAGGCGTCGTTTCAAATCAGGATATTAGCCTTCCAATACATCTGATTGAGGACTTCTCACAAGAATTATTAATGGAATTGGATATTAATTATCAGGGCACAGATACCCTTTTTTTTGGCCACATTGCCGACAATAATCTGCATGCTGTTGTGTTTTCAGATCGAGTAGAGGATGGTGGAGCCATTGAAAGAGATATCATGGAACTTATCGGAAAGTTCGGCGGTGCAATCACGGCGGAGCATGGGGTAGGAGTTCTTAAAAAAAATTACTTGAGGTTGTCACGAAGTGACGCTGAGATCGCGCTCATGAGAACCTTAAAGCAAGCTTTGGATCCAAGAAATATACTGAATCGAGGGAGGGTTGTTTAAGCGACTCCAAGCACTGAGGATGCTGTTTGTGTCTTTGAAAAAGCAGTTAATAGTGCCTGCAAGGATGCAGCGCTCGAATCGCTGGAGGTGGCAGACGCGAAGAATGACTCAGTACCAACTTTGACTTTAATCGAGCTTTGCGCTTCGGCATCACTACCTGAGCCGACTGCGTGTTGGTCAAACTGTAAGATCTGTATGTCACATCCAAATTGATCGCTCAGTGCACTACAGAGAGCCTCAAGCACACCGGCTCCTCGACCCTTGAAGCTTTTGTTACCCACCGAAAATTGGGCATCGACCTGTTGTTGGTTATGCTGCAGATGGTAATACTTTAGATTCCACTCATCGTCAACCTTTACAAAGTAGTTTTCATAGAGCGCTTTAATATCTTTTGAAGAAATTTCTCGACCGGTTTTCTCAACCTTAGCCTGAACAACTTTGCTGAGCTGAATTTGCATCCACTTAGGCAGTTCAATGTTGTAGTCACGTTCGAGCACGAGCGCAACACCACCTTTGCCACTTTGGCTATTAATCCGGACTACCGCCTCGTAGCGTCTGCCAATATCCCTTGGATCAATTGGCAGGTATGCTACGTTCCAGAATGATTGATCGTGTTCTTTGTGATACTGAATCGATTTTCGAATCGCATCCTGGTGACTCCCTGAGAAGGCGGTATAAACAAGCTCGCCTGCCCAAGGGTGGCGAGGAGCGATGCCTATATTGGTACAGTCTTCCACCACATCAATGATTTCAACGATATTTGAAAGATTTAGCTGAGGATTGATACCTTGCGAGTAAAGATTCATTGCCATGATTACTATATCCATATTACCGGTGCGCTCTCCATTACCCAAAAGTGTTCCCTCTATGCGATCTGCACCCGCTAATATTCCTAACTCAGCGGCTGCCACACCGCATCCACGGTCATTATGGGTGTGAAGACTAATTATTACATGCTCTCGCCTGGTTAAATTTCGACAAAAATATTCTATCTGGTCCGCAAATACGTTCGGCGTAGACATCTCAACTGTTGCAGGAAGGTTTAGAATAACTTTTTGCCCGAGCTCCGGTCTCCACTCGTCAAGCACGGCATTACAAACAGCAATTGCATGAGTGCTATCTGTCCCTGTGAAGCTCTCGGGTGAATATTGAAAGATCCAGTCAGTTTTGGGGTAGCGCATCGCACATTCTTTTACCCACTTGGCGCCTTGGGCGGCAATATTTATAATACCCTCGGGCGGTAATGCAAAGACCTGATCACGTTGGACGGTTGATGTTGAATTATAGACATGAACAATAGCCCGAGTAGCACCTTTTAAAGCTTTATATGTCCGCTCGATTAGCTCCTTCCTAGCTTGGGTAAGCACTTGAATGGTCACATCAGTAGGGATTCGTTCCTCGTCAATAAGTTTTCGCACAAAATCGAAGTCTGGTTGCGATGCTGAGGGAAAGCCGACCTCAATTTCCTTAAATCCAATCTTTACGAGGAGATCAAACATATTCATTTTTTGCTCTACGCCCATGGGATTGATGAGGGCTTGATTACCATCGCGGAGGTCGACACTACACCAGGAAGGAGCTTTACGAATTTGCTGATCCGGCCATGACCGACCTGGCAGTGCAATTGGCGTAAACGGAATATATTTTGTGTGATCAAACATAACCAGTTCCCTATTTCCGCATCTTGCTATTCTTGCGTTAGAATTAGAGTTTTTAATTGTCTACAATTATAAAACATATTTTACGCAATTATATATTAAATATTGCATAAATTTCGATATAAGCGCAATATAATTGCGTTATAATGATATATATTAAATTTTACGGAAAAACCTAGGTATGAGCAGCTTTCAGCTTGATCGTTATGATTTACATATATTAAGGGAATTACAAAAGGATGGAAGTCAATCGAATCAAGAGCTAGCCGAAAAAGTTGGTTTAACACCAGCACCATGTTCTCGACGCGTTAAAAGTCTTCAGGAACATGGCGTCATTCGAGATTGGGTTGTACGTCTAAATGAGCGAACTGTAAATTTACATCTGACAGCTATATTGCATATTCGAATGGATCAGCACACACAGGAGCGGTTCGATAATTTCGAACGCACCGTTTCCCTGTATGATGAGGTCCTCGAATGTTATCTGATCACAGGTCATGACGCCGACTACCAACTTAAAGTGGTTGTACCAAATATGGACCGTTACCACGATTTTCTCCTCGGAAAAATAACTCGCATCGCAGGTGTTAGTGGTGTGACCTCTTCCTTTATAATGCGAAAAGCTCTCGATAGGACCGCGTTCCCGCTGAGCCTGGTGACTTAGTTTAACAAAAGCGCGTAAGCCATGTAGATTAAAATTCTAACTTGATCTTGACGAATATAGTTCTTCCAAACACATCGTAGAGTAATGGGTATGTGTTTGTGGACCCGACTTCATTATTGAGCTGGATATTACTTCCAATTATTGGTGCCTGCTCATCCAGAAGATTTTTAACTCCAACTACGAATTGAATTCCTGTGAAGGTGTCATAAATTGACGAGGCATCGAGAGTGGAATACCCGCCTGTAGATTCGGTCACATAGTCAATATCGTCGTCTCCGTCCTCGATAGCAGAGAGGTACTTCCAAACAATCTGATGTGTCCATGCATCATAAGACCAGTCTACCGTCATTCTATGCTTGAATTCTGGAATCGGTGTGGTTAGACCGCAGTCATCATTAAAGGTTCCAAGACAGCTCGATTCTTTCGCGCTAAGAATCCGACTATCTATCGAGCGTTCTCGCAGCTTAGTGCCCACATAAACAACGTTTGCGATTCCGTCAAAGAGATCGAATTGGTAATTCAGATTGATATCAAAACCAGATAATTTATGCGTACCGATATTATCATAACCGGTAAACACCTCTATGAGTCGCCCAGAGGCGTCTCGCGTGAGATTTTTACAAGCGAAAGCTATTCTACCACCGTCATTAAGCGGGTTATAGCACTCTCCCACAAAGCCCACAGTACCGGGCATCCTGTACCTATAAGGATTAAAGTCTATAAAATTTTCAATCTCAATGTCGAAATAATCGACGCTGATCGAAAGGCCGTCAATATCGTATGGAGTCCAGACAAAACCAGTAGAAAAAGTGCCGGCAGTTTCTTCAGCCAAATCGGGATTTCCGCCAAAGTTTCTGTCTACATCAAATACAGCAATGCTTGGAGTATCAAAATTTGCCGGCGGAACCCCGGTTGCCTCACACTTGGACTGAGGAGCCAGTGCAGGCCTCCAAAAATAGCGAGCGCAGGGGTCATTAACTCCGTCTCTGTATACAATAGGTACAAAAAGCTCGGCCATGCTCGGTGACCTGAAAGCTTCATTAAAAGATGCCCTAATTTGCAGATCTTCGGTGGGGTAGTACGAGACCGCTGTTTTGTAACTTGTAGAATTGCCTGTTTGAGAGTGGTTTGATGCTCTAAATCCGAGTTCAAGCTCAAGAAAATCTATCCCAGGCAGGCCGCTAGCGAGCGGCACAAGTAGTTCAGAGAAGAATGAAGTGCTATCAATCTGAGCATTAACAACACCGGGGACGTTGTGCCATCCGCTAAAAGCACCGGGATCCATGATAGAATTTCGGGTTCCCTCTGTTCTATTTTTCAGGTACTCAAATCCAATTGCTGCACCAATGGGGCCAGCATCCAATGGCATCTCAAACCATCCCATTGTGTTTCCAGAAATTGTTCCGAATATTACGGTCTGAGTATTGGTGGTGGTTTGAGTTCCATCCTCAGAGATATAAGCGACCGCTTCGGAGGATACGTTACCTGCTCCGAAAATATTCATCGGAACACATGGTGAATTTTCAACAGTTGAAGGAATACATTCAGCAACACCAGACCCGGGCACACTTTCGCGTACCATCAGAGCTCTTTGAAGCTTTTCGTTATTAATGAGCGGAGTCACGGTAACATCACTGGTAACTTCTCCCCTTTGGACATAAAAGTCGTACCCCCAGCTATCAGAAAAGCTACCTTCCACGCCAAATTCTATTTGCATGACCTCATAGTCACTTGTCCAAGAAGTATTATCCATCTCTGACATCCATCTACCAAGCCATCCCGGAATGTTATACTCGTAGAACCCTGCAGAGCCAATATCACCGATACAATTTTGGTTATCATCTTGAATCAGAACTGGAAAACCTCCGCTAGCTATATTTCCTGCGTAATAGGAAATGTCGGCTGGCCGACCCAAAAAGCATCGATTTAATTCTTGAAATGCCGATGGACCAACGGAGGCTGCAATACTGTTGATTGCTCCAGCAAGCTCAAAAAAGTTGTTACTCGCAAGTAATGATCGAACAGTTTGTTGTTGCTCCTGAGAGACGGGTTCATACCGAGTTCCCAACACTCTGCCGAGCGTCGGTTGAAATGAGGAATCGACAAAGGGATTTCCGTCAATCGAGAATGGTGTCTGGCTGGACGGCCATCCTATAGCTGGTGGTCCCATAGTACCAGGTACTTCACTTGTGCTCCAAGTAAGGTCGCCATAAATACTCATTTGATCGGTCACATCGAAGGTAAAGTTTGCTAGGAGGGCGTTACGTTTTTGAGCCTGTTGTAACGAATTTTCAGTATTGAGGTTAGGAAGAGTAGCAGGATTTAGAGGCTGGATAATACCCCCCTCACCGAATGACCCGAGCGGACTGCCAAGAAGTCCAAAGACCCTGGCATCGAAAAAACCGGTATCTGACGTTCCAGGGAATTGTGTGCCGCCGAATGCGTCCTGAAGACCCTGATTCCGGAAACCAATTGCAGCACCATTTTCGTCATATCGGTCCAGGAGCCTTGATTCCGTCAGCTCTCTGTCTGAGTACTTGACCACTGATCGGTTAGTTGCATCGAAATGAACCATGTAAGTCCCGCGGTAAGAGGCAAAATTTCCGCCATTAGTAATGTTGAAATTTGTGATTCCCGCATCTAGCTGGTCAAACGTAGCCTCAGTCCCGAAATTCACCTCCCAGCCTTCAATGTTTTCTTTGAGAATAAAGTTAATAACTCCCGCCATAGCATCCGATCCATATGCTGCAGACGCACCACCGGTTAGAACTTCAACACGGTCTATCAGACCTATGGGGATGAAGTTGAGATCGACTGTACTGCCGTCTGCAATGCTTGGCACAAACCTCTTGCTATTGAGTAATACCAGTGTTCTCTGAGAGCCTAAACCTCTCAACTCAGCTGATGCGAGGCCGAATCCAAAATTAGAGGTTCTATCAGTTCCCCCGACAACCTGAGGCATGGAGTTGATCAAAGTTTCAACATTAGTAGCATTTGACATCTCA
>DDII01000022.1 GCA_002338445.1 Cellvibrionales bacterium UBA1854 | reverse complement strand
AGGATATTTCTTCAGCGATTGTCCCACCTGGATACATACCCGTCCTCACAACCAGTGGCGAGGGCCAATTATTGACCCTAGCCTCTTGGATACAAAAAATGGTCTAAAGGCAGTAAGGCAACTCGCCACGCAGTACTATAAAACCATTTATGATGCGATCCGTCGGTATGACAAGCATCACCTTATCTTGGGTGATCGGTATGAGGGCAATGCCCCCATTTCTATGCAGGTTGTCAAAGCAGCATTACCGTATGTCGACATCCTCTCTTTTCAGGACTTCGTTAATCCAGTAAAAACGCTAAAATTTTTCTTTCACGAAACCGGAAAACCGGTTCTGTTGGCCGACTCAGCAAAAATCAAGTGGGATACAAAGCCAGGAGAAATTTCTGTAAACGATGGCGCATGGTATGCAGAAATTTTGTGGAAAGTTTTTAACAATCCGGGATGCATAGGTTTTCATCTCTGCGGGGCTTTTCATCTCAATAGAGCACGGCGTTACGGTTTATTGGATGAGAGGCAAAACGTGAACAAACATAATCTAAAAATAATCACAAAGGCTAATATAAAAATTTCAGACGCTGTTGATAGAATTAAATTTTGAATTAAAAAGCTGGTGTAAAAGAATTGTTTTACACTTCAGTTTAAAAACAAATACTTTGGCAAAAGGATATAGCATGAGGTCAATAATCCTTTATCAATTCTGAATTTGGCCCACCCTCTGACAAATTCAAATCCGTCTACCATTTTTTTTCAGGCATTTCTGCGGAGGCAACGATCGACACTCAGCTTATTTTTCGAGACTCAGTTGGGGTGACAATTAACCAATGATCAATTTCAACAAGATTAATTTAGTTATCGGGCTTGTTACCAGGTCTTAACAAAAAATCGATGTATGACACAGTGGAGTTGACCAATTGAGCTTCCCAAGTGGATTGGCACCCATCGAGTGTCGCCACCTGTGCGAATCACACAATCGTGGTGAAAAAGTAAATTTCCACTACCACTACCACCAAAAAGACAATGTGATAAAGTATGGCGTATGGTTATCCAGAAAAACTTTTTTTCCATATTGCTATTAATTGCTCTACTTGGCACTACATTCCAATCCTGGGGTACTCAAAAAAAACGACCTAACTTCATAATTATCTACATAGACGATCTTGGCTATTCAGATTTGGGTATCTTTTCGGACCAAAAACTAAACACCCCCGCCATCGATCAACTTGTAGCGTCGGGACAAAGTTGGACTGATTTTTATGCGACATCATCAGTTTGCAGTCCGAGTCGAGGCGCGTTACTTACCGGGAATCTTCCGGTAAGAAGTGGCCTCTATGGAGACCAAATATCAGTTTTCTGGCCAGGAAGTGCTAAAGGCATACCCCAAGAATATATAACCCTCCCTGAAATTTTCCAACAAAACGACTATGCTACGGCCATTTTTGGCAAGTGGCATTTAGGGGACGCCAGCTTTGCGTTACCGACTCGGCACGGGTTTGATGAATGGCTGGGTATACCCTACTCTAATGATATGGATTGGGAAGTTGAGGGAATCACCTCCACCAATATCTTTCAAGAGCCGGCATTGGTAGGAAAAAAATGGGAAATTGTTGGCCCAATATTAAATCAGAGGATAATGCATCCGCAGAATTCTGATTGGCATGTCCCTCTGCAACGCAGTGTCCGCATTTCAAATAACTCATTTAACGACGAAATAATAGAAAGGCCTGCCGACCAAACTCAGCTCTCCCAGCGCTACACCAAGGAATCCATTGAATTCATTCGCCGTACCGCAAATGCCAAGAAACCTTTCTTCTTGTTGCTATCACACAGCATGCCTCATGTTCCCCTTTTCAGCTCGCAACCCTTTGTAAATAAAAGTGTCAAAGGATTGTATGGTGATGTACTTGAAGAAATTGACTGGAGCCTTGGAGCAGTTATGCGAGCACTTGAAAAAGCGCATATTGTAGATAACACATACATCGTCTTTACCAGCGATAATGGGCCATGGTTGCGATACAAAGATCATGCCGGCTCAGCTGCACCGCTGAGGGGCGGGAAAGGAACCTCATACGAAGGCGGTGTGAGGGTTATGACAATTTTTAAAGGACCACGAATCCAGCAAGGAATCTCAAACGAACTCGGTGCGCAAACCGATATTTACAACACATTTCTCAGTCTAGCGGGTATTGAACATTCCAAAGAAGCGCAGGATAGCTTTGACTTATCAATTACTCTGACAACAGGTCGAGATAGTCCAAGACAATTTATCCCATATTACAGCGGCTCGGAGCTTAGGGCATTTCGAGTGGGCATGAGTAAATTACATTTCGTGACCGCAGATCCATTTGACAAAAACCGAATACTTCATGATCCACCGATCTTAACGGATCTGAAAAATGATATCGGAGAGACCAAAAATGTCGCAGCTTTGCAACCTGAAACCTTAGCTATAGTACAGCGCAAAAAGGAGCAATTTCTCAAGCAATTGACCATTAAAGCCTCTATTTTGGACCGCCAATACCACAATTAATTAAAAATACCAAGTCAGCATTGTCAGGTATCTGTCCTATTTAGCCCTCTTCTAAAACGATCCGCTAAAACTGCAAAAATTATCACTAACCCAGTAATAATTCGCTTTGAAGGCTCTGAAAGTCCCAACTGCGCCAACCCATTTTGGAGGACCGCTATAATCAAAACACCTATGAAGGCACCTATAATGGAACCCCGGCCTCCCATCAGACTCGTCCCACCGATCACCGCAGCGGCGATAGCAGACAGTTCCAAGCCTATACCGGTGTTTGGATCTGCCGAACCGATATATGCAAGGTTAAAAAGTCCACCGAGTCCAGCCAAAGTTCCTGATAATGTGAAGACTCCAATTGTGTAAGGTCTAACTTTAATACCCGAGATGCGCGCTGCTGTCTCACTGGTGCCTATTGCAATAATATACCGACCAAATATGGTGCGAGTTAACACGAAGTGCGCAGAAATCACCACTAGTAAGGCCATTATCATTGATATGGATATACCTATGCCAGTAATTGGCAACGCTAATTTCTGGATATCGGACCCAACATAAACCGTCTGCGAATCTGAGCTAAGATATGCAATACCCCTTGCAACTTCTAACATTCCCAGCGTAACTATAAAAGCTGGTAAGCTAAATCGAGCAATTAAGTACCCGCTTGAGAAGCCCGTTATAGTCCCAGAAAAAACACCTAACAACACTGCGAGAATCATCGGAATGTCATGAGAAACGATTGCAGTCCCAATTATGCAAGCGCT
>DDII01000077.1:9976-19368 GCA_002338445.1 Cellvibrionales bacterium UBA1854 | reverse complement strand
GTAGTTATTGAGGGCCAAAAAAATTGTTGAAAGGTCTCTTATCTGTTACAGCAGCAGCGGAGCGCTGGGACTTAGGGTGATTGAAGACATAAGGCCAGTAGTTCAATTGGTAGAGCATCGGTCTCCAAAACCGACTGTTGGGGGTTCGAGTCCCTCCTGGCCTGCCAAATAACCTTTGGAGTAAAATTTTAAAAATGAGTGGAGATGTGCAAAATCAGAGTCACCGCTACGATTGGATTAAATGGAGTTTAGTTTTTGGGTTGGTTGTAGCCGCCGTTTACGGTAACTGGTACTATAGCGCTGAATCGCTATTTTTTCGTGCACTAGCATTTCTGCTGGTATTGGCCTTGTGTGCTGTTATTGCTTTTCATACTCAAAAGGGGTTGGCCACATGGGAATTGGCTTTAGGTGCAAAAACAGAGTGGCGGAAGGTGATTTGGCCATCCAAAGATGAAAGAAATCAAACGACTTTGATTGTAGTTGCAGTGATAATGCTCATGGCTTTAATTTTATGGGGAATTGATTCACTGCTGAGTTGGTTAGCATCTCTGATTATGGCATAAGGAAATAAGATTTTAATGCGTTGGTACGTAGTGCATGCTTACTCAGGTTATGAAAAGAAAGTAGCCTTGGCCCTTCAAGACAGAGTCAAACTGCACCGTCTGGACGATCGTTTTGGTGAAATTATGGTGCCTACTGAAGAAGTAGTGGAGATGCGAGATGGGCAAAAGCGCACAAGCGAGCGTATGTTCTTTCCAGGATATGTATTGGTTCAGATGGAATTGGACGATCAAACTTGGCACTTAGTAAAAGAAACGCCGAGAGTTATGGGGTTTATAGGTGGTAAAGCGGATAAGCCTGCACCTATCTCTGACAGAGAGGCAGAGTTAATTTTGCAACGTATGCAGGATTCCGAGGAGGCACCTCGTCCCAAAACGATGTTTGAGCCTGGGGAGATGGTGAGGGTCTGTGATGGACCCTTTAACGATTTTAATGGCGTTGTTGAAGAAGTGAATTACTCCAAAAGTAAACTTCGGGTAGCAGTTTCTATTTTTGGAAGATCAACTCCGGTAGAGTTAGATTTTGTTCAAGTGCAGAAGTCATAGACCCAAAGGTGTCAATAGGTTGTGCGAAATGACCATCATGAAAGTAGTGTGAATTCACAACAAATGACGACGCGTCTATTTAGTGAAATAGTGAAAGGGTTTCTTTGAGAGGTAAAGATTTAGAGGTGAGGCATTATTAATGGCGAAAAAAGTACAAGCGTATATTAAACTTCAAGTGCCAGCTGGACAGGCTAACCCAAGTCCTCCGGTTGGTCCGGCTCTAGGACAACACGGGGTCAATATAATGGAATTCTGTAAGGGTTTTAACGCACAGACTCAGGGCCTTGATGCTGGAGCACCGGTCCCTGTTGTAATAACTGTGTTTGCTGATCGTAGTTTTACGTTTGAAATGAAGACTCCTCCCGCATCTTATTTGCTCAAAAAGGCGGCTGGAGTAAAAAGTGGCAGTGGCGAGCCCAATAGTAAGAAAGTGGGATCTGTGACCAAGGAGCAGCTTGTTGAAATTGTTAACATAAAAAATCCAGATTTGACATCGGCTAATTTAGAAGCGGCGATAAACACTATCGCGGGCTCTGCGAGATCAATGGGTCTCGATGTAGAGGGGGTTTGAATGCCCAGAAACTCCAAAAGACGTGGTGTCAGTGATCGCAAGGTCGATCGGACAAAAGTTTATGATGTTGATGAGGCGTTGCGATTGCTGAAAGAGCTCGCAACTGTGAAGTTCACCGAGTCAGTGGATGTGGCAATAAATTTAGGTGTCGATCCGCGAAAATCAGACCAAGTGGTCCGCGGAGCGACTACTCTGCCTAATGGCAGGGGAAAAGACGTCAGAGTGTGTGTTTTCGCTCAAGGTGAAGCGGCTGAGGCGGCTAAGGGAGCAGGTGCGGAACTGGTTGGTATGGAAGATCTAGCTTCCGGGGTTAAGGAGGGAACTTTAGATTTTGACGTAGTAATTGCGTCCCCAGATGCTATGAGGGTTGTAGGTATGCTTGGAAAGGTGCTAGGTCCTCGGGGTTTGATGCCTAACCCGAAATCGGGCACTGTCACGCCAAACGTTGCAGAAGCAGTGCGTAATGCAAAGTCGGGACAAATCCGTTATAGAGCCGATAAAAATGGAATTGTGCACGGAGGTATCGGTGTAGTGTCTTTCGATATACATTCATTGAGGAATAATCTAGAGGCATTTATTTCAGATTTGTTGAAGGCGAAGCCTGCGTCCTCGAAAGGAGTCTATATGAAAAAAATTACCCTATCGTCAACTATGGGTCCCGGAATCATGGTTGACAAAACATCCCTCAATGTGTAGGAGTGCTAGACTCTGCTTGAATTATAAATTTCAAATTGCGTTATTTTACGCTAACTTTCATAGATCATAGGTACTTATCATGTTTAACCAGACTGAGTTGAAACTAGTAACCTGTGAAGATTGTGCGGTTTCGGCGAAAATCCGCCGGCAACGAACTCAAACTTATGGCGTGACATTTATGTTGCAGCTAGATGAAAACGAAGGATTGGACCGAAAAATATGCCACTGACTCTTGACGAAAAAAAATCTATCGTAACAGATGTTCATTCCACAGCAGAGACAGCATTGTCTCTAGTCATTGCCGATGCTAGAGGGGTAAGCGTGTCTGACATTACTAAATTACGAGCCGATGCCAGACTGATGAATGTGCGAATTTGTATTGTGCGTAACACTCTTGCCAGGAGGGCATTCGAGGGCACTGATTTCGAGTGCGTTGAAGATAAACTTAAGGGACCGTCCTTGTTCGCTTTTTCAATGGATGATCCAGGGGCGGCGGCACGTTTGCTCAAGGATTTTGCAAAGTCAAACGAAAATTTCCAAGTTAAGGCGCTTTCGATTGCGGGAAAACTTCTTGAGGGTGCTCAAGTGGACGTTTTGGCGAACTTGCCCACGCGTATTGAAGCGCTGGGAATGTTAGTCAGCGTTACCCTGGCTCCAGTGAACACACTAGTTCGAACTGTAAATGAAATTCCAACAAAAGTAACGCGAGTAATGGCGGCAATTCGGGACACCAAAGAACAAGCTGCTTGAAAGTCTTCAAATTAATTTATAAACACAAGGAGATCCTAAATGGCCCTATCAAATGAAGAAATATTGGATGCAATCAGTGAGATGAGCGTAATGGATGTGGTAGCGCTAGTGAGTGCAATGGAAGAAAAATTTGGTGTCTCGGCTCAAGCCTCGGTTGCCATAGCAGCTGCCCCAGAGGCAACAGCAGAGGATGTTGCTGCAGAACAGACTGAATTTGATGTGGTTCTTAGTGCAGTTGGAGACAAAAAGGTCAATGTAATTAAAGCGGTGCGTGCTATAACAGGTTTGGGCCTGAAAGAAGCCAAGGGGTTGGTCGATGGGGCGCCCTCAACTGTAAAAGAGGGTCTTTCGAAAGAAGATGCAGAGGATGCAAAAAAACAACTTGAAGAGGCTGGAGCAAGCGTAGAGCTTAAATAAATACCCTCATTTCAAGTCTGATACAGAAAAAATTAGTGTTTGTTTTGTTAAGCGGCCTAAGCAGTTGTTTGGGCGCTATTACATTTTTTTGAGGAAAGAGCATGGCATATACTTTTACTGAAAAAAAGCGAATCCGAAAGAATTTTGGTAAATTGCCAAATGTAATGGACTTGCCTTATTTATTATCAATTCAATTAGATTCTTATAAAAATTTCACGCAGTTAGGCTTAGCCAAAGAGGCGAGGGAGAATACTGGGCTTCATGCAGCGCTTAGCTCAATATTTCCAATTGTCGGATATGCCGGTTTTGCAGCGCTCGAATACGTAGATTATGTGCTTGGAAAACCCGCTTTTGAGGTGGATGAATGTAAATTACGTGGCGCTACATTTTCGGTGCCCCTCCGAGTCAGAGTCCGGCTTTTAATTTACGATAAAGAGTCGTCAAATAAAGCGATCAAAGATATCAAAGAGCAAGAGGTGTATTTAGGTGAAATTCCCATCATGACAGATAATGGAACCTTTGTTATCAATGGCACAGAACGAGTTATTGTGTCTCAGCTACATCGTTCCCCGGGAGTAATTTTTGATCATGACAAAGGTAAAACGCATTCATCGGGCAAACTTTTATATACCGCCAGAGTAATTCCATACAGAGGATCTTGGTTAGACTTCGAATTTGACCCCAAAGACTTGTTATATGTTCGGATAGATCGACGAAGAAAGTTGCCAGCTACTATTTTACTGCGCGCATTAGGATACTCTAGCGAAGAAATCCTCGAGTCTTTTTTTGATACTAGTACATTCAATTACAGGAATAATGTTTTTTTTCTTGATTTAGATCCCGAAAGATTAAGGGGTGAAATAGCTGTTTTTGAAATTAAAGACAATAACGGAAATGTAGTTGTTGAAAAAGGTAGGCGCATTACCGCTAGACATATCCGTCAACTAGCAAAAAATGAGGTGACAACCTTAGAGGTCTCGGATGAATATTTGTTGGGACGCCGTTTGGCAAAAGATATTGAAGATCCGGAAACTGGTGAATTATTGTTTGAATGCAACACTGAAATTAATGCTGAAAATTTAAAGACTTTAGTCAATGCGGGTATCTTCAAAATTGACACGCTTTATACCAATGATTTAGACTGTGGCCCGTTCATTTCTGATACCCTTCGTACAGATCCCTCTCGCACCCAATTGGAGGCGCTAGTAGAAATTTATAGAATGATGCGCCCTGGAGAACCTCCAACTAAAGAATCAGCTGAGAACCTTTTTTATAATCTGTTCTTTAATATCGAGCGATATGATCTTTCCGGAGTTGGCAGGATGAAATTTAACCGACGTCTCGGACGCGCTGATGAGGATGGTTCTGGAATTCTCTATGATAATCGATATTTTTCAAACTTAAAAACTGATGAGGCTCAAGAGTTAGCAGATTTATACAAGGAGACATCTGATATTGCCGATGTCATGAAAATGTTGATTGATATAAGAAATGGTAAAGGAGCCGTTGATGATATTGATCACCTCGGAAATCGCAGAATTCGCTCCGTTGGTGAGATGGCAGAAAATCAGTTCAGAGTTGGGTTAGTTCGAGTGGAACGAGCTGTCAAAGAGCGTTTGGGGGTCGCCGAGTCGGAAAGTTTAATGCCACAGGATTTAATCAATGCTAAACCGGTGGCGGCAGCGATGAAAGAATTTTTCGGATCAAGCCAGTTGTCTCAGTTTATGGATCAAAATAATCCGTTATCAGAAATAACTCACAAACGTCGCGTTTCTGCTTTAGGGCCCGGAGGGTTGACTCGTGAGCGGGCTGGATTTGAAGTCAGAGATGTCCATCCAACTCACTACGGTCGGGTATGTCCTATCGAGACCCCTGAAGGACCCAATATCGGTCTTATCAACTCTCTAGCTACTTATGCAAGGACGAACAGTTACGGATTTATTGAAACGCCTTACAGGAAAGTAGAGGGTGGACGTGTAACGAGTGAGATTGAATATTTGTCAGCAATTAATGAATCACAATTTGTGATTGCTCAAGCATCTTCTAAATTGGATACATCCGATAAATTGTCTGAAGATTTAGTAACAGTGCGTCACCAGAACGAATTTACGGTAAAATCTCCTGAAGAAGTCGATTATATGGATGTTTCCCCGCATCAGGTGGTTTCTGTGGCCGCTTCTTTAATACCGTTCTTAGAGCATGATGACGCCAACCGAGCACTCATGGGTTCCAATATGCAGCGACAGGCAGTTCCAACTCTCATAGCAGAGGCCCCCTTAGTCGGAACCGGCATTGAAAGAACAGTAGCTAGCGACTCGGGTGTTTGTAAAGTGGCCCTTAGAGGTGGGATAGTTGAGAGCGTTGATGCTGCTCGGATAGTTGTGAGAGTAAGTGAATCTGAAGTGGAGCAAGGAGAAGCCGGAGTAGACATATACAATTTAACAAAGTACACAAGGTCAAATCAAAATACATGTATCAATCAGCGACCGATTGTCAAGCACGGCGATCAAATTTCCCGTGGAGATGTTCTCGCTGATGGGCCCTCTGTAGATTTAGGGGAATTGGCGCTCGGTCAAAATATGCGCATAGCGTTCATGCCGTGGAACGGGTACAACTTTGAGGACTCAATTTTAATCTCGGAGCGGGTGGTGCAAGAGGATCGTTTTACAACAATCCACATTCAGGAACTAACTTGCGTGGCGAGAGATACGAAGCTCGGTTCAGAGGATATAACTGCGGATATACCAAATGTGGGAGAAGCTGCACTTTCACGGCTTGATGAATCAGGTATCGTTTACATCGGTGCAGAGGTTTCTGCTGGTGATATTTTGGTGGGGAAGGTTACGCCTAAAGGTGAAACCCAGCTCACCCCAGAGGAGAAACTTTTAAGAGCCATCTTTGGTGAGAAGGCGTCTGATGTTAAAGACACCTCTTTGCGTGTTCCAACCAGTACAAAAGGCACCGTAATTGATGTGCAAGTTTTTACAAGAGACGGACTTGATAAGGACCAACGCTCTTTAGATATAGAAAAGATGGAGCTAGATCAGTTCCAAAAAGATTTAAATGATGAGTATCGAATAGTTGAGAATGCCACTCTAGCTCGGCTTTTTGCAGCTGTTGATGGAGCTCCGGTGATAAAAGCGAGGGGTATAGCCGAAGGTTCTATTATTGATGCCGAGACAGCTGCACAGTTCTCAGCGGACGATTGGTTCGATATCCGAATGGAATCGCCCGAAATAAATGAGCAGTTTGCTCAGGCAAAAGAGCAGCTTCAAGAGCGACGTGCTTTGCTTGATGAACGCTTCGAGGAAAAAAAGCGGAAGCTTCAAAGTGGAGATGATTTGGCTCCCGGAGTTTTGAAAACTGTAAAAGTTTATCTAGCAGTAAGACGCAGAATTCAGCCCGGAGATAAGATGGCTGGACGGCACGGTAACAAGGGTGTCATATCAGTGATAAAACCTGTTGAAGATATGCCTTATGACGTTGATGGGGTGCCAGTTGATATTGTTTTAAATCCGCTGGGGGTGCCCTCTAGGATGAATGTGGGTCAAATATTGGAGACCCATATGGGAATGGCTGCAAAGGGTCTTGGGGTAAAGATAGATAAAATGCTCAGAGAGCAGGCACAGCTGGTTAATATCCGTCGCTTTCTACAAGAGATTTATGACACTGGCGATGCAGTGTTCAAAACTGACTTGGCAACATTGTCGGATGCAGAAGTGCTTGAATTAGCATCGAACTTGCGGCATGGCGTTCCAATTGCAACTCCTGTTTTTGACGGCGCGAATGAGGTTGAAGTTAAGAAACTACTATCTCTTGCCGATTTATCTGAATCTGGGCAATGCGATCTTTATGATGGTCGGACAGGCGATAAATTTGATCGACCTGTCACCGTTGGTTATATGTACGTGCTAAAGCTTAATCATCTGGTGGATGATAAGATGCATGCTCGATCTACAGGGTCCTACAGTTTGGTTACGCAGCAACCCTTGGGGGGTAAGGCGCAATTTGGCGGGCAGCGGTTCGGAGAAATGGAGGTCTGGGCATTGGAAGCCTATGGGGCAGCCTATACCTTGCAAGAAATGCTTACGGTAAAATCTGACGACGTCGTTGGTAGAACCAAAATGTATAAAAATATCGTAGACGGAGATCACCGTATGGAACCAGGTATGCCGGAATCATTCAACGTCTTGGTCAAAGAAATACGTTCTTTAGGAATTAACATTGAGCTGGAGCAGGAATAGCTTGGCTTGAACTCTTTGCAGCTGCTTGATAGCTGCGGGAACTAATTTTTTATTTGGAGGATAAGTCTTGAAAGACCTTGTGAATCTGCTCAAGCAAAAAGATCAAAGTAGCGAATTTGACAATTTGCGAATTAGTTTAGCTTCTCCAGAGATGATCCGATCTTGGTCATTTGGTGAGGTGAAGAAACCTGAAACAATTAACTATAGGACATTTAAGCCAGAGAGAGAGGGCCTTTTTTGTGCAAAAATTTTTGGTCCTGTCAAAGACTATGAGTGTTTGTGCGGTAAATATAAACGTATGAAGCATCGAGGTATTGTGTGTGAAAAGTGTGGGGTAGAAGTAACTCTTACAAAAGTTAGAAGAGAGCGAATGGGTCATATTGAATTGGCTTGTCCTGTTGCTCACATATGGTTCCTGAAATCGTTACCATCTCGCATTGGACTCATGCTTGATATGACCCTTCGGGAGATAGAGAGAGTCCTCTACTTTGAATCGTTCGTTGTCACTGATCCTGGGTTAACGACTCTTGAAAAAGGTCAACTTCTAACGGACGAAGAATACTTTGAGGCAATGGGTGAGTTTGGAGATGAATTTGTGGCCTTAATGGGAGCAGATGCCATTCAGTCATTGTTACGAGAAATTAATTTAGATGACGAAATAGCTACCATTCGAGAGGAAATACCTAATACGCGTTCTGAAACTAAAATTAAAAAGATTTCGAAAAGACTAAAGTTGCTGGAGGCGTTTCATGGCTCCGGCAACAAGCCTGAATGGATGATTTTAAAGGCTTTGCCGGTGCTACCGCCAGATTTAAGGCCATTAGTTCCTCTTGATGGAGGACGTTTTGCGACATCAGATTTGAACGATTTGTATCGGAGAGTGATTAACAGAAACAATCGCTTGAAACGACTTTTAGAGCTGAGTGCCCCGGACATTATTGTTCGCAATGAGAAACGAATGTTGCAAGAGTCAGTCGATGCGCTTTTAGATAATGGGCGCCGAGGGCGAGCAATCACTGGGTCCAACAAGCGTCCACTGAAGTCACTAGCTGACATGATTAAGGGAAAACAGGGACGCTTTCGCCAAAATTTGTTAGGAAAAAGAGTGGATTACTCTGGTCGATCGGTAATCGTAGTTGGCCCAACGCTCCGACTACATCAGTGTGGATTACCAAAACGCATGGCTTTGGAGCTCTTTAAACCCTTTATTTTTAGTAAACTTGAGCTGAGGGGTTTGGCAACTACCATAAAAGCGGCAAAAAAAATGGTAGAGAGAGAAGAAGCGGTTGTCTGGGATATTCTTGATGAGGTTATTCGGGAACATCCGGTATTGTTGAATCGTGCGCCAACTCTCCACCGTCTTGGCATACAGGCTTTTGAACCAGTTCTTATTGAAGGAAAAGCTATTAATTTACATCCTTTGGTATGTGCCGCTTATAACGCTGATTTTGACGGAGACCAAATGGCGGTTCATGTTCCTCTCACAATAGAGGCTCAAATGGAGGCAAGAGCCTTGATGATGTCAACTAATAATATTCTCTCCCCAGCTTCAGGTGAACCCATAATTGTTCCCTCCCAGGACGTAGTTTTAGGGTTGTATTACATGAC